>NZ_JBSFVY010000012.1:0-156428 GCF_053592555.1 Streptomyces sp. NPDC002643
ACAGCCGGCTCAGCAAAGTTCACGCCATCCAACCCCCGAGCAGTACGTCCGCCTGCGACGGACTGACACACCGGCCCGGCCCCGACCCGCCCCACCCGCAGGCGAACGGCGGCCACCCCCCACCCGCAGGCGCCCGCAGGCGAACGGCGGCCACCCCTCACCCGCAGGCGAACACACCCCTCACCGCGGATCAAGCGTCGCGAAAGCCTCGTCCAGCAGCCCGACGAGATCCAGGCCCCCGTCCGACGCACTCCAGTGATCAATGGCCACGCTCAGACAGTCGATCGCCGCAGCCGCACGCACGGACTCGGCCAGCGTCGGCCCCTCCGCACCACCACCCCGACGCTCGGCCAGCGCCCGAGCCAGCCCCGGCCGCCACCCATGCTGCTTCTCCGCCTGCCGCGCACACAACGCCGGCGTCTCCCGCACCAGCCGCGCCGTGGCCAGCGACCCCACCGGGTCCCGGTGGTACCGCTCGATGACCGTATCGAGCGCCCGCCGCAACGCCGTCCAGTCGTCCTCATCGGCCGGCCGCGCCAGCAACGCCTCCGCCACCCAGTTCCCATGCGTGTCGAAGGCCCCGAGGACGGCGTCCTCCTTGGTGCCGAAATAGCGCAGGAACGTACTCCGTGACACCCCGGCCGCCGCCGCCAGATCGTCCAGCGTCACCTTGTCGAAGCCCTCACGCCGGAACAACTCAAAGGCCACCCGCGCGAGTTGGGCCCGTACGGCGGCCCGCGCGATGTCCCTGGTGTTCGTCCGTGCCGCTTCGCTCACCCCGCGATGCTACCGCCCCTCCCCGACCCTGGCTTGCAGGTGTGGATCTCAGTGGCTAGCGTGACACTCAGTTTCACATACGGCACTTCCTCTCACTAACCCCCCGCCCAAACGCCCTGCCCGCATGGAGCCACCCCCATGACCCAGCCCCACCCCGGCAACCACCCCCACTCACACCCCCACCCCCACACCCACACCCTCGGCCTCATAGGCACCGGCATGATCGGCAGCGCGGTCGCCCGCCTGGCCGTCGCCGCCGGCCTGGACGTCGTACTGAGCAACTCACGCGGCCCGGAAACCCTCACCGACCTGGTAGAAGAACTCGGCGCCCAGGCCCGCGCCGCCACCCCGGCGGAAGCCGCCCGCTCCGCCGACCTGGTCGTGGCCACGATCCCGCTGCACGCGTACGAGCGGCTGCCCGCCGCCGAACTGGCCGGCAAGACGGTGATCGACACGATGAACTACTACCCGGACCGCGACGGCCGCCTCGCCGAACTGGACGCGGGCGGCGTCACGTCGTCCGGGTTGGTGCAGCGGCACCTGGCCGACTCGTACGTGGTGAAGGCGTTCAACAACATCGACTTCCGGCGGCTGTTCACCAGCGCGCGCCCCTCCGGCGCGGCCGACCGCAGCGCCCTGCCGATCGCGGGCGACCACGCGGCGGCCAAGGCGGAGGCGACCCGCTTCCTCGACGCCCTCGGCTACGACGCGGTCGACATCGGCCCGCTCACCGAGAGCTGGCGCGGCGAGCCGGGAACGCCGGTGTACGTCCAGCCGTATCTGGCGCGGCGGCCGGAGGGGCTCAGCCAGGAGGAGGCCGGCCGCTGGTTCTTCGAGACGCCGGGTGTGCCGTTGCCCGCGGCCCGGGTGAGGCAACTGACGGACGAGGCCGACCGCCGCCCACCGGGCAGCACCCCGATGACCTTGACCGACTGACTGACGGACCAGGCCACGCCCTCCCACACACACAAGGAAAGAGCGCTAATGCCGACGACTCCCACCCCCCTCCCCATCCACGCCACCCCTCTCCCCATACACACCACCCCCCTGGACATCCCCACCCCCGACGGAACCGCCGACGCCCACCTCGCGCACCCCGCCGACGGCGCCCCGCACCCGGCCGTACTGCTGTACATGGACGCCTTCGGCGTCCGCCCCCACCTGAAGCACATGGCGGAGCGCCTCGCGGCGGCCGGTTACGTCGTACTGCTGCCGAACGTGATGTACCGCAGCGGTCGGGCGCCCCTGGTGGAGCTGCCCGAGTTCATCAACCCGGCGGAGCGCCCGGAGATCATCGAGCAGATCCGCCCGGCGATGCGGGGGCTGACTCCGCAGGCGGCGATGCGGGACGCCACCGCCTACCTGGACTGGCTGGAGGCCTCGCCGCTGACGAACGGCGGCCCGGTCGGCATCACCGGCTACTGCATGGGCGCGGCCTTGGCACTGCGTACGGCGGGGACGTATCCGGAGCGGGTGGCGGCGGCGGCCGGTTTCCACGGCGCGTACCTCGCGACGGACGCACCGGACAGCCCGCACCTCCTCGCCGACCGCATCACCGCCGAGCTGTACTTCGGGCACGCCGACAACGACGCCACGAACCCGGCCGAGCAGATGGACCGCCTGGACAGGACCCTCACCGCGGCCGGCGTCCGCCACCGGGGCGAGGTCTACGCCGGCGCCCACCACGGTTTCACCCAGGCCGACACCGCGATGCACAGCCCGGAGGCGACGGAACGCCACTGGACGGCCCTGCTGGAGCTGTTGGACCGCAACCTCTGAGGGGCCGGGTGCCAGGCCCTAGCTGCCGCAGGCGGAATCCGATTGCGCGGCGCGACTCGGAGGCCAAGAATCGCCGGATGCGTGAAGTGAGGCTGTCCGACGGGGTGATCACCCTTTCCCCGCTGCGCCTGGACGATGCGGAGGCGCACCTCGCGGGTGAGGACGAGCCGCTGGTTCGCTGGCTCAGCGGCGGTCCCGGCACCCGCGAGGGCGTCGAAACCTACATCCGGCACTGCCGTGAGCAGTGGGACACGGCCGGGCCGCTCCGCGCTTTCGGCATCCGGGTGGGCGCCGCCGAGGTACTCGCGGGGACGATCGACCTGCGCTTCACCGCGGACGGCTTGGCTCCCGGCCAGGTGAATGTCGCCTACGGCCTCTACCCGACGTGGAGGGGGCGCGGCTTGGCCACGCGCGCGGTTCTCCTCGTCTCCCGCTACGCGGCGAGCGAAGGCGGCGAGGAGGCGGTGATCCGGGTGGAGCCGGAGAACGGAGCGTCTGCCGCGGTCGCCCGGCGGGCGGGGTTCGCACCCGCCCGGTACACGGAGGATGAGCACGGGACACGCCACGACTGGTACGTCCGGGACCTGCGCATCGACACTCGATGACGGATGACGACGGCCCGACCGTCGCGGGCCGGGCCCTGACCACGACCGTCACCGCCGGCGTCTCACGGGCGATCAGCCGACGGCGATGGTGAGGCGTACGAGGCGTACGAGACCAACCAGGCCAACCAGACCAACCAGAGCAGCCGGCCCAACGAAACGACCGGACGACTCAGCGCACCCGGTCGATGAACTCCGCCAAGGTCCGTGTCACCGCGTTCCGTTCCGTGGACGCGAACAGCGGGTCCAAGTGGTTCATGCCCTCGTCGGACTCGTAGACCGCGTACGGGATGCGGGACTCGGCGACGACGCGGCGGTTGCTGTCGAGGATGGTGCCGTGGGAGTAGCTGGTGTTGAAGGCGTACAGCGGGACGTTCAGGGCGGGGGCGTGCCAGAGCCGGAGGCCGAGGGAGCGGGTCAGCTCGGTGTCGGTGTAGGCGTCGGCGACGTCAAGGTCCACCGACAGACGCGCCGGCCAGTACCACTCCCACGCGCCGGGCACGGGACCCGCGTACGACTGAGCGACCCGCGCGAGCGGCGTCATCCCCTCGTCGATCCACCCTCGTACGCCACTGTCGCCGGCGGCGTCCGCGATGCGGCCCGAGTGGACGGTGATGTCGTTCGGCCAGCCGAAGGAGGTGTCGACGAGCATGCCCAGCTGGGCCGCGTTGGTGATCGGATACGGCAGCCGCAGCGCGTCCGGCATCCGCTCCTGGAGGACGGAACGGCCCTCGGGGTCGTGGTGGGCGTACCAGCCGGCGAGTTGGTACCAGATCTGGGTGCTCTCGGCGCGGTCGCCGAGGCCGACGGCGCTGAGGGCCATGTCGAAGACCTTGCCGCCGTCGATCGCCGCGAGCCGCTGCCGCACCTCCTCCGGCGAGTCCTGCACCGGAGTCCCGGTCCCCTCGAACGCCCCGAGCACACCGCCGTCGACGACCGCGAGCCCGACGAGGTCCCGGTAACCGGCCTGCCCGTCGAAGTCCCAGGCGGCGTACGTCAGCGCGATGGTCGCGCCCCAGGAGTGCCCGCCGAGGACCACGCGCCGACGCCCGCCGTTCCGTGCGGCCAGCACCACCGTCCGAAGGTCCTCCAGGAGGAGCCGCAGTCCCCAGCCGCCGACGAACCCGGACGCCGCCGGGTCCAGCGACCGGTACCGGCCGTCGAGGTAGTACGCCACCGGATCGGCACCCGTCAGGAACCCGCTGCGGTCGGACAGGTTCTCCTCGCGGCGGTCCAGCGCCCACACCTGCACCCCGGGCACCGCCGCGACCAGGTCCCGCGCCATCAGCCGGAAGTCATTGGCCGCCCCGAACAGCCCCGGCACGAGCACCACCACGGTCCCGGCGTCCTGGGGCCCGACCTTGAGCACATGCACCCGGTCACTCCCGACCGGCCCGCCCCCGGCCCCCACGGCCACCGGAACATACGGCTCCACAACTCCACCGTACGCACCACGCACGCCACCGGAGGCCCCGGGCGCCCGCCCGGTCGCGGCCCAGGCACCGGTGGCTCCCGCCCCGGCTCCGACACCGGCCAGCGCCAGCCCTCCGGCCAGCCCGCCCAATATCGCCCGGCGCGATGGCCCGCTTCCACACATCTTCGTCTTCTTCATCTTCGGTCGTCTCCTAGGGAGTTGGGGGGGGGTACGACACTGCCCCCAGCTTCCACCCGCCCCTCCACGGCCCTCTCGCCGGGGTCGATCAAGAAGGCCCCGGCGCTACGATCGGGCGCGTGAACGGCGGCGGAGGCGGAGAACGGACGGCACCGACCCCGGCGTCGGAGCGGCCGAGGCAGCGGCGGGACGCCCGGCGGAATCGGGAGCTGCTGACGGCGGCGGCCCACGAGGTGTTCGCCGAACAGGGCCTGGACGCCCCGCTGGATGTGATCGCCCGCCGCGCCGGAGTCGGCAACGCGACCCTCTACCGGCACTTCCCCACCCGGGCCGCCCTCATCGACGCCGTCTTCCACGACCAGCTCGCCGACACGATGGCCGTCGGCGAGCGCGTCCGGGACGCCCCCGACGCCTTGTCCGGCCTGACCGAGTATCTGCGGGCCGTCTTCACCACGCTCGCCGCCGACCGGGGCACCAACGACCTCATGACCACCCAGGTGGAGGGCGTGGAGGTGCTGGACGCCGTGCACGCGCACAACCGGCGCACGATGGAGCACCTGTTGGCGCGCGGCCGGGACGAGGGCACCGTGCGCCCCGATATCACCACCGAGGACGTCCTGTTCGCCCTCGCCGCCCTCGGCCGGGCGGTCCCCGCGCTGACGTCCGCGACGCACGCCGACGCCTGGCACCGCCCCCTCACCCTCCTCCTGGACGGCCTGCGGACCGCACCGAGGCCGCCGACGGCTCTCCCCGGCCCCGTCCTGACCGCCGCCCAACTCTCCGATGTACTAAGGGAGTTGGGCCCAACGGCCTAGGCCCCTCGTCCAGGCCCCTGTCCAAGCAGGTCGGGCGAAGTCCGCTGCGGTTCGGCAGCGCCCTGAAGGGGCGCGGGGCTCTGACATATGCGGCGGAGCCGCATATCGGCACGGCCAGCGGAGCGCTCAGGCGTCTTCGTCAACTGTGATCGCGGCCGCCGGGCAGACCGCCGCCGCCTCCCGTACGACCGGCCGCTGACCGGCGTCGGGCTCGGCCTCCAGCAGTACGACGATGCCGTCCTCCTCCCGCTGGTCGAACACCTCGGGCGCGAGCAGCACACACTGCCCGGCACCGCAGCACTTCGCCTCGTCGACATGAACCTTCACGGCCGTACCCTCTCTCCCCGCGCCCGCACGTCGCCCGTCACCACCGCACCGGCACTTCCCGCAGCCCGCCCACCAGCAACCCCTCCACCTTCTTCAACTCCTCAGCGGATACGGCTAGTTCAAGGCCCGGCAGCTTGCGGAGCAGCACCTCCAGGACGACCTGGAGTTCGGTGCGGGCGAGGGCCTGGCCGAGGCAGGAGTGGGGGCCGGCGCCGAAGGTGACATGGGGGTTGGGGCTGCGGGTGAGGTCCATCTCGTCGGCGGCGTCGAAGACCCGTTCGTCGCGGTTGGCGGAGGACATCCCGCAGAAGACGGTGGTGCCGCCGGGCAGGGTCCCGCCGTCGAGGTCGACGTCCTCGCCGACATAGCGGCGGATGCCGAAGCCGCCGAGGTTGGCGTCGAAGCGGAGTACCTCCTCCACGGCCGTACGGATCAACGACCGGTCGGCGAGGAGCTGTTCCCAGCGGCTGCGGTCGGCCAGCAGCAGGGCGACCATCTTGCCGATCATGTTCGCGGTGGTCTCGTGGCCGGCGACCAGCAAACCCATCCCGGTGGCCATGAGTTCGGGCTCGGTGAGCCGCTCCTCCTCGGGGAGGCCGGCGCTCTCCACGATGAGCATGCTGAGCAGGTCCTCGCCCGGTTCGGCGCGCTTGGCGGCGACCAGGTCGGTCATGTACCGGGCGAACTCGGTGTGCGCGGCCCGGGTCTCCTCCTGGGTGAACCGGCTGACGTTGAGGAACGCGTCGGACCAGTGGGAGAAGCGGTAGCGGTCCTCGGCGGGGGCGCCGAGCAACCGGCAGATGACGTACACCGGGAGCGGGAAGCCGAGGGCGGCCTTGAGGTCGCCGGGCGCCCCGCGTTCGACCATCCCGTCGACCAGGGACTCGGCCATCTCCGTCATCCCGGGGCGCAGGGAGGCCATCCGCTTGGCGGTGAAGTACCGGCCGACCTGGCGGCGCCAGCGCTGATGGGGCTCGCCGTTCTCGGGGATGGCCACCTGGTACTCGGGGTCGGCGTCGGCCGCCGCCCCGCCCGCGCCGTCGGCCGCGAGCCTCGGGGCATCGTCCCCGGCGCCCGGACGGGCGAAGCGGGGGTCGGACAGCATCGCCCGCACATCGGCGTACCGGCTGAGGAATGTGGCCCGGTCACCGCTCGGCAGTTCGACCGTCGCCACCGGGCACCGCTCCCGCAGCCGCTCCCATTCGACGGGCGGGTCCAGGGGGCCGGGGGTGGCCATCGGCAGTCGTACGACGTCGAGGGCGGGATCGGGGCCGGGGGTCTGCTGGGCGTCGGGGCTGGTCTCGACCTGGCTCATGGCGACATCTCCTGGTGGGGGTGCGGACCTCGACATGCACGCTACACATGTCGTGCATCATGCATCAACGGTGCATCATGCACTCTCCATGCATGGCGCAATTTCGCCGTATCGCGACGTAGGCTGTGGGGATCGCGGAGGTAAGGCAGGCTTAAGGAGACAGGCGTGGATGCCCGAGAGTCGGGGGAGCGCATCGAGCGGGAGCTGATGATCCTGACGCGCAACCGCGATATGTCGACTCCCCGTGGCGTCCGTGGCGGCGGCGCCCTGGACCGCAGCGCCTATGTCCTGCTCAGCAGGCTGGAGGCGCAAGGGCCCATGTCGATCCCGGACTTCGTGGAGGCGTTCGGCTTCGCGGCGTCCACGTTCACCCGGCAGACCTCGGCGCTCCTCCGCGACGGCCTGGTCGAACGCACCCTCGACCCCGCCGGTGGCGTCGCCCGCAAGTTCCGCATCACCGACGAGGGTGTCGCCCGCCTCGCCGAGCAGCGCGAACTCTTCGTCATGGGCCTCACCGAGGTCCTGGCCGACTGGCCCCGCGCCCGCCTCGAACGCTTCGTCGACGACCTCCTCCAGTTCAACACCGACATCGAACGCGTCAGCGGCCGAGCCTGGCCCCGCCCGGCCGAACAGCGCGAGCGACGGGCCGAGCAGCGCGAGCAAAAGGCCGAGCCCAGGACGTGAAACATCCCGCCGTCCCGGACGTGAAAACCTCCGGCCGCCCCGGACATGAAAACCCCCGCCTGACGGCCCTTCGACGAAGGACCGGGCGGGGGAGTGGGGAGAAGAGAAAGAGCCGCGTGGACGTCAGCTGACGCAGAGGACTCCACCGAGGAGGCACAGGCCCGACGGCGAGGTCGCGTCGGAGGTGTCGCCCGAGCTGTCCGAGCCGCCGGTGTCCGACGAGGAGCCGCTGTCCGACCCCGTGCTCGTGTCGCCGCCGGTCTCCGTGCCCGAGTCCGAACCGGTGTCCGTGCCGCTCTCCGTACCGGAGTCGTCCGTGGCGGGCGGTGTCGTCGCCTCCGTGGACGGGGTACTCGACGCGGAGTCGTCCTCGCTCGTACCGCCGGAGTTCGAGGAGTCGGCGGTGCGGGACTTCTGGGTCGAGGGGGTCGACCCCGACGTCTGGGGCGAAGTGCCGTTGTCCCGGCTGGAGTTGGAGGTCCCGCCGCCCGACTGGTCGTAGCCGTCGTACGCGTAGCCGTCGGTCGTGGGAGACCGGGAGCCCGAGGTGTCCTCGGTGCGGCGTACGTCGTCCGGCTGCGTGGCCGGCGTACGGCCGTACTGCGAGCCCTGCTCCTCCAGCTCGCCCAGGTTGTCGGCGTCGGGGGCGGCGGCCGCCTGGGTGCGGTCGGCGCCCTGGCGGTCCATGCCCATGACGGTCAGCCCACCGCCGACCAGCGCCACCGCCGTGGCGACGACGGCCTTGCGCTGGTTCTTCTTCCAGCGCGCCATCTGACGCCGGCGGGCCGCCCGGCCCTGCGGAGCGACGGGCACGCCCTCCACATCCTCCACGCCGTTTACGCCGTTCACGTCGTTCACGAAATCGCCATCGGCTTCACGGCGGTTGTCGGCGAGGCCGTCGACGTCACCGGCGCCGGGCGTCCAGCGAGCGGTGGCCCCCTCGACCGCAGCCAGGGCCGCCGTCTCCGCCGTCCCAGCCGCCCCCTCCGTCCCCGCCGGAAGGCCCGCGTGCGTCGGCTGTGGCGTGAACTCGCCCATCAGGTCCGACGGCTCCAGCGCCGCGTGGCCGTCGTGCCACATGCCACCCGACGTCTCGTACTCCCAGACCGCCGGGGCCGCGGTTGCGCCCGGAACCGCGGGAAGCATAAGTGAGCCGGTGTCCGTGCCGGTCGCCGCGCCCCTCTCCGGCGGGCCCGCCGCCATGGACCCCGTCGCCATCGCCCCCGGGGCCGTCGGCCTCGTCGCCAGGATGTCGGTCGGGGCTATGTTCGGCGCTATGTCGGGCGCGTAGGCGCCGCAACCGGGGCAGACGAGAGCGCCGTTGAGATGTCGGCGGCATGAGGAGCAGTAGTCCATCGAGGTCTTCCTGTGTCGGCACGCCGTCGACCCGGCGGGCCGCGGCCGCCCGGTCACTGCACGTTCGCACGTGGGATCGAGCGGAATCGAGCGGTCAGCAACGCTAACGAGGCATTCTCAGGGCTGTGTGCAGCCTGTGTGATGCTCCTGCGGGGATTCTCGGGGGACTTCGGGGGCCCGATCCGGCCACCTTTCGGTGATTCCGGCCCCAACAGGCAACCCCCGCACGGAGTTCACCCCTCTCACAGTGTGCTCACAGACCCGGCCGGGCGTTCGTTCGTGGGCTGTCCAGTCCGATGCCGCCGACCACGGCACTCGCAGACGAGGAACAGATGACCAGCCAAGCACGTCACGCAAGTTCAGCGGGTACCCCCGAGACCCCCGAGTCCCCCGCGACTCCCGAAGTACCTGAAGCATCCGCGCCCCCCGTACGCGGACGCCGGTTCAAGCGCCCGGGGCTCGCCGCCCTCGCCTCGCTGACCGTCGTCGCGGCGGTCGCCGGTGCCGCACCGGGCGCGGGGGCCGCCCCGGCCGCGCGCACCACCCCCGGAACACCCCAGCTCAAGCTGATCGCCGCGAGCAACTCGGTCGTCCTCGACCGCTACGACTGGAACAACGGCGTCAGCCTGGAACTGGGCACCTACCTCACGGTGGACGGCGCTCCCCTGGAGTTCCGGGTGACGCGGAAGTCGTACAAGGACCCCGTCGTCGCCCAGCAGATCCTGCGCGACGGGAAGAAGACGAAGACCAGAACCCTGCCGGCCGGCACGGTCACCGACCACGCGGGCCTGCCCGGCTTCCTGGAGATCTCCCTCAAGAACACCGCCGGGGAGGAGGTCGTGAAGAAGGCGGCCGAGTTCTGCCCGAACAACGCCTCGGGCCGTATCCGCCCCGACGCCCCGTCGACCTCGGCGTATCCGCAGAGCTGCTCCAGCAACCCGTGGACGCTGGGCTCGGTATGGGGCGTGGAGAAGGGCTGGGCGGTCAACACCACCCAGTTCCGCTGGGACGACACGGTGGACCTGGCGCCGGGTGAGTACACGGCCGAGGTGGGTGTCGCCAAGAAGTACCGCGATCTGTTCGGCATCCCGGACGACCGGCCGACCATCAAGGTGACGGTACGTCAGTACGACGAGGGTGGCGACGGCGGCGGAGCGGGCCTGGCCGCCGACAAGTCCGCCGCCAAGTCTTCCGCGCACCACGGCTCCGGGCATGGTTCGGGGCACGCCGCCTCGGACCCGTCCCAGCCCCCGATGCACGGCTACGGCCCGCGCGGCGAGGACTTCCCGATGCAGCCGGCCCTCCCCAACGCCCTGGTGGACCGGGGCACGGCCGACCACCTCGGCGACGGCCCCGGCCACACCGACGGCTCCCGGATCGCGCCGGCGCTGCAGCCCGCCGCCAAGCGCCCCTCGGGCAAGGCGGGCGCCCCGGCGAACACCCCCAAGCCGGACCTGCGCTCGCTGCCCGCCTGGGGCATCGCCATCACCGACGGCGAGGACGGCGACGTACCCGGCAAGGACTACCTCGCCTTCAGCGCCAACGTCTGGAACGCGGGCCCCGCCCCCCTCGTCGTCGACGGCTTCCGCAAGCCGGGCGCCGACCTGATGGACTCGTACCAGTACTTCTACGACGCCGACGGCACCCAGGTCGGCTACGCCCCCGCCGGCACCATGGAGTGGGACCCGCGCGACGGCCACGAGCACTGGCACTTCACGGACTTCGCGAGCTACCGCCTGCTGAGCGAGGACCAGGCCAAGGAGGTGCGCTCCGGCAAGGAGGCGTTCTGCCTGGCCAACACCGACGCCATCGACTACACGGTCAAGAACGCCAACTGGCACCCGGAGAACACCGACCTGGGTTCCGCCTGCGGCGAGGAGGACGCCATCTCCGTACGCGAGGTCCTCGACGTCGGCTCCGGCGACACCTACACCCAGGAGCGCCCCGGCCAGTCCTTCGACATCACCGACCTGCCGAACGGCACGTACTACATCAAGGTCATCGCCAACCCCGAGAACCGACTCCAGGAGACCGACACCACCAACAACGTCGCCCTCCGCAAGGTCGTCCTCGGCGGCACCCCCGGCGCCCGTACGGTCCAGGTCCCGCCCCACGACCTGATCGACGCGCCGTAACCCACGGGGTCGGTACCGGGGATCACCGCAACAGGGTGATCCTCGGCGGCCACACCACGTTCCTGGCCTCCAGGAGCGCGGGGCCGAGGTGCAGCGGACAGACGGGCAGCGGAAAGTCCACATGCCGGGCGATCTCGAACCGCGCCTCGGCCTCGCACGACCGCCGCTGCCCGGGGACGGCGATCCTTCCCTGGCACCTCGGCCCGGTGGGGTGGTCATCCATGTCCCGAACGTAGCGATGCGTTCGCGAACCGGAACATTCCATGTCCACTTCTCAGCCGTACGAGACCGCGCCGCACGGCCAGTGCGGCCATTCGGGTGAATTCTGCCGCCCGGGGCCGCGATGCAGTGTTCCCCGCGCCCCAAAGGGGCGCGGGGCTCTGACATTTGCGGCTCCGCCGCGCGGTCGCGACCAGCCACGACGGCGCGACAGCCGACTGACGACCTATCGCGGCCCCGCGGCGGAGCCGCAATCAGACACAGCCAGCGGAGCGCCCAGCGCTCACGCCTTGGCGTCGGCGACCCGCGCCTGCTCGGCGGGCCCCTCGGTGGCCGGGGCCGACGTACCCGGATTCGAGGCGTTCGGCCGGCGCTTCGGGATGAAGGAGGCGACGACGAAGGCCAGCAGCGCGGCGCCGGCGCCGATGGCCATGACGACCTTGAAGCCGTTCTCCGAGGGGAGGGCGTAGCCGCCGAAGTCGGTGGTCATCTGGGCCAGGATGACGCCGGCGAGGGCGCTGGCGAAGCTGGTGCCGAGGGAGCGCATCAGGGTGTTGAGGCTGTTGGCCGCGGCCGTCTCCGACTCGGGCACGGCCCCCATGATCAGCGCGGGCATGGCGCCGTAGGTGAAGCCGACACCGCCGCCGATGATGCAGCTGACCAGGACCAGGTGCCAGACCTCGGACATCAGCACGATGTTCAGCGCGTACCCGGCGGCCACGATCAGCGCACCGATCATCAGCGTGACCTTCGGACCCTTCGCCTTGGTGATCCCGGCGGACACGGCGGACATCGCCATCATCACCAGGCCCTGCGGGGCCAGCACCAGACCGACGGTCAGCATGGACTTGCCGAGGCCGTAGCCGGTCTGCTCCGGCAGCTGGAGCAACTGCGGCAGCACCAGCGACATGGCGAACATCGAGAAGCCGAGCGCGACCGAGGCGAGGTTGGTGAACAGCACCTGCGGGCGTGCGGTCGTACGCAGATCCACCAGCGGCTGCTTGGCGCGCAGCTCGTAGAAGCCCCAGCCGGCCAGGATCACCACGGCGGCGGCGAACAGCCCCAGCGTCGTCCCGCTGGTCCAGCCCCAGTCGGCACCCTTCGACACGGCGAGCAGCAGCGACACCAGCCCGGCCGACAGCCCCAGCGAACCGACGAGATCGAAGCGGCCGCCCGTACGCACCTTCGACTCGGGGATGACGGTCAGGACCAGCAGGAAGGAGACCACGCCGAGGGCGGCGGAGGTCCAGAAGAGGATGTGCCAGTCCCAGTTGTCCGCGATGAACGCGGCGGCCGGCAGCCCGAGCGCACCGCCGACACCGAGGGAGGCGCTCATCAACGCGGTCGACCCGGCGAGCCGCTCGGCGGGCATCACGTCCCGCATGATGCTGATGCCGAGCGGTACGACGGCCGCCGCGAGCCCCTGCATCCCCCGACCGATGATCATCGGTACGAGCGAGTCGGCGAGCGCGCAGACCACCGAACCGGAGACCAGCAGCACGATGCTCACCAGCAGCATCCGCCGCTTGCCGAACATGTCGCCGAGCCGCCCCACGACCGGCGTCGCCACGGCCGCCGCCAGCAGGGTCGCGGTCACCGCCCACGCGGTGTTCGACGCCGACGCGTCCAGCAGCCTCGGCAGCTCCGGAACGATCGGGATGACAAGCGTCTGCATCAGCGAGACGACGATCCCGGCCAGCGCCAGTACCGCCACCACGGCGTTCGGCCGCACGGGGGACGACGCCCCCGTGTCGGCGGGTCGGGCAGGGGTGTGGGACATGGCGATGCCTCCGTCGGGCGGGGTGGGGTGAGTGCGAGATTGCTTGACTTACTCAACGATAAGAAGGTTGGTTGACTTACGCAAGTTAATTCGGTGTGAATCGCTTCACGGGAGCGAGGGGTGGGGGGGTGGTGGGTGTCGGAGGGGGCGGGGGTGGCGCCCGGGAGGTTGGGGCGGAGGGGGAGTGGGGGGTGAGGTGGGGGAGGTGTGGTGGCCATGGTGGGGATTCCTGTCCGAGTCGACGGCGCCCTCTGGGCGCGTCCGTCGGGCGGTCGATATGCCGGAGGCCCGGCGGTGGAAGGGGGGAGTCTCCAGCCGCCGGGCCCGTCGGTCACGCCGTTCCCCGTCCCCACGGGTAGGCGCGCGGGGTCGCCTCCGCTCAAGGCGACCCGCACCAGGTGCCGGCTTCGATTTGCCGGGCTCCCTGTTGCTTGACTTAGGCAATCACATTCGACTTACTTAAGTCAAGCAAGCATCTTGATCTTTCTTGGGTCGGGGGGTGGGCCGGGGTGGGTCAGGGATGGGCCGGCATTGGGTCGGACCGCAGACCGGGCCGGGGTGGGGCGAGTCGGGTCGGGCCAGGCGGGCCGGGATCGGCCCTGAACCGGGCTGGTCCGGGGCGGGGCTGAGGCGGGTCGACTAGGGCGTTTCTGACGAATCTTGAAGCTGCTTCCCGGCTGGAATGGCTGCGCCCTGCGAGGCGATCGCCGCCGCCTCACGAGGCGCCTCGCGCCAGGCCGATCGGTCGTCCAGCTGCCGACCAAGAGCCATCAGAAGCGCCCTGGTCCGGGGCTGGGCCGGAGCGGGCTGGGCTTGGCGGGTGCTGGGTCGGGGCCGGGCGGACCGCCGACCGGGCCGGGGCTGGGCCGGGACTTGGTCGGGCCGGGCCGGGCTGGGCCGGGACTTGGTCGGGCCGGGCTGGGCTGGGCCGGGACTTGGTCGGGCCGGGCTGAGCTGGGCCGGGGCCCCGGGGCGGGGCTGAGGCAGGCCGACTGGGCCGGGTCGGGACTCGGTCAGGGACTGGCCGGGGGCGGGACTGGCTCGGGGCGGGACACGGCCGGGGCCGTGCCGGGGTGGGGCCGAAGCGGGGGCGGCGGGCGGCGTTACTCCGACCGGGTGGCATACGGCGCGCGGCCCCGCACGCAGGGTGACAAAGCGGGCGCAGCCCGGCATCCCGGCAGGGAAGCTGGCGTCATGAAACCCCCCATCACGAGGTGGCTCGCCGTCGCGCTGCTCGTCTGGCTCGCCGTCGTGCCCGGGACGGTCGCGGCGTCCCCGGCCGGCGAGGGGTCCGGGGCCTTGGGCGGGAGACCTGCCCCGACCGCCGACGACCCACTGCCGGCACTTGAGAAGGCCGCCCGCCCCCTGCGCACCGCCGAACCCTCGGGCCCTCTCGACGACCTGCGTCACTTCGGGCGGGCGATCGGCGACGCCGCGCTGGTCGGCATCGGCGAGGCCGCCCACGGCTCCCACGACTTCGTCACCTTCAGACACCGGGTCCTGCGATACCTGGTCAAGGAGAAGGGCTTCCGCTCCTTCGTCCTTGAGGCCAACTGGAGCGCCGGGCTCCGCCTGGACGACTATCTGCGCACCGGTCGCGGCGATCCCGCCCGGATCATGTCCGAGGAGTTCCAGAACGCCTTCCTGCTGCTGCACAGCCAGGAGTACCTGGACATGATCCGCTGGATGCGCGCGTACAACGTCGCCCACCCCGACGACCCGCTCAGATTCGCCGGCAGCGACAACGGCTACGCCGGACCGGAACTGTACGACCGGGTCGTCGACTACGTCCGGCGGGCCCACCCCGACCTGCTGCCCGCCGTCACCGAGCTGTACCGGGGGCTGCGCCCCACCCTGCCCGTCGGCGAGTGGATGCGCACCGCCGCGACCGCGCCGCTGGACGAGCGCCGTGCACGGGCCGAGCGCACCGGCCGCGTCCTGGCGCTGCTCCGTAGCCGCGAACCTGCGAAGACGGACGAACCCGCGAGGACGGACGAACCCACGAGGACGGACGAACCCACGAGGACGGACGAACCCACGAGGACGGACGAACCCACGAGGATGGGTGGACCAGCCAAGCCGGACGATCGCGCCGAGCCCGGTGGACCAGCCAAGCCGGGTGATCGCGCCAAGCCCGGTGATCCCCTCAAGAGGGGTGGACTCGCCGAACCGCATGATCCCCCCAAGACGAGTGGACCCCTCAAGACGAGTGATCCCACCGAGGCGGACGACGATCACGTCTGGGCCGTCCAGCACGCCACGGCCATCGACCAAGTGGCGTGCTTGTATGCCTTCGATCTGGCGGACCCCGCGGTCGCGCCGGAGGCCATGATCTACCGCGACACCGTCATGGCGGAGAACGCCCTGTGGTGGCACCGTCACCTCGGCCACCGGATGGTGCTCGGCGGGCACAACAGCCATCTGTACACCAGCAGTTCCACCCCTCTCCTCCCCGTCACCCAGGGCGAGGTGCTCCGGAAGCGCCTGGGCGAGGGCTACTTGGCGGTGGGGCTCTCCTTCGACCGGGGTGCCGTGCACGCCACCGAACAGGGCTTGCAGAACCCGGTCGACGACGACGTCAAGCGGTTCGAGGTCGCGCCCGCCGCTCCCGGCTCGGTCGAGCACACGCTTGACCGGGTGAGTCACCGCGACTGGTACGCCGACCTGCGCAGCACACCACCCGCCGCCCGCCCCTGGCTGGACACCGCCTGGCCCAAACGGGAGATCGGCACGGACTACCCGCCGCTCGACGACCAGGTCAACCTGCTGAGATCGGCGGATCTGGTGGTGCACCTGCACGAGATCGGACCGAGCCGAAGGCTCGACCGTGACCCGCCCGGCCAGCGGCTTCGCACGCTCGGTCAGCGGCCTCAGGCATCCGAACAGCAGCAGCCCCACACACCCGGCGTGCCGGTCGACCCGCTGCCCGCCCACACCGCCGGCGTCCCCGCCACCCCGCTGCCCGCCATGGCAAACGCGCAGGAAGACGCCCAGCAAGACTCCCAGCAAGACCCCCAAGAAGACACCAAGCAAAGCGCCCAACACAGCTCCCTGGAAAGCGCCCTGCAAAAGGCCGCCCGCCCCCTGCGCACCATGCAGCCCACCGGCCCCTTCAACGACCTGCGCCCCCTGGGAAGGACGGTGGGCGACGCCCAACTGGTCGGTATCGGCCAGGCCGCCCACGGCGGCCACGACTTCCTCGCCTTCCAGCATCGGGCGTTCCGGTACCTGGTCGAGGAGAAGGGCTTCCGCTCCCTCGTCCTCGAAGCACCCTGGAGCGCCGGGCTCCGCCTGGACGACTACGTACGCACGGGTCGCGGCGATCCCGCCCGGATCATGTCCGAGGAGTTCCAGAACGCGTATCTGTTCATGCACACCCGCGAGGTCCTCGGCATGATCCGCTGGATGCGCGCGTTCAATGTCGCCCACCCCGACGACCCGCTCGGATTCGTCGGCAACGACAGCAGTTACGCGAGTCCCGATCTGTACGACAGGGTCGCCGACCACGTCCGCCGGACCCACCCCGACCTGCTGCCCGCCGTCACCGAGTTGTACCGGGGGCTGCGCCCCACCCTGCCCGCCGGCGAGTACATGGTGGCGTACATCAACGAGCCTCTGACCGTACGGCGGGAGAAGGCCGAACGCACCGGCCGCGTCCTCGAACTGCTGCGCGCCCGGAAGCCGGCCGAGCGCACCGAGGCCGGGGACGACCACACGCGGGCGCTGCAGAACGCGGATGTCATCGACCAGGTCGCACGCCAGTACGCCTTCGACTACGACGACCCGGCGGGCGCACGCGAGGCCATGGCCTACCGCGACACCGTGATGACGGAGAACACCCTCTGGTGGCTCCGCCGGACCGGCGACCGGGCGGTGCTGGCCGCCCACAACGGCCATGTGTACCTGGAGGGTTACGACCCGGACTACCCCGTCATCCAGGGCGGCCTGCTCCGCCGCGCGCTCGGGAACGGCTACCGGGTGGTGGGTCTGGCCTTCGGCCGCGGCTCCTTCCACGCCACCGACAAGGGCGTCGGCGATCCCCGCGACGAGGACGTGCAGACGTTCCACTCGGGGCCCATCGCCGCCGGCTCGGTCGAGCGCACCCTGGACCGGGTGAGTCACCCGAACTGGTATCTCGACCTGCGCACCGCGCCGACCACCGTCCGCACCTGGCTGGACGCCGCCCTCCCCAAACGCGAGATCGGCACCCACTGGCCCCGCGACCCGGACCGGGTCAACCTGCTCAGGTCGATGGACGCGTTGGCGTACGTGCACGAGATCCGCCCGAGCGGCCTGCTCCCACGCGCCTGAGACATGCTGACGCCCCGGCGACTGAGAGAGGCCGACCCGACGCGGGATGCGTCGAGTCGGCCTCTTCGGGTGGTGCTCGTGGTGCTCAGCGGTGCCGGGCGGGGAGTCCCGTCGCCCTGGCCGTCGTCGGCCGGTGGTGTCAGGTCCTGCCCGTCCCTGCCCGTCCCTGCCCGTCAGTCCGTGCCCAGCTCCATGGCGGCGCGGTCGAGCAGTTCATCGTCGTCGGACCCGGTGACCTCGCCGCGGGAGGCGATGGCCTCGGCGCCGCCCTCGGGCATCTCGGCCATGGTGCCGATGAGGCCGGTGGCGGCGGCCTGGGCGGCGCCGATCGCGGCGGTGCCGCCGGTGCCGATGAGGCCGATCGCGGCGTACTGCTCCAGCTTGGCGCGGGAGTCGGCGATGTCGAGGTTGCGCATGGTGAGCTGGCCGATGCGGTCGACGGGGCCGAAGGCGGCGTCCTCGGTGCGCTCCATGGACAGCTTGTCCGGGTGGTAGCTGAACGCCGGGCCGGTGGTGTCGAGGATGGAGTAGTCCTCACCGCGCCGCAGCCGCAGGGTCACCTCACCGGTGACGGCGGCGCCGACCCAGCGCTGCAGCGACTCACGGATCATCAGCGCCTGCGGGTCCAGCCAGCGGCCCTCGTACATGAGGCGCCCGAGCCGCCGGCCCTCGTTGTGGTACTGGGCGAGGGTGTCCTCGTTGTGGATGGCGTTGACGAGGCGCTCGTACGCGGTGTGGAGGAGGGCCATGCCGGGGGCCTCGTAGATGCCGCGGCTCTTGGCCTCGATGATCCGGTTCTCGATCTGGTCGGACATACCGAGCCCGTGCCGCCCACCGATGGCGTTGGCCTCCATGACCAACTCGACGGCGGTCTCGAACTCCTTGCCGTTGATGGTGACCGGACGCCCCTGGTCGAAGCCGATGGTCACGTCCTCGGGAAGGATCTCGACCTCGGGGTCCCAGAACCGCACACCCATGATGGGCTCGACGGTCTCGATCCCGGTGTCCAGGTGCTCCAGGGTCTTGGCCTCGTGGGTGGCGCCCCAGATGTTGGCGTCGGTGGAGTACGCCTTCTCCGCGCTGTCCCGGTACGGCAGGCCGTGCGCGACCAGCCACTCGGACATCTCCTTGCGACCACCCAGCTCGGTGACGAAGTCGGCGTCGAGCCAGGGCTTGTAGATGCGCAGATGGGGGTTGGCGAGCAGCCCGTACCGGTAGAACCGCTCGATGTCATTGCCCTTGAAGGTGGACCCGTCGCCCCAGATCTGGACGTCGTCCTCCAGCATGGCCCGCACGAGCAGCGTCCCGGTGACGGCACGACCCAGCGGCGTGGTGTTGAAGTACGCGCGCCCGCCGGACCGAATGTGGAACGCCCCGCAGGTCAGCGCGGCCAGCCCCTCCTCGACCAGCGCGGCCTTGCAGTCGACCGCCCGCGCGATCTCGGCACCGTAGGTCTTCGCACGACCGGGCACCGAGGCGATGTCGGGCTCGTCGTACTGCCCGATGTCGGCGGTGTACGTGCACGGCACGGCACCCTTGTCGCGCATCCACGCGACCGCCACGGACGTGTCAAGCCCGCCCGAGAAGGCGATGCCGACGCGCTCGCCGGCCGGAAGAGAGGTGAGGACCTTGGACATAGAAAGATTATGCATGCCAACGCATGATCATGCAAAGCCGGGTTTACGTGATTCAGGTCCCATCGGGCTCCCAACGGGTATGGGGAGCCCGATCGGGCGTGGTCTGTCACGGCAATGGGCATCCAGGAGCGGCTTGCTGTAGTGAGACGTCCACAAGGGCGGCTCCCGCAACACGTCCGAGTGACGCGGTGTCAGTCGAGTTCAGGGAAAAGGGATGCCGTGGTGGCCTGGCGTGTGGTCTGCGGACGGGGGCTGGCCTGCGCCAGGCCGATGTTCTCCGTCACGATGCGCGGCCAATCGGTGAGGACCTCTTTGCCGACCACCAGTTCGTCCAGCAGGCCCATGTAGAGAAGATCGACTGCTCTCCGGACATCGGCTTTCCTGCACTGCCACTGCTCTTGGCCGTCCATGATCGCGTAATGGTTCACATGGATGTTGAACTCATCCTCGAACATCCTCAATTCGAGTCCCACCAGGTGCAGCTCGTAGATGGCGTCAGACATCTTCGAGCCTCCGCCGGTCTTCCCCCAGTATTCCTTGATCTCCCACAGTGCGACTGGGTTGAGCAAGTCGGGGAGGGCTCCGTCGAGCCGTCTTGGAGACACCCAGATGTGGTCGTCGGCGAGTAGTGTCGCGCGGCTCTGGGGGTTGGTGTTCACCGAGACCCCGGCCTTTTTGCATTCGCGGTATATGATCGCGTCCACCGTGTTGACAAGAACCTTCGGCGACTTGTGGTATCCGTCAAGTTGGACGCCGTAGCTCTGTAGTACCTGATCCGAGATGGTGGCGTAGTCGGATTTCGCCTCCAACTCGGTTCGCATCAGGGAAAATATCGCGTCGGACACCTCCCGCCTCTTGCTCCAGTAGGCGGACAGACGCTGCAGAACATCTTCGCGCTTGTTGAGGTACAGAACCAAGGCGTCCGCTGCGGCCGTCTCCGCGGAACGGAGGAGGTTCATGATTTCCGTCGGCGAGATCTTGTCGGCATATTTGCGTTGCGCTGCCGGCTGATCGGCCAGCATTCGCACTACATGCCAGAACGGGTCATCCCAGCGAGGGGCGGCAAAACCGCTTTCGCGCTTCAATTCGGATTGTCCTCGTTGTTTTCAGGATGGTCGGGCAGGAGACTTCCTGGACTGACATCGAGCGCGCGTGCGATTCGATAGATGTTGATCAGGCTGATATTGCGCTCGCCGCGTTCTACGCTGCCGATGTATGTGCGATGGAGTCGTGCGGCCTCCGCCAACTCCTCCTGTGAAAGTCCGGCCTCTTCGCGAAGCTTCCTTGCGTTACGGCCGAACTTGACCAAGACCAAACGATCATCCACAAGCCCTGTAGACTGCCCGCGTGACGACGATGGGTCTACAGACTATGAGTAGCAATCGCCTCGCAGAAGGGCGATCGTTCCTGAAGTGGGCGGGGGGTAAGACTCGATACGCTGATCAGCTCGTCGCCCTCGCGCCGCCGTTTGAAGGCCGGTACTTCGAGCCTTTCATGGGGAGTGCCGCGGTTTTCTTCGAACTGGGGCCCAATGAGGCGTCTCTGTCTGATGCGAATCAGGAACTCGTTATTTGCTTTCAGCAGGTCGCGCGAGACCCGGAGAAGGTCATGGCGCTTCTTGATGGAATGCCGAACAATCGCGAATACTATAACGATCTCCGAGCCAAGGATGTGGCCGCACTTTCCGAGGCTGAGCGTGCGGCTCGGGTGATCTATCTCAACAAGACCGGCTTCAGAGGTCTTTGGCGAGTCAATCGCAAAGGTCAGTTCAATGTACCGTATGGCGAATACGATCGACCTTACTACAATCGAAAGACTCTACTCGCCGCTGCCGAGTCGCTTCAGGGTGTTGAAATCAAACACCGTGACTTCATACAGGCTCTGAACGAGGCCCAGGCCGGCGATTGGGTCTACCTCGACCCGCCGTATATTCCACTCGGCGGGTGGGCCGACTTCAAGCGATACACCCCCGAACAGTTTGGGGAAGAGGATCAACAACGGCTTGCTGTGGCCATGTCCGAAGCGGCGGGGCGTGGCGTCCATGTGACCCTGTCGAACAGCGAAACGCCGCTGACCAGAGAGATCTTCAAGGACTTCCATGTGACGCGCATGGCCACGCGTCGTGACATCAATCTGCAATCTCAGAAGCGGGCGAGCTGGGACCTCATTTTCACTTCCTACGAGTTGCCGAAAAGCGAAAAGGAGGGAGGAGAGCTCGCGCTGTTCGATTGATTGGGTAACTCCGTTCCTCCAAGGCGAAGACGATCACGGACGGGGACGGGCGGCGCGGGGAGTGCGGGGGGTACGGGACTGGGGACACCGTCACGTACACGAGTTCCCGGCGGTGGCCCGGGACCCGTGGTGCTCGGAGTCGGATCACCGTACGGGTGGGCGAAGTCGTCGATGAGCCAAGCGAGTTGGAGCATTTCCTGACCGCTCGGTGGGGGATGCACGGTGTCTTCTTCGGGCGGTCGATGTTTCTGCCGAACGCCCATCCTCGGTGGCCGTTGCACCGGGCCGAGCTGGTCGGGTGCGAGGAGGATCTGGTGGTCGCGGCGGGGCTTCCGGCGCCCGTGGGGCCGCCGGTGAGTGCGCTGTACTCGCCCGGCGTACCGGCCCGCTTCGGACGCCCTGCCCGGCCGGCGGGCCTTCCGACCCCCTGATTCGACCTCCTGATCCGACGGCCGGACGGCCCTGTCGTCGGCGCGGCCGACAGGGGGCCAGCCATCCTCCCCCTGCTCGCCCGCCATCCCACCCACACGCGCCCACCACCCCCACCCCCACCCCCAGCGCCTACCATCCCCACCCATGGCGATGTTCGTGCATCTCACCTCGGCGGCCAACGCGCCCCGCATACGGCGGGCCGGAGTTCGGGCCGCCTCGCGGCGCGGGGAGCGCGGGGTGTACTGCTTTCCGGTGCTGCCCTCGTACACCCTCACCCACCAGTGGCTGCGGGAGCTGGCCCGGTTCGGCAGCCGGGGTGGGCTGGTGGCTGTGCATGTGCGGCTGGACGACGGCGAGCCGGTGGTCGTCGGACATTACGGCGGGCGGGGGCAGGGCACACCGGCCACCGTCACGGCCGCCGAGGCGGTGCGGCGGATCTCGGCGTTGGAGGACCCCCGGGGGTGGGAGGTCTTCGTACCCCGGGCGATCACGGCGCGCGAGGTGCATCGGATACGGGCGGCGCCGCAGGTCGTCGGGTGGCGGTATCTGCCGGACGCGCACGGCACCCGGCCCTGCACCTGCTACGGCTGCCGGGTACGCGGCGGCTACGGCGCCCGGCGGCTGCGCGAACGCCTGCCGCACCCCCTCGACGGTCCCCCGCCACCCGTCCCGGTCCTGCTCGCCCGGATCGCGGCGGCGGCCGGCGACCCGGGCGACACCGTCGCGCTACGAAACACGCTGCACTGGTTCGGCATGCGCCGCCGGGGCCCGATCGACCGACTCGCCCACCTCGCCGCCCACCCCGACCCCGGCGTACGGGAGGATCTGGTCTGGGCACTCTCCCACTGGACCACCCCCGGCGTCGGCCAGCTCCTGGACCGCCTCGCCGACGACCCCCATCCGGACGTCCGGGAGGCGGTGGAGGCGGTACGGGAGGAGGCGTGAGCCACCGCGTCCCGCCCGCCGACAGGCCCGCCGCCCTCGGCGCTCAGGCCAGCTCCGGTGCCGCCGTACCGACGGTCCCAGACGTGGACGGGGACGTGGACGGGGACGTGGACGGCGGAGCGGGAGCCTCCGAGTCCGGCGGCGGGACGGGGGCCTCCAGGTCCCTCCGCCAGGCCTCCGCCACACTCGCCGGGACCTCTCCCAGCAGGCCGTCCTCCTTCGTGAGGGCGAGGGTGCGGTTGTACGCCCCGCCGCCGCAGCCGTCCGACTGGTGGCGGAGCGGTACGGCGATGGAGGCGTCGACGACCGGGGCGGCGCTGTCGGCCTTGGTGACCCGGAAGCGGACAGGGCCCGTGGCCGGATCGGCGTCCCGGGGGAGGGGGAGGTGCAGACGCGTGACGTTCCCCGGCGGCAGCGTCCCCTCCTCGCACTCGCCCCGCGCGCAGAGTTCGTAGGCCGCGCCGACGAGGTCGCCGTATCCCTCCCGTACGAATATCAGGCTCACCCCGGAGTCGACCCCGTACCCGGCGCACGGTACGACCGATGACGTGCAGGCCGCCAGGACCAGGGTCATGGCGGCCGTGGTCAGGAGCAGGGCAGGTGCCGCGCGGAGCGTCGGGCGCGCGACCGGCCTCGGCCCCGGCCCTGCCCCCGGTCTGTGCGGCACCGGCTGCGGCACCCCACCCCGCTCACCCGGCATCAACTCGTGGCCGTCCAGCTGTGCGCCACGTCGACCACCAGGCGGTCGTCCAACTGCAGGACCCGGAACGGCAGTCGGGCGCGGACGCCCAAACCGACCTGGGTCTCGCCCTCGAAGCTGCCGCCGAAGCGGGTGTCGCGGAAGGTGCTGTACCCGGTGACGTTCACGCCGGGCAGGTTCTCGCCCACGTGGCCGGGGTAGACGACCCCGCCGCCCTCCGGGTCGTAACTCGGTGCCGCCACCCGTATCTCCAGGATCGCGCCGCCGCTGACCGGGATCAGATCACCGGAGCCCATCTGACGGAACTCGTCCACGTACTGGACGTAGTAGCCGATCTCGTCGCCCCCGCCGGGGACGTCGAACACGATGCGGTCGTAGCAGTCGTGCCGGCCCGTCCTGACGTCGTCGAGCGGCACGGCACCGACCCCGGGCGTGCCCTTGACCCCGCTGCCCCAGCCCGTCGGGCAGGCGGCTACGGCCTTCGCCGCCGTACCGCCCGCCGGCGCGGCCCCCGCGCTGCCGGCCGCCGCCACCGACGCCGTGCCCGCGAGCACGAGCACGGCAGCGACCGTTCCCATACGTCGATTGCCTCGCATGATTCCCCCTGTTCCCCCTTGATCGCGTAATTGGGCAACCGGATCAACCAGATCAATCGGTTGCGTAACGCTGATATGGGTGAGACGACCGAGGGTCGTGGAAGGTTGTATGCCGCGTCGCGTGTACTCGTACGGCAATTCACCGGATCGAGTGACAAGGGGCGCCGAAGGGGCACGCCTCCTGGGAAGAATGCCGGGCGTGACGGAAACGGAACAAGACGGCACCCACGCGGATCAACCCGGCGCCCGCTTCGACGGTATGGCGCTGTACGACCTCCAGCACGTCCGTGACGCCCTCGCCCCACTGCTGGACGAGTCCCGATCCGCCTCGGACGGCGCCTCCCTCACCGCCGCCGATCTCGAACCGTACGACCAGATGCACTACCTCGGCCGTCACGCCCTCGACAACGCGGTCGCGCGGCTCGGGATCGTGTCCGGGGCGGAGGTCATGGACATCGGTGCGGGGCTGGGCGGCCCCGCGCGGTATCTCGCCGACCGGTACGGGTGCCGGCTCACGGCGGTCGAGCTGCAACCGGAGCTGCACCGGCTGAGCCGGGAACTCACCGCGCTGTGCGGGCTGTCGGGGCGGGTCAGGACCGTACGGGCGGACGTCCTGACCCTGGGCGGGGAGGAGCGGTCGCGGCGCTACGACCATCTCGTGTCGCTGCTCGCCATCCTCCACATCCCGCGCCGCGACGAACTCTTCGGAGTCTGCCGGGAGTTGCTGCGCCCCGACGGCACCTTCTACATCGAGGACTTCTACGCCCGCCGCCCGCTGACCGAGGACGAGCGCACCGACCTCGCCGGTCTGGTCGCCTGCCCGTACCTGCCGGACGAGGACCGTTACCGTGACGACCTCGCCCGGGCCGGTTTCACGGACGTCGACTGGACCGACGCCACCGGCCTCTGGCGCCCCTGGGTACGCGACCGGGCCGAGGCCTTCCGCGACACCTACGAGGACCGCGTACGCCTCCACGGCGAGCCGCTCGCCGCCCGGCTGCTGCACTTCTACACCACGGTCGGCGAGCTGTTCGCGGGCGGCGGGGTGGGAGGCGTACGGGTCACGGGGCGGCGCCCGGGATGAGCGTCGGCGTCAGCGCGTGGCCGGGGCCGGTGAGGGGACCTTCCTCAACAGTGGTGCCCCCGTGCCCCGTCCCGTTCCCGGTCCTCCGCCGCCCGGCGTCCTGCTGATGAACTGGCTGTTCATGCTGTCGTCGATACGGCACAGGACGCCGGTCGTACGGCCGGGGGCGGCGGCGGGGTCGAGTTTGGCGGTGAGGGCGGCGAGCTTGTCGTAGAGGGTCTTGCAGCGGGCCCCGTCGGCGGAGAGATGGGAGCCGGTGGCCTCGTACAGGGCGTCGAGGATCACGACCAGGTTGTGGCCGGAGAGCAGGACGTCCTGCATACCGGCGTCGCCCTTGATGATCCGGCCGGTCGGCAGATTCGGGTGGGCGGTGAAGCGGCCGGCCCTGGCGGGGCCGGGGCCGATGCGGTCGTAGGGGTCGCGGGTGCTCTGCGTCCACGTCGGCTCCCAGACCCCGAACGCCGTACGGGCCATGAAGGTCCAGGTGTCCTCGTGGCAGCGCAGGGTGATGTAGGAGACGCCCGCCGCGCGTTGGAGGGTGGTGTTGTGGTCGGCCAGGGCGACCCGGTTGGCGGCGAGCGCGGCGAGCAGGACCTCGCGGTCCTCCTCGCGCCACCGCCGCTCCTGCTCCTCGCGCTGGGCTTTCAGGTCTCGCTTGAGCTGCTGGTTCCTCGCGTACTGCTCGGCGAACGTCTTGACCAACGTCATGAACATGGGCGCCTGCTGGGGTCGGGCCGGACATACGGGTGTCGCATACGGGTATCGAGTACGGGTGTCGCAGCGGCCCAACGAGGCCGCACGGAGCTTGGTCACGCCGAGGAGTTCGGGCGGTGCCCCGCCTTCTCGGGCCCGTACGAGGCGCGTTGAGCGTTCCGCTTGTCGACGGCTCGTCAACTCGGCTCGGAAAACGACCTGTTGACGCACGCCCCTTCCAGGTAACCCCCAAGGTCATGAGAATCCGGTGACGCCCTGCCCCGAGTGGGAACGGAACGTTAAGGTCTGCCGTATGAACGCACGGCTGGCCCTGCTCAGCACGGTGGATCGGGGTGTCGCGGAGAGCGAGGTCTTCCGGCTGGCACTTCAGCACGTGGTGGGGGAGTTGGGCGCCCTCGGGGGAATGATCCATCTGCGCGGTCCGAGGTCCGCGCTGAGACTCGTGTCGACGGCCGGCCTACCGCCCGCCATGACCGCTTCCTGGGAGACCGTCGACCAAGGGGGCCCGCTGCCTCCGGCCCGCGTTCTCCACCACGGCCGCCAGAGCCTGTGGACGCCCGTCCACGCCGTCGACATCACCTGGCCCGGCACCGGGCTCGCCGCCCTGCCCCTCTCCACCGGGGCCGACCTCCCGGCCGGTGCGCTCACCGTCCTCATGGGCGACCAGGGGGAACCCACCCGCCGGCAGTGGGAGTTCCTGCGGGCGGTCGTCACCTGGGCCGAGGAGCGGATGGCCGAGGTCTCGTCGGCGCCGGGGCACCGCTTCCCGAGCGGGGCCGGTGCGAAGTCGCCGACCGGGGCCGATGCGGAGTCGTGGAGCGAGGCTGGTCCGCAGCCGTTGACCGAGGCCGGTCCCCAGCCGTCGACCGAGGCTGGTCCGCAGCCGTCGACCGAGGCCGGTCCAAGGGACGCGCTCAGCCGGGCCCTCCGCCACATGACCGACGGGTTCCTCGCCATGGACGACGCCTGGCGGATCACCTACGCCAATCTGGAGGCCGAACGCAAGATCGGCTTCTCGGCGGAGGAGCTGACCGGCCGGGTGCTGTGGGACCTGGCGTACGCTCAGCAGATCCCCGGCATGGAGAGCCGCTGCCGTGCGGCCGCCAGCGAGGGCAGAGCCGCGAGCTTCGACGTGGACATCCCCTCCAGCGGCCGCCGCTGCCACGTCAGGCTCGTCCCCGGCCCCGACGGCTACACCATCTACTGCACCGACGTCACCGACATGCGGCGGCTGGAGGACGCCCGCACGTCCGCCGAGCGCGCCGCGTCCGAACGGGCCGTCCGTATCGCCGCGTTGACGGCCGCGCTCGCCAAGGCGACGACCTCGCAGGAGGTGATCGACGCGGTCGCCGGCCGGGTGCTGCGGCCGTTCGCCGCCACCGGACTCATCGTCCAGGCCTTCGTCGGCGACCGCCTCAAGAACGTGGGAGCCGTCGGCTACACCGATGAGTTCCTCGCCCTCGTCGACGACCGCCTCCGCAGCCCGTCCAGCCCCTGCTGGGAGGTGATCGTCTCCGGTGAGCCGCTGTTCTTCGCCTCCCCGGAGGAGTACCTCGCCTACGCCCCGGGCGACGCCCACCTGGCCGACCACGCCGGCAAACAGTCCTGGGCGTTCCTGCCGCTGACCGCCTACGACCACACCTTCGGGGTGTGCGTCATCGCCTTCGACGACCCCCGCGCCCTCACCGGCGAGGAACGCGCCCTGCTCAACGCGATCAGCGCCCTCCTCGCCCAGTCCCTGGAACGCGCCCGCCTCTACGACGCCGAACGCACCCGCTCCCGCGAACTCCAGCGCGCCCTGCTCCCGCAGGCCCTGCCGAACCTGCCCTCCTGCGAGTCCGCCGCCCGCTATCTGCCCTCCGCCGAGGGCATGGACGTCGGCGGCGACTGGTACGACGTCATCCCGCTCTCCAGCGGCCAGGTCGCCCTCGTCGTCGGCGACGTCATGGGCCATGGCCTGCCCGAGGCCGCCACCATGGGACGGCTGCGCACCGCCGTCCACACCCTCGCCGATCTCGAACTCCCGCCGGACGAGATCATGACCCACCTCAACCACCTCGTCGCCGGCATGGGCGAGGAGTCGTACGTCACCTGCCTGTACGCCCTGTACGACTCCACCACCCAGATCTGCTCCCTGGCCCGCGCCGGACATCCGCCGCCGGCGCTGATCCACCCCGACGGCACCGTCCACTTCCCCGAGATGGCCGCCGACCCGCCCCTCGGTGCCGCCGAACCGCCCTTCGAGACCCTGGAACTGCACGTCCCCGACGGCAGCCTGCTCGTCCTCTACACCGACGGCCTCGTCGAGTCCGCCAAGCGTGAGATCGACGAGGGCATGGCCGCCCTGGCCCGACTGCTGCGCACCGCGCACGCCGACGGCACCACCGTCGACCTGGAGCGCCTGTGCGACACCCTCACCGAGGGGCTGCTCCCCGCCGGGCACCAGGCCGCCGACGACGCCGCGTTCCTCGTGTCCCGGCTGCACGCCCTCACCGACGACCGCATGGCCTCCTGGCCCCTCCTCGACGACCCCCGAGCCGCCGGCCAGGCCCGCCGCCACGTCCGCGAACAGCTCACCGAGTGGGGCCTCGACGACCTCGTCCCCACCACCGAACTCCTCGCCAGCGAACTCGTCGGCAACGTCGTACGCCATGCCAAGGGCCCTGTCCGCCTACGGCTCCTGCACGGCTCCGAGCTGACCTGCGAGGTCTTCGACGGCAGCCTCACGATGCCCCGCATCCGCCGGGCGACCGACACGGACGAGGGCGGCCGGGGGCTTCAGCTGATCACCGCCCTCTCCCAGCGGTGGGGCACCCGTTACACCCCGACGGGCAAGTGCATCTGGACGGAACAGCCCCTCACCGGTCCGGACGCGAGGGGCCACCGCTCCGAGTCCGGCGGTCCGGAGTTCCTGTTCCCCATGGACTTCGACGGCGAGTTGGACGCACTGACGTTCGGCGAACTGTGTGTGGAGCCGGGGTGGAGGGAGGCCGCGGAGCCGAGGGCGGGAGAGGGGCCGGAGGGGGCGGACGGGTGCGAGGGCCGTCGTCGTGGTCGGTAGCCGCCGCTGGGCTTGCGGCTGACGGTGGTGGGGGCGCGGCTACGGGCGCCGTGACCGGGGGCGCTGTGGCCGGGGGCGCTGGGAGCGGCTGGGTCACATGGCGCTCATATCGCCCATATCATCCACATCGCCGATCCGCTCCACGCGCTCGTTGACGCCGTTGCGGAGTTCGCCGAGGGTTGTGCCGGGCGGGGCGACGGTCGGCGGGGTGGTCGGCGGCTGGGTCTCGTCCGCGCAGGTGGTGCCACGGGCCGGGACGGTCAGATCGACGAGGTAACCGGTCACCGCGTCCGTCGCACAGGCGCTGCGCCCGAACGCGGTGTGCCCCTCGGCGTCGAAGGTGAGCAGCCGCCCGTTGTCGAGTTGCCGCGACAGGGCGACCGCGTCCTGGTACGGGGTGTCCGGGTCCCTGGTGGTGCCGATGACGAGGATCGGTTTGGACCCCCTGGCCCGGAACGACCCGTCGTACCGGCTCACCTTCTCGCCCTTCCACTGCGCACACGCGGTGGCGTGCTGATGGTCGTACGTCGGCGGCCCGTACGCCATCGCCGGCCCGAGCAGCGGAGCGTCCGCGGCATTGGCTGCCACATTCCGCCTCAGCAGACGCACGCTCCTCGGATAGTCCTTGTCGACGCACTCGACGGCCACGTTCGGCCCGAGGAAGTCGAAGCTGGCCGGGGACGGCGGACGCAGCAGGAAGGAGGTGTTGTCGCGGAGCCGCGCCTTGCGCAGGGCCTCGCCGAGGGAGGGCCAGATGACCTTGCCCTCGTTGATGTTGAACATCAGCCGGTAGACGAGGGTGTAGCCGTTGGCCTGTCCGCCGCCCGCCGTGGGCACGGGATCGGCGTCGAGATCGGCCTTCAGCTTCTCGAACGCGCCCCTGGGGTCCCCGTCCCCGAACCCACAGGTCGCCTGATCGGCGGCGCACCAGTCGAGGAAGCGGCTCATGGCCCCGTCGAGCGCGAGGTACTGCGGGCGGTCGTAGGCGTAGGGCATGTTGGCGTAGTGCTCCGGGTCGTAGGCCCCGTCGAGGACGAGCGCCCTTACCCGCTGGGGGAAGAGGGCGGCGTACACGGTCCCGATGTACGACCCGAACGACCGTCCGTAGTAGGTCAGTTGCTTCTCGCCGAGCGCCTGTCGCAGCAGATCGATGTCACGGGCGACGTACTCGGTGCCGATGTAGGGGAGGATCTCGCCGGCGTTGTCGACGCAGGCCTGATCGAAGTCGGCGGCCTGGCGCACGGCGGAGCCGAAGAGAGCCGGTGCCGGCCCGGTCGGCACCCCCTTGGCGGCGGTGACAGCGGCGGTGTACCGCTGGTCGTCCCAGCAGGTCAGCGCGGAACTCCGCCCGACGCCGCGTACGTCGTACCCGAACACGTCGAAGGATTCGCGGAGTTCGGCGGGCAGGTCGTCGTAGTTGTTGCGGACGAAGTCCACACCGGAGTTGCCGGGGCCGCCCGGCTGCATGAACAACGTCCCCTTGCGCTTGCCGGGGTCTGCGGCCCTCTTCCGCACGACCGCGAGGGTGATGGTCCTGCCCTCGGGCTCCCGATAGTCGAGCGGCACGACGGCGTCGGCGCACTCGTAACCGCCCTGGCAGTCGGTCCAGATGAGGGTGGGTACGGGCGGGGTGTGCGTGCTCGGGTTGGCGGAGGTGTGCGTGCCCGGCGCGGCCACGGCCTGGGCGCCCGTCCCGGCGATGACGACGGCGGCGAGGGCCGCACCGCCGACGACTCTCAGCCGCCTGGAGCGTCTGCCCCTGCCCCTGCCCCTGTTCCTGCCCCTGCCCCTGTCCCTGTTCCTGTCCCTGTACTTCTCTGTCCCCATTGTCTGCTTCCCCCTGGGCGTGAAGTGGTCCCCAAGTGCCCACTGGTCAAGGTGGGTTGAGGGACTGTCTAGCGCAGAAGAGGGCAAAAAGGCGAGAGTGGTGCCACAGTGGCAGGATTTCCATGAGATTTCCCCGCTACCGCCCGGTACGCGCCCGCTGTCCGGGTCACGGGAGGCGCTGAGTAACCTGGGATCACTCCTGACCGGCCCGGTCCGCCGATCAGCGACCGTCTGCCGAGACAGGACCGGTACTGGTCAGACCCCCCCACCACCGAAGGACCAGCGCAGTGTCATCGCTTTCGAAGAACACCCGCCTCCGCACTCGCCCCCGCCCCCGTCTCCGGATAGCCGTCGCCTCCATCGCGGTGGCGGTGGCCGGCCTCGCCATGGCGGGCCCGGCGGCAGCGGCCACACCGCAGGTGTCGGCGACGGCGTCGGTGACGGCGGAGAACGAGACCGTCGCCGTCCCCACATCATTCGTGGACCTCCCGACGACCGCCCTGGCGTCCGACGCCCAGCCCCAAGAGATCACCCTCACGTACCGCAACGAGTCGACGAAGCCCCGCGAGGTCGCCCCCCAACTCCTCCTCGAATCCCCGGACCAGGGCCCCTTCCTGACCCCGACCGACATCAAGCTGGAACACCGCACGCCCTCCGGCTGCTGGGAGCCGGTCGAACTCGGCACCCAAACGGGCACCCTCTTCACCGACTTGGTTACGTCGAATCGTGAACTGGCCGCCGGCGAAACCCTGACGGAGACGTACCGCGTGACGGTCACCAAGGCGGGGGTAGAGGGCACGGTCCACCCGAGGGTGGCGCTGTTCGACTGACGGGCGTCGCTCGGCGAGCACGGTTATGGGGCGCCCTCCGCTATGGGGGCGCCCCTTTCGCACGCAGGCGTTACGCCCGCCCTTCCCATGCCTGGGGCCGTGCCCGGCGGCAAGGCGGGGAACTGGCGGCGCTGGTGCGGCATCAACATGCCGCCCCCGAACTGGCTCACCACCGAGGTGCGTGCTCACAAGGCACGGTGATGTGGACCGGGTCGAGATCGCGACCCTCCGCGCCTATGTCGAAGCGCTCGGCGGCCGACTGCGTGTATTGCTTTCATCATGGTTCCTCGCTGTTCCTCGCTCGATCTGGTGCGGTTGTGGTGCGACGTGGTTAACGACGGGGGCGGGTATCGGCTCGATGACGTCAGCCCAGACACGGTCGCTCCACGGGTTGCCCTCCACTCCGAGGCGTGCCGCGACGATGTCGTCGAGGAAATGTGCCTGAGCCACCGCGACCGCTTCGTCGGGCAACCACAGCGAGTCGCACTCGGCGCACAACAGGAAGGATGTCCCGTCGGCCTTGAAGCGGTACGGGCGGACCCAGTCCTGTTCACAGCGGGGACAGAGGAGTTGGGCTGGCATGACCAGCACAGTGGGGGCGCCCTCCTGGACAGTGGCTGCTCCACCCGGCCCGCGTGGTCACGGCCGGGCGGAGCGAACCTTCTCATACCGGCTATTCGTCGGCGTTCAAGTCACCCTGGGTGGGCGACATGCCCAGGCGTCCGCCACGCGACTCGGCTACGCGTAAGGCGTCGCTCAGACACTCGGCGAGTCGGACGGCCGTGAACCGCACCTCGGTGTACGGGGGCGAGGGGGCGTCCAGCACCTTCCGCGCGTAACCGAGTACCTCCGTGGCGAGGGTCAGTTGTCCGGCCTCCATCTGGTCCGCGAGGCGGGAGACGTACCCGCCTTCACTGTCCGTCGCGACGTAGCAGGGCTTGCCCTCGGGCGAGGGCCATGGGAGGAGACGGAGGGTGGTGGCGCGTGCGTCCGGTGCCATCGACTCCGTCGTCGCCATCGCCTTCGGCAGCACCGTCGGCGTCGATGGCTTCCTTACCTTCGTCGGCCGCGTCGGCTCCATCAGACGGTCACCTCTCCCATGCCGATGAGGTGGTGGTCGAGGTCGATGCCGAAGTCGGCGGCGAGTACGAGGGCGAGGCGGCGGCGCTGCTGCTGGGCGGCCTCGTGTTCGTGGGCGGCGAGGTAGGGGCGGACGAGACGGTTGGCGGTGCCGTCGAGGGGGTGATCGAGGCCGTAGGGGGAGCGGTGGAGAGGGAGATGTTCGGGGTTGGGTACGGCGGTGGGGTGGGGCGGGCGCGACGGGCGTACGGGATGGTGTCCGGCCCGGCGGGTTCCGGTGCCGGGGGCGAGTAGAAGGCTCAGCCAATGGGCGGTACGGCGGATAAAGTTCCGCATGTCGGTCTGCTCCATTCAGATCGGCCACGCCCCGGGGTCCTGGCAGACCGCCGGGGTCTTCGCTTGCCCTCGACAATAGACCAAGGCATAACGAGTCAGGTAGCGCTATGACTCGGTAGGGAGGGTCAGGACTCTCACCGATCAGTTATGACCAGATGTGACCATCTAGTGTTGCTCTATGGTTGACGATCAGGAGTGGCGCCCAGACCCCGCATCCCGGATCTACGTGTACGTGCAGATCGCGGACCACATCGCAGAGCAGATCCGCTCGGGAAGCCTCGCGGTGGGCGCCCGCTTGGCCTCTGAGCCTGATCTTGCGGCGCAGTTCGGTGTCGGCATCAACACGCTTCGCCGCGCGATCCGAGAACTGCGCGAGCGCGGCATCGCCGACACCGTGCCCGCGAAGGGGACTTACGTCATTGGGACGCCCGAAGCACCCGCCGAAGAGGACGAGGCCGCTGACTGACTCGCTTGTGGACGACCCGGGGTTCATCGCCGGTGATCCGCGACTGGTGAAGCTGTGCGCCGACGCGTTCGAGGCCGCTTGGGAACAGGCCACCCCGCACGAGGAGTACAAGCCCGTCTGACCCATGCCAGCCTCATCATCGTCCAGCGTCCAGGCGGCCCGGCAGGCTCTCGTGGACCGCCTTCGCGAGTTGTGCCGGGACGCCGGGCTGGAAGGCAAGCAACTCGCCGCGGCGTGCGGATGGCACCCCTCCAAGGTGTCCCGGACAGCCACCGCGAAGGCATCACCGTCCGCCGACGACATCCGCGCCTATTCGCCGAACTTCGTGCCCGGCCTGATCCAGACGTACGGCTACACCGAGGACGTGCTGAGGGCCGCCCAACGGCGGCGCGTCGAGATCGATGACGTGGCCGATGCCGTGGCCGCGCGAATGGAACGTCAACGCGTGCTGTACGAGGGCCATCGCCGTTTTCGCGTTCCTGGTCGAACAAACCTGGGCTTCGGGATCAGCTCAGAGCCTTGTTCACCTCGTAGATGGTGGGTCGATCCTCGGGAGTGTGGCTGAGCATCGCGTCGATCAATTCGCCCAGCTCACCAGGCGCCTTCACCGGCCGACGCCGGCCGTTCGCCACGGCCTCTCGCTGCACGGGGCGCGGAGCGTCGTCCGGATACTCGACCGCCCGCCAGCCTGTGGCTGAGATCAGCAAGGAAGCGCCGAGTGCGTAGATATCCGCTTCCGGCGTCGGCTCGGCCTCTCCGGTGTCGAGTACGCTGCGGGCGATCTCCGGCGCCTCGTAGTGGACGAGGCAGCCGCGGAACGGGAAGTCGTACCCCTCGGGTACGCTCTCGCCTCGGGCAAGGGCAAGGTCGATGAGGTACGTCCGCTCCGGCCCGATGATGAAGTGCGCGGGCTGCACATCACCGTGCGCCCAGTCCTTTGCGTGGAGTTCGGCCAGAGCCTCGACGCAGCCCAACGCCACGCTGGTGTGCGGCGCGATGGAGGAGCCCGGCCTACGGCAGGGCTCCCACAGTTGGTACAGGTCCGGCCCCTCACGCCACGGCTGGAAGTTCCAGGTCCCGTCTTCCCACTCGCCGTACGCGAAGTCAGCGAAGCCGAGGCGATGCAGCACAACACCCTCGCGCGCGGGCGCGAGAGCAGTCCAGGGCTGGGCGGGCCAGTCGGCCGTGGCTTCGATCGGATAGCCGACTTTCACGGCGTGGTGGCCCCGAGGACCCTCCACCTCCCAGACCATGGAGCCCCGACGATTGAGGACCAGGCGCTGAGACGTGGGCATGAGCGCGTCGAGTACCACGATCGGCAGTTCAGGGGTTGAGATGGGCAACTCGCCTCTCCTTCCGGGCGAACGCGGCCGACCACGTGTCGAGGTCGGCCGCGTCGCTGCTGTGGTGTGCTACGCCTGTCCGTACGGTCGGCCGCAGTCCGAGTCGCACTGCGCGAGGTTCGAGCCGTCGACGGTCCACAAGTCGTCGAAGACCATGAACCCGGCCGCCTTCATGGCGTGTACCGAGGCTGTCACCATCTCAGGGTCACGGCCTCCCCCGCCCGGCTTCGGGTTGTGGTGCAGGAAGCGGCCCGCGTACCGCTCGCACAGCTCCGCGTACTCCTTCGTGTGCAGGATGAGCGCGTGCAGGCCGAGGTCCACGTCATCCGACGGAACCATGGGGACGGTAGCGGTGGCTGCGGTGACCATGAAGGCAACCGCCTGGTCCGCGATCCGCTCGGCACGCTCGGGCGACTGCCCGTTGTGGACGACCACGAAGTGGGCGAGGCTTTCGAACAACTCCTCACCAGCCACCGCGCGACCGGTCTTCTGATCGTTCGCTGTTGCCGTCATGCGTCTACTCCTTGTGTGTGGCGGTGCGTGGGTTGGATGGCCGGCCCCGAACGGGGAACGTGGGAACCGGGGAATGGCACCCGTCCGGGGCGGCCCGTCTACTGGCCCATGGCGAGAGCCTTGCCGATCACCAGGCCGCACGAGCCGCTGATCGTGATCACGAACAGGACTCCTGCGTACCGGCCGATAGCGCGCATCACAGCCCGTCCCGGCTATTGCCGTTCTTGATGGCCAGGCGTGCGCTCAGTTCCTCTCGCGCACTCGGCGGTTTCACGTCGTCCGGGATGGCGTCCCACTCCGCGCCACCGCCGATCGGCCTTATCCGCACACGGCCGCCGACCTCACCCATGACGACGCCGATGCGGTTCGTGGCGGTGTCCTTCGCCAGTTCACCGATGTCTGGCCTGGTCTGCTGGTTGCTCGCCATGGAAAGGAGCATCGCGATTCGGGGACCGTCAGCAAAAGGCCAGGCTGATTACCCAACTTGGGTAGCATCGCGGCAAGTAGATACCCAACGACGTTGCGTAGCCCTCGCAGTGGGGAGCCACCCAATGCCCGACGCCGACCGGCCGCAAGAACTGCCTGCCAGGCTGCTCACCGATCCCGAGATGATCAATGCGTGCCGGGTACGGGACTTCGCCAGGGTCTTCCGGCTGGTGAAGACCAAGGCGGGCATCTACCCCTCGATGATCGCCAGACGCTGTGAGCTGACCCCCAGCCGTGTCGGCGAAGTGATCGCAGGCCGACGCCAGTTGCAGCACATGGACGTGGTCGAGCGCATCGCGGACGGCTTGCGCATCCCAGGGCACATGCTCGGGCTGGCGCGTCGACCGTGGGAGACGCCTCAGGCTCTCGTCGTAACCGAGCGCGAGGCGCCGGAAGCACCAGAGCCCGAGCAGCAGACACCCATGTCTCTGCCAGGACCCGACGTAGACAGCATCCTGGCCATGGCCACTCGAACGAGCCTCAACGCAGCCACACTTGAAGCCTTCCGCTCCTCCATCGAGGACTACTGGCGACGGGACAACCAGCACGGCGGCGAGGCGCTGAGGCCGGCCATCGTCGGCCAACTCCGCCATGTCGTTGGACTCCTGAAGGAGAACCGGCCCCCTTCCATCCAGAACGGCCTGTACGGAATCGCAGCCGAACTGGCTCGCCTCACCGGCTGGACCTACTTCGACGCCCGCCAGTACAACCAGGCCCGCGCGTACTTCACCGAGGCCCTGCAACTGGCCAAGGAAATCGATGACCGGCAGTTCATGGCCAATGTGCTGGCCTGTATGAGCTTGCAGGCGACCTACCAGGACAAGCCTGCGGATTCGCTGGCACTTGTGACGGCCGCCCAGGACCAGGCCCGCTCAGACCTGGGCACCACCCCACGCGTCCTGTCCATGCTGTCCATGCGCGAAGCTTTCGCTCACGCCACCCTCGGCAACCGGGACTCCACCCACCGGGCGATCGGAGAAGCCCACCGCCATTACGAGCAGATCCAGGCCAGCGACCCCGACCCTTCATGGGTCACCTACGTCGACGAGCCGAAGCTCATCGTGGACACGGGCATCGCGCACGGCCGACTCGGCGAAGCAGCCATCGCTGAACCCTTGATCGCGGACGCTTTGCAGCGCGAAGACCACACCAACCAGCGCGGCCGTGCGTTTCACTCGTTCTGGCTGGCGCGTACGCAGTTGGATCAGGGCAAGCTCGACCAGGCATGTCACACCGCACGAGCACTCGAACCCGCATCAGCGGTGACCTCCGAGCGAGTGTCAGGCCACCTCAGGGAGTTCTACGGTCAGTTGGCCCCGTACAGGCAAGAGCCCGTAGCTCTGGCCTTCGAGGCGAGGCTACGGGAACTCCTGCTACCAGTCAGCGGATCGATTCATCCATGAGCAGGTACAACAGGCCGACGAGTGAGCCGCTGCTCACGACCTCTCGACGGTCGATCATGCCCCGCACCTCCGAGAGGGCGATCCACTCGATGCGGTCGGACTCGTTCTTCTCCGTGGGCGGTCCCGCGTAGGTCGCGCCATCCACGCGGAAAACGTGGTGCTGCGAGTCGGTGATGCCGTTGGCCGGCTCGGCGTAGATCAGGGGCTTGATGGGGCCGGGGCGCCAGCCCGTCTCTTCGAGGACTTCGCGGGCGACCGCCTGTTCCGGGGTCTCGCCCTCCTCGATCAGTCCCATGGGCAGTTCCCAGGCCCACGAGTCGGTGATGAAGCGGTGCCGCCACATCATCAGCACTTCCTGGCGATTGTTGACCACGGCGGCCACGGCCAGGTGCCGGAGGCGAACGACGTGGTATTCCCACCTGCGCCCGTCAGGTTGCTGGACGTCAACCAGACACAGGTTCACCCACTTGTTGGTGTAGATCTGTCGCTCACCGTGGGTCTTCCACTCCATACCTGCGGCCCCTCTCGATCGGTCACCAGGATCTCAGACCGACGGAGCGACGGACACAGGTTGGCTCATTTCACGTCAGCCGGGGATTCCCCCTCTACCGTCGAAACGTGACAATCGGTCGGCCGTCGAAACGGTGACCATCGGCGTTGGCTTCGGCTTCGGTGTCAGCGACGGCTTCGGCGTCAACAGCAACAGCAACAGCGAACAAGGGCAGGCGCGTGTGATTCGGGTCGTGGTGGTGGATGACGAGGCGCTGGTGCGGTCCGGGTTCCGGCTCATCCTCGGTGCGGCGGACGACATCGACGTGGTCGCGACCACCGGCGGCGGCGAAGCCGTCGAGACCGTACGACGGGAGCGGCCCGACGTCGTGCTGCTGGACATCCGGATGCCCGACGTGGACGGGCTCACCGTGCTGCGGCGGGTGCGGGCGCTGCCCGAGCCGCCCGTCGTCGCCATGCTGACCACCTTCGACGCCGACGAGTACATCCTCACCGCCCTCCGCTCGGGCGCCGCCGGCTTCCTGCTCAAGGACACCGAGCCCGATCAACTCGCCCAGCTGGTGCGGTCGTTGGCGGCCGGGGGCGTCGTGATGTCACCCAAGGCATCCCGCGCCGTCTGGCAGAGCCACCCCGGTGCCGCCGATCCCGCCGACGAGGACGAGGACGTCGCCCGGGTGCGGCGGCTCACCGAGCGGGAGCGCGAGGTGCTGGTGCTGATCGCCGAGGGGCTGTCCAACGGGGAGATCGGTGCCCGGATTCATCTCAGTGGGGGGACCGTCAAGGACCACGTCAGCGCGATCCTCACCAAGCTGCGGGTCGCCAGCCGCGTACGCGCCGCACTGCTCGCCCAACGCGCCGGCCTCCTCGACGAGGACCGAGGGCCACACCCTGCGGGCGGACAGTGAGCAGCGCCAAGGCCGGCGCCAACGTCGAAGAACGGCCCGGCGCACGGGCCAGGGCCCGCGTCTGGCGGGCCCGGATTCCGGAACCCGTACTCGACGGCCTCGTCGTCCTCGTCGCGGTCGCCGATCTGTGGATCGGACTGTGGGACGAGTCCCCCCTCGGCGTCGGGCTGGCCCTCGCGGGATGCGTCGGGCTCGCCCTGAGACGCCGAGTCCCCCTCCCCGTCTTCCTCTGCACCCTCCCCGCCGCGCTCATGCAGGACGTCGTCTTCGCCCCGTTCGCCGCCCTGTTCACGCTCGCCGAGCGGTCCCGGAACCGGCGCCTGCTCGCCGTGTGCGCCGTACTGTTCGCCGCCGCCTCCGCCACGCCCTGGCCGGTGAGCGAGTTCAGCTCGCACGAGCGGACCATGACCCTGGTCAACTTCTTCTACACGCTCGCCACCGCCGCCGCACCCGTCCTCCTCGGCCAACTCCTCCAGGCCAGACGGGACTTGGCGCGGCGACTCGTCGAGATCGAGGAAGCCCGCGAGCATGAGCGGGTGCTGCACTCCCAGGCCGTACTCGCCCGCGAACGCGCCCAGCTCGCCCGCGAGATGCACGACGTCGTCTCGCACCAGGTCAGCCTCATCGCCGTACAGGCCGGGGCGCTCCAGGTCGCCGCCAAGGACCCGGACGTCAAGGCGGGGGCCGGCACCATCCGGTCCCTCTCCGTCGACACCCTCGACGAACTGCGGCACATGGTCACGCTGCTGCGCGCCTCCGGCGGCCGGGCCACCGAACTCGCCCCCCAGCCCACCCTCGCCGACCTGCGTCAACTCCTCGACACCAGCGGCATCCCCGCCGAACTCACCGGCGAACTCCCCTCCGACATCGCCACCCCGGCCCAACGCGCCGTCTACCGCACGGTCCAGGAAGCCCTCACCAACGTCCGCAAGCACGCCCCGGGCGCCACCGCGACCGTACGGCTCTGGCACGAGCCCGGCGCGTACGGCGTGACCGTCGCCAACACACCCCCGACCCGCCCCTCCCTCCCCCTCCCCGGCTCCCACCAGGGGCTCATCGGCCTCAAGGAGCGCGCCGAGCTTCTCGACGGCACCCTCACCTCCGGCCCCACGGACGACGGGGGGTACGAGGTGAGCCTGCGGGTCCCGAGGCCCGCCTTCGAGTAGTACCGAGTACCGATCAGTACTGGCCGTGGTACGGAAAGGGCGCGCGCCGATCTCGGCGCGCGCCCTTCTACGAAACGCGCGGCTCAGCGGCGCCTGCCGCACCTGCTCACATCGATCCGCACCACCTGCGGATCGTGATCGCTCGCCTGGTCGGCGAACTCCGCGTTGATGTGGACGACGTCGTAGGCGTAGTGGGTGATGGAGGGGGTGGTGAGGATGTGGTCCAGGGTCTGGGAGTTGCCGTCGAAGACGTAGGTGTAGCGCTCGGCGGCGGGGAGGGTCGAGATCAGCGGGGTCAGGACCTCGCCGTCCGTCAGCGCCGTGGTCGTCTGCGAGAACTCGAAGTCGTTCAGGTCGCCGAGGACGACCGCCTTGGCGTCCTTGTCGGCGGCGAGGAGGGACTTGACGAAGGTGTTCACCTCGGCGGCCTGGGCGTGGCGCTGGGTCTCGGAGCTGCGGGTGGGCTCCTGGTAGCGGCCGTGGAGGGGCTGGTCGCCGCCCTTGGAGGCGAAGTGGTTGGCGATGACGAAGACCGACTCGCCCTGGAACGTGAACTCGCCGACCAGCGGCTTGCGACTGCTGGCCCACGCCTCGCTCGTCGGGTTGATCCGGCCGGGGGAGTGCGTGAGCTTCGCGCCCTTCCTCGTCTTCACGACCTCCGTGGCCGTCGTCGCGTCACCGGCCGCGCGGTCGGTGAACGACACCCGCTTGGGGTTGAAGAGGAAGACCTGACGGATGTTGCCGCCGGGCTCGCCGCCGTCCTTGTTGTTCTCGGGGGAGACATAGCGCCAGCTGTAACGGGGGCCGCCGGCCGCGCGGATGGCGTCGGTGAAGCGGGTGAGGGTGGCCTCGGCGGTGACCGTGCCGTCGTTGGTGGCGCCGTTGTCGTCCTGGATCTCCTCCAGGGCGACGATGTCGGGAGAGCTGAGGTTCTTCGCGACGCCCTCCGCGAGCCGCGCGAACTTCGCCTCGTCGTCGAGGGCGTCCAGGTTCTCCACGTTGTACGTGGCGACCGCCAGCTCGTTGCCCTTCTGCCGGCGGGTGACCTCGGGCGTGAGGCCGCCCGCGACGAGGGTGCCGAGCTGGGTGGCCTGGAGGTTGTAGCCCCCGTACGTCGAGTAGTCGAGCGGGCCGGCCGTCGTGCCGGACAGCGCGTCGCCGACGTTCGCCTGCGGGAAGGCGGTGGCGGTGTCGAGGGACATCACCTTGATACGGCCGGTGTTCTGCTGGTCGTAGGAGGAGTAGAGCGTGCCGCCGCGGGCGCTCGGGCTCTCCTGCGGCTTCACCGTGACCCACACCTCGTCGTACTCGGTGGTCGCGCCGACCACCCGGACGTCGGTCGCCGACACCCGCTCGCCCTCCAGGGACTCGTAGAAGTCCAGCGCGTAGACGGTCGGTTCGAGGGGGAGGGCTTCGATGCTGCCGCCGTCGGCCGTGGGGACGTAGGCGGAGGGTACGGAGCCGGCGTCGAGGGTGACGGCGGGCGGGAGGGCGTTGCCGGAGGAGAGGACCGTCGTGGTCGGGCCGGTGATCTCCGTGAGGGACTGGCTGGTGCCGCTCGGGTGGTACTCCGTCACCTTGCCGGTGACCAGGACCGAGTCGCCGACCGCGACCGTGGGCGTGGTCGAGCCGGTGTAGACGAAGACGCCCTCGCTGGTACGGGCGTCGGTGTCCGGGGCCGTGTCCTGAATCCAGAAGCCCATCGAGCCGGACGTGCGTACGCCGGTGACGATGCCGGGGACGCGCGTGACCGTCTGCCCGGCGAGCGGGGAGAGGCGGGTGGTGCCCTGGATGTCGTGGATACGGGTGGTGCCGGGGGTGGTCGGGTCGTCCCCGCCACCATCCCCATCGCCATCCCCGTCTCCGTCACCCGAACCGGGGGTTTCGCCCGCCGAGTTGACCGGTGACGGCGTACCGGAGGTCAGATCCGTCGCGTTGTCGTCGGTGTCGGCGAGGGAGGCGGCGCGGGCCACGGACGCCGTGTTGGAGGCGCCGGTGACCGGGCCGGTGCCCTCGCGGACGACCGCGCTGCCGTAGCCGACCAGGTCCACGATGCTGCCGTCGGCCGCGCAGTCCGCCGCCGTCTTGCAGGTCAGGGCCGTCGTACCGGTGACCAGGGCGATCGTGCCGCTGGTGGCGCTCATCGCGATCGAGCCGGTGGCGTCGGGGGTCGGCAGGGCCGTCGTACCGCCGCTGCCCGCCGCCTCGGCGACCAGGAAGCGGCCGCCGGGGGCGATCGAGCCGGACAGCTGGGTCACCTGCCACTGCGAGGACGCCGACGGGGAGCCGGGCAGGTACTGCACGCTCAGGCCCGACAGGTCGTAGGCGGCGGAACCGGCGTTGGCGAGTTCGACGAAGTCACGGATCAGGGTGGCGCCCGAGTTGCCTCCGCCGCCGTACACCTCGGCGACGACCGCCGTGGCGGACGGCGCGGCGAACGCGGCGGGCAGCGCGGTGAAGGCGAGCGCGCCCGCCGCCCCCACGGATATCAGCGGGTACGCGATACGGCGGGCGCGGGGTCTGGGCCCTGAGGTTCTGGACAAGTCGGCGGTCTCCTCGTGCTTCCAGGTACTTCGGGTACGTCCCTGTGGAGCGGGTCGTTCTGCGCGTGGGGGAGTCGGCTCAAGTTACGCGCGTAGAGGGGGTGTCGCCAAGAGGTCGCAGGTTAATTCCCGGGAACGACGGGGTGGGAGCGGGGCGTTGGGGTGCCGGTCGGCGTCCGGTGGGTCAGGCGTCCGGCGGTTGGGCGCTCGGCAGCCAGGGGGCGAGGGCGTGGTCGACGGCTCGGACCACCATCTCGTCGTCCAGCCGTACGCCGAGCATGAAGCGCTGGAAGAAGAGCGGGCCGAGGAAGTGGGAGACGATGTCGCGGGCGTTCTCCTCCGCGCCGGGGCGGAGTTCGCCGCGTTCCGCGGCGGTGGCGAGGACGGTCGCGAAGAGTTCGTCGGCGTGGCCGAACATCTCCTCGCGGATGTGCCGTACGTCCTCGTCCCGCTCGGCCCGTTCCATCACGGTGGCGATGACCGATGCGGAGACGGGCTGGTTCAGCCAGTTCGCCTGCTCCTTCAGGTGATCGATCAACACGTCGCGGATCGGGCCGTCGGTCACCGTGAACAGGGGGCGGGCGTCGGAGGTCAGCGCGTCCAGCAGCAGGCTCTGCACATCGGGCCAGTGCCGGTAGAGGGTGGCCCGGCCCACGCCCGCCCGTTCGGCGACGGCGGCGTGGGTGACCGCCGCCGGACCGCCCTCGATGAGGAGCTGGGTGGTGGCGGCCAGGGCGGCGGCACGGCTGCGGCGGGCGCGGGGGTCGTTACTGGTCGCGGGCATCGGAGCGCCTTCCTTCCGGCAACTTGTGAGATGTGTTGCCTCGTAAGTACCACATAAATCTATGAGACATCTTGACTCGCAACTTCAGTGCGATACATACTGTCTCACAGGTGAGGGGCATGGACAGCGCCAAGTCCCTCTGCGCCAAGTCCCTTGGAGCCCGAAGGAGGCACCTTTCATGTCCATGAACGAGAACGTCATCGCCCTCCGTTTCGCCGACCGGGCCACGGCCTACCAGGCGCTCAGCGACCTCAAGCACCTCGACTCCGCGACCACGGAGATCCGTGGCGCCGTACTGATCGAGCGCCTGGACGACGGCAGCGTCCGCGTCCCCGAGGGCCTGGAGACCATGGCCGGGCGGAACACGGCGGTCGGCGGAATCGTCGGCTCACTGGTCGGCATCCTCGGCGGACCGCTGGGCGTGCTGATGGGCTGGGGCATAGGCGCGCTGATCGGCGGGGGCCACGACTACAGGCGGGCCGCCCGTGCGGGCGACGCGGTCGAAGCCTTCTCGCGGCATGTGCCGACGGGCGGTACGGCCATCCTCACGGAGGCCGGGGAGGCCGACACCCAGGCCCTGGACCTGCTGGCCATGCGGTACGACGCGGTTCTGGAGCGCCGCCCCGCCGACGCCGTACGCATCGAGCTGATGGCCATGGAGGAGGCCGCCGAGCGGATCAGGAAGGACGAGCAGAAAGCCGCCGAGCGCATCCGCAAGGACGAGGAGAAGGCCCGGCGCGAGCAGCGGCGGGCGGAGGCGGAGCGGAAGGTCAAGGACGGGGTGGCGTCGCTGAAGCGGAGGATCGCGGCGTAGCCGACGCCACACGGCCCCATGGACGCGGGGCACACTCCCCCCATGCCCCGCACAGGTGAGGGCGGGTCACCCAGAGCCCGCCCTCACCGCCTCTTCGCCGGCGGCCGCCGCCACTCTTCCGTCACCGGCCGCCGTAGCCATCTCCCCGTCACCGGCCGTCGCCGCCACCTCCCCGTGACCGGCCGCCGTCGCCGCCTCCCCGGCGTCGGCGGTCGCGGCCCCCGGCTCCCCGTAGAACTGCGCGTACCAGCGGCGCAGCGCCCTGATGCCCTTCTCGTGCGGGAGCAGGACGGGACGTGGCTGGTGGATCTTGTGGTCCCAGATCTGGACCTCTTCCCGCACCTCCCCCAGGGCCTCCCTGCGGAAGACGACCTTGAGGAGCGGGATCAGGAAGGGGGCGAGGGCCGGCTTGCGGAGGTAGTACAGCATCCGCAGTTCGCTGGTGCGGTCGTCGACGGGCGTGCTGAGGGCGACGGCCGTGACCGACAGCGCCGGCCCGTGCGTACGGACGACCATCACGCCGGGCCCGTACATGAACGCGTCGAAGGTGTTGTCGATGTCCCACCCGAGCACCCGCCGCCGGATACGCCCGCGCACCTCGGCGAACGGCCCGTCCACCGTCCAGTCCTGGACGGGCGGTTCGCTCTGACCGTGGATGAAGTGGAAGTGGGACTCGTCGACGATGTTCTCCCGCATCTCCTGGATGTGGATGCGGGCGGTGCGGACGTCGTCGATGGGGGAGGAGAAGTCCTTGGACGTCGCCTCCGGTACCTCCGGCACCTCCCAGGCCGGTTCACCCGGCCCGGCGTACACGAAGACCAGCCCGCTGTGCTCGCGGACCGGGAAGCCGCCGATCGACACCTTGGGCGTACGGACGGCGAACGGCGCCTCCACGCAGCGCCCGTCCGCCCCGAACCGCCACCCGTGGAACGGGCACTCCACCGTCCCGTCCACGACCTTGCCGCCGACGCCGAGATGGGCGCCGTAGTGGGGGCAGTGCGCGTCCCGTACGGCCGCCCGCCCGTCCGCTCCCCGGAACGCGATCAGCGCCCGCCCGAAGTAGTGCAGACTCACGACCTTCCCCGGCCGCAACTCGCCGCTGCGCAGCACCGCGTACCACCCGTACGGCACGGCCGGCATCGGGTACTCGTCGGCGCGGGGGTCGCGGGGGAGGGCGGTGATGTCGCCCTGCGGGTGATGAGTCCGCGGGTGATGAGCCTGAGGGTGATGAGCCTGAGGGTGCTGATTCCGACGAGGAGTAGGCATGCCGGGATGCTAACCGGAGGGATCTGCTCCCGAAAGGTACTGGAAACGTCAACATCCTCTGGGAGTAGAGGAGTTGGCCGTAGGCCGTCGGTTGTTGAGGTTGGCTACGGCGCCCCGAAGGCCGCGATCAGCACGTTCATGGCGACCTCGTTCATGTCCTGGCCCTTGGCATCGGTGGAGTTGACGCTGTAGACGAGGGTGCGGGAGCCGTCGCGGGTGGCGGCGATGGCGGTGTTGTAGCCCCAGCGGCCACCGGTCTTGCCCCAGACCTCGCGTCCGCCGAGCTTCTTCATGGACAGTCCGACGGAGTACGAGGCGGGGGCGCCGGAGGTGAAGTCGTCCACCTGCGGCAGCGTGAACATCTCCTCCAGCAGCGGCCCGCGCGGCACGATCCGCCCCCGGAACAGGGCGTTCGTGAACCGCTCCAGATCGGAGGTGGTCGAGATGAGGGCCCCGGCGGCCCAACTGTCCGTAGTCCCCCACACGGTGACATCCCGCAGACCGGTGGTGGTGGTCGTCGCTGTGCCGCCGTCGAGGCGCTTGGTTATGGTCATGGTCATGGTCTGGTAGCCGTGGTTGTGGGGGCCGAGTATGCGCGGGTCCTCGCCGGGGAGGTAGGTGTCCCGCAGCCCGAGCGGCTTCGCTATGCGCCGGTCGACCTGGTTCTCGTACGAGTCCCCGGTGATCCGCTCGATGATCAGCCCGGCGATCGTGTACCCGATGTTGAGGTAGTGCTGCGCCTCGCCCGGCGCGAACTCGGGCTCCTTCGACGTCGCCGAGCGGACCATGTCCTCCGGGTCGTGGACGCGGAAGCGGTTCTCGTACGCCCCCTCGACCGTCGTCCAGGGGAAGTCGGGCGCCGGGATACCGGACGTGTGATCGAGCAACTGCCGTACGGTGACGTCCTCGTACGCGGCCGGGATCAGCTCCGGCAGATACGAGCGGGCGGTGCGATCCAGATCGAGCCGGCCCTCGTCGACCAGTTGCAGCGCGACGGCGGCGGTGAACACCTTGGTCACCGAGCCGGTCCGGAACCGCCCGTTCGGATCGGCCGGGCGGTTCGTCTCCAGGTCGTGCACACCGGAAGCACCGCGCCAGGTACCGCCGGTTCCGCCCACCCGAACGAGGGCGGCTGTCGCGTGGGCGGAGGGGAGGCCTGCGATGGCGTCTTCCAGGACGGCTCGGGTGGTGGGGTCGAGGGAGGGGGCGGGGGAGGGAGCCGTTGACGTGGTGGAGGACCCGGTGGCGGATGCGACAGCCGGCAGGGCACCCGAGACCACCGTCACGCCCAGTACGAGCGCGGCGGCCGGCAACGTGCGAGTCGTTCTCTTCATGGTCAACTCCGAGGATGTGAGCCGTGGTTGGGACCGTTCGCGGATGGCTCCATCCTCCTGACCAGCGTCTCTTCACGGATCGCCCGCGCAGGGGGTCTTGCGGGGTGAGGCACGGCCGGTTTCTCACCGCCGCGGGGGAGTCACGGGGCCGGGGCGATCCCCCGTGCGGGGCAGTGGCGGGGGCTGGCACAAGTTCCGTGAATCGGTTGCTGACGTAACGTCAGTGGCATGTACTCAGATGACGGGACTCTGTTCGCCGACTTGCTGGAAGTTGGTCTCGATGTCTGCCGCACACCCCTCCTTGACGCGAGCTCTGGCCGAGACTCTGGTCGATGTCCTCTGGCTCATCGAAGCCTGTGAATGCGAGGAAACGGATCGAGACGATGCCACCAGGGTTCTGGAGGGCGTCGCCCACGTGGTGAGCAGGCTGACACATGAGCAGGAGGACGAGTTCCTCAGCCTGCTCGCCACCATGGCCCGCGAGGAGTCCGATCCGTCGCGGCGGGTGTTTCTGGAAGAGTTCCACGCCGGCTTCGGACTGGTGGAGAACCCGGGCTGATCCCAAGCCTCAGGACAGCAGGACCCGTTCCCCTTCCTCGACGCGAAGGAGCAACAGATCGAACGCCGGGCCGTCAGCCGTGTTCCGGTACTCGCCCGCGTACTGGTAGCCGAGCCGCGCGTACAGGCCCTGGCCGCGCTGGTTGGAGGGCAGCGCGAGCAAGGACGACCACGGATGCCTCACATGGCCCTCGATCTGACGGCGCAGGGCGGGTACGGACAGGCCCGACGCCTCCGCGCCCGGATTGTCGACCAGTTCGGGGTGAGCGTCCGCCCAGATGTCCGCGAGAACGTCGAGCATCGGCGGAACCTTGCCGGGCCCGTAGGTGCGGATCACCACGTCGGTACGTGTGCTCGGGGTGGTCACCGTCACGGGCCGGTCAGGGGGCGGCACCGCTTGGCCGGCCTCCCCTCGGTCAGTTGGCGTCGGCGTCGTGCAGATGGGCGCCCGCCGAGATCAACCCCGTCTCGTACGCGCAGATCACCGCCTGGATGCGGTCTCGGAGGCCGAGTTTGGCGAGGATGTTGCCGACGTGGGTTTTCACGGTGTGGTCGCTTACGGTCAGTTCGGCGGCGATCTCGGCGTTGGAGAGGCCGCGGGCGAGGAGGAGCAGGGTCTCGTGTTCGCGGGTGGTGAGGGTGTTGAGGCGGGGGTGCGGGCGTTGGGGGCGTGTGGGGGTGGGGCGGGTGTACTGCTCGATCAGGCGCCGGGCCACCGACGGGGCCAGCAGGGAATCGCCGTGCGCCACCACCCGTACGCCGTGCACCAGGTCGTCCCGTCTGACGTCCTTCAGCAGGAAGCCGCTCGCGCCCGCGTGCAGCGCCTCGTAGACGTACTCGTCGGAGTCGAAGGTCGTCAGCATCACCGTTCGGCAAGCGATCGGGGTGCCATTGGCGTCGGCCCCGTCGCCCAGCGCGGTGATCGTCCGGCATGCCTCGATGCCGTCCACCCGGGGCATCCGGATGTCCAGCAGGGCTATGTCCGGCGCGTGGCAGCGTACCGCCTCGATCGCCTCCGCGCCGTCGCCCGCCTCCGCGACCACCTCGATGTCCGGCTGGGCGTCGAGGATCATGGCGAAGCCGCTGCGTACCAGTTCCTGGTCATCGGCCACGACTACTCGGATCGTCAACGGGAGACCTCCGGGACAGGAGCCGACGGTCGCGGTGCGGACGGCTGGGGTGCGGATGGCTGGGGTGCCGTCGGTACGGGGATGCGTACCCGGACCTCGAAGCCCCGACCGTCCGGACCCGGCCCGGCGTACGTCGTGCCCCCATGCGCCGCCGCCCGCTCGCGAATCCCGACGAGGCCATGGCCCGACCTGTAGCCAGTTCCTGCCCTGACACCGGCCTGCGGACCACTACCGTCATCCGTGACGCTCACGCTCAAGTCCCCTTTCTCATAAGTGAGTTGAACGGAAACGGTACGGGCACCAGCGTGCTTCACCGTGTTCGTCAGCGCCTCCTGCACGATCCGGAACACCGTCGTGGCGGTCGCGGCGGGCAGCGGTCGTACGGCGTCGCCCACGGTCTCGTACGACACCTGGAGTCCGCTGCCTGCTCGTACCCGGTCGAGTAGCGGTGGCAGGTCCGCAAGCCCCGGCTGCGGCTCACGCGGTTGCTCGCCGCCGGGGCCGCTCGGTTCGGGGGAGGCGTCCGGCTCCCTCAACAACCCCAGCATCCGCCGCAGTTGGACCATGGCGTCCCGTCCCGTCTCGGAGATCGCGTCGAAGGCGGCCTCGGCCTTCTCGGGGGCGGTGCGTACGGCCACCGGGCCGGCCTCCGCCTGCACGATCATCAGGCTCACGGCGTGGGAGAGGATGTCGTGCATCTCCCGGGCGATACGGGCGCGCTCGCGGGCGGCGGCCCGTTCGGCCTCGATGCGATGGGCGCGTTGGCGGGCGGCGGCCAGCCGGCCGAAGGCGTACGCGGCGGCGAACACGAAGTAGGAGAAGGTCAGTTCGCGGGCGGTACGGGAGTTGATCGACACCGCCACCGGTATGGCGATCAGGAGCAGCAGGCCCGCGATCAGGCGTTCGCGGGGTGGGCAGAGTACGGCGATCGTGTACGTGATCACCAGGCCGGTGTACGGCAGCGGCTGGCCGGGGCCGTCGAGAGCCAGCCTGTAGAGGCCGCTGGTCGCGAGGATCGCCAGCAGTACGGCCATGGGTGCGCGCCGCCGCCACACCAGCGGCACCACGGTGAGCGTGGTCAGCCCGTACGCGGCCCAGGTCGCCGGCGGCAACGAGGCCGCACGCGGTACGACGAACGGCATCGTCATCGCGGCCTGCACCAGCAGGGCGATGCCGATGTCGAGGAGGAGGGGATGCGCCGCCTCCAGCTTCTGGCCCCGCTCCCACCAACCCCGCGTCGCACCGCCGAACATGCCCCACGCCGGGGTCCGTGCGCCGCCCGCGCCGCCAGGGCTCCGCGCGCTCCCCGGGTTCCAACCGCTCTCCGTGCTCCCCGTGTTCCCCACCCGCCCCACCGTAACGGCCGTACGGGGGACGCGCGCTGCCCGGGCGGCAACCTCCGGCGGCGTACGACAGCAGGGGCGGGACCCCTCACGGCAACCGGGGCTTCCGCCACGGTCGCCGCCGAGAGATCCCGCCCGGGTCGCTTCAGCGGACGATGCGCGCGGTCAGTCGGCGAGGACGTAGCCGTACCAAAGGCTCCCGATCTTGCGGCAGGTGTAGTCGTAGACGTTGGAGGCCGCCAGGTAGTAGTCCGCGTCGGCCCAGCAGCGGGACGAGGTGGTGTAGGCCTCTCCGGTCTGCTGCCAGGTCGCCGCCACCGCCGAGACGGACGTGTCGGCCGACGTGGCCGCCTGGGCGGTCATCGGGACGGCGAGGGCGGCGGCCGCACCCATCGCGATGGACGCGGCGGCCAGGCTGAGCTTGCGCATGGTGTGCTCCTTTGTCGGAGGGTCCTTTGCTGCCCGTACCTGCGTGGCACCCGACGTACGAGCCCGCCCCCACTCCCCCTCGTTCACGGTGACCGAACCGGTCACCGTGCCCGGCGGGGCCGGGCTCGTCCGCGCGGGACCTTGCGGTAACCACCGTGCCGTCGCCGCCATCGGGAAACCTTCGGAAAGTCTTGAATCCTGCTTGGGCCCGCTGATCAACCGCGGATAGACCAGGGGAGGGGGACGAGACCAGGGGTGGGGTGACCGTGCGCTTCGGTGTTCTGGGTGTGGTCGAGGTGTGGTACGACGGCGGATCACGCGCCGGTAAGCCGTTGGACGTGGGGCACGCCCGGCAGCGCAGGGTGCTGGCGGCGCTGCTCGTCGACGCCGGCCGGGTGGTGCCGTCGGACGCGCTGGTGGAGCGGGTGTGGGGAGAGCGGGCGCCGCGGCGGGGCCGGGAGGCGCTGTACGGGTACATGTCCCGGTTGCGGCAGGCGCTGGCCCCGGCGGGAGCGGACATCGTACGGGAGCACGGGGGCTACCGGGATTCATTCGCAGTGCACCGGCGTTCAGGCCGGTGGTGAAGCGAATCTGTCGTCGTGACGCGGAGCGTCACGGCGTCGTGCCCGCGAAGCGGGGCAGGGCGTGCGACTGGTCAGGCTTCATCACGGAGGGCCGGCGGAAACGGGCCGGGATCACTTCCTCCCGGAACATGGTCACGAAGGCCGCGAAGATGTGCGACAGGGAGCCGATACCGATCAATAGGGATCTTCGCACTGCGGACTCCTGATCCACGCGGGTAGCGTCCTTGCCGTGCAGCTCAGGTACGCCTTCCGTCTCTACCCCACCAGCGGTCAACAGGCCGCGCTGGCACGGGCGTTCGGCTGTGCCCGCGTCGTCTACAACGACGCCGTCCGCGCTCGGCGCGAGGCCCACGCCCAGGACCTTCCGTATCCGAAGCTCGGTCTGCTGTCCCGCCTGCTGATCACCGAGGCGAAGCGGCGGCCCGAGCGGGCCTGGCTGGGCGAAGTCTCCGGTCGTGTTGCAGCAGGCGCTGCGCGACTGCGAGCGCGCCTACACCAACTTCTTCGCCTCCCTCAAGGGTGAGCGCACGGGGGCGTGGGTGGGTGAGCCGCGCATGAAGTCCCGCAAGGACGCACGGCAGTCGATCCGTTTCACCGCGAATGCCCGCTGGTCGCTCACCGCGTGCGGGAAGCTGAATCTGCCCAGGATCGGGGCGGTGCAGGTGAAGTGGTCCCGTGCGCTGCCCGCGGTGCCCTCCAGCGTCACTGTCGTCAAGGACGCGGCCGGAAGGTACTTCGCCTCCTTCGTCGTCAACACCGACCCGGCCGCCGACGCCGCGCGGATGCCGGAGACCGACCACACCATCGGCATCGATCTCGGCCTTGCCCACTTCGCCGTCCTTTCTGACGGCACGAAGATCGGCTCTCCGCGCTTCCTTCGGCGTGCGGAGAAGAAGCTCAAGAAGGCCCAGCGGGAGCTGGCCCGCAAGCAGAAGGGGTCCAAGAACCGTGCCAGGGCCCGGGTGAAGGTGGCCCGTGCCCACGCCAAGGTCACCGACGCACGCCGCGAGTTCCACCACCAGCTCTCCACAAAGCTGATCTCCGAGAACCAAGGGATCGCCGTGGAGGACCTGGCGGTGAAAGGACTCGCGCGCACGAAGCTGGCCAAGTCCGTGCACGACGCCGGATGGGCCTCGTTCCTCAGCATGCTGGAGTACAAAGCCCAGCGGTACGGCCGCACCCTGGTCAGGATCGGCCGGTACGAGCCGACCTCCCAGACCTGTTCCACCTGCGGCGCTGTGGACGGGTCCAAACCCCTGAGCGTCCGGGAATGGACGTGTACCTCCTGCGGCACTGTCCACGACCGGGACCACAACGCCGCGATCAACGTGAAGACGGCCGCCGGACTGGCGGTATCGGCCTGCGGAGCGCTGGTAAGACCAGGAGCGATCCCGGCACAGCGCGAAGAAACAGGAAGCCACGGATTCCCGACCGGACACCGTGCCGCGTAGCGGCACAGCAACGATCGAGAAGGCCAGAATCTCCGGGCTTCAGCCCGGAGAGCAAGTCAACGCATGCACGACCTGGTCCGCCTCTACGCCACCGAACTCGGCCACGACAGGCCCGCCGACCTCCGCCGCACGGCGCAGGAACGCGTACTCGACTTCTACCTCCACACCGCGAGCCGGGCCGTCACCCTCGTCGACCCACGCCGCACCCTGCCCGCGCCCACCACCCAGGCACCGCCCACCACCCTCGACTTCACCGACTACGCCGAGGCCGTCGCCTGGCTGGAGGGCGAACGGGACAACCTCGCCGACGCGGTGCGCCTCGCCCAAGACATCGGTCTGCACGATCACGCCTGGCGACTGCCGGGCGTCCTGTGGCCGTTCTACTTCCTGCGCGGCCACCACACCGACTGGATGTCCACCCATGAGACCGCCCTGTCCGCCGTCGGACATCTCGACCGTCCCGAGGCCCACGCCGAGACGGTCCACAACCTCGCCACCGGCCTGTGGCAGTCCGGGCGGTACGGCGACGCCGCGCAGGCCTTCGAGCAGGCGGTCGAACTGCGCCGGCGGCTGGGCGACGTACCCGGCGAGGCCGCCTCCCTGGGCAACCTCTCCATCGTCTCCTACCTCGGCGGCCGTTACGACGCCGCCCTGACGTACGGCTTCCAGTCGCTGCGGCTCAGGCGCCAGGAGGGCAACACGCACAGCGAGGCGGTGGCCCTGACCCTGCTCGGGGGTGTCCTGACCCGGGTGGGCCGCCCCACCGAGGCCCTGGACTACACCCACCGCGCCCGGACGCTGTTCCACGAGGCCGGGGACCGCCACAGCGAGGCCGGCTGTCTGATCAACCTGGGCATCGTCCACGAACGGCTGGGCCGCTACGACGAAGCCCTCGACCTCGCCCACCAAGGGCTGTCGGCGGTGCGCGAGTTACGTCACCGGGCCCGCGAGGCCATGGCCCTGTGCGTCCTCGGCACCGTCCACACCCGCCTCGGCGCACACCAGCGGGCGCTGGAACACCACCGAGCGGCCCTGGACGCCGCCGACGGTCTCAGCGATCCCGGCCAACTCGCCATGCTCCACAACGAACACGCGCTGAGCTGCCACGCCGCCGGACGCCTCGACGACGCCCTGTTCCACTACCGCACCGGCCTCACCGCCTCCGAACAGGCCCGTGAACCCTACGAACGCGCCCGCGCCCACCAGGGCCTGGCCGACACCCTCAGGGCACTGGACCGCCTCACGGAGAGCCACGACCACCAGCAGAAGGCCCACACCCTCGTCGCCGAACTCGGCATCCCGCCGCTGCGCTCCCCCGCCGCCGAGACCGCCGCCGAGACCGCCGCCGAGACGGACGATCTCCCGGGCTGATCCGGTTCACGGTTCACGGTTCACAACCCCGGAACCGTCCGGCCCGTCGGAGCGGCATCACACCCCGGCCGCCGCCTCGGAGCGCCTTGGAGCGAGGCCGTAAAGGGCGTCTGAACAGCTGCTACGCAGCCGTTCGGCGCCCTTTTCACCGTCTCACTGTGGTTCATCTATGTGAACAGATTCCACGTGCAGATGTATTGACGTGTTCAGGCCACCCTGCCGACACTTCCGGAAGACGTCAAGAAAGCGCTTTCTCGCCGTGCTCCGCCCCACCCGCTCTGGAGATGGAGATCAGTGATGCGCAAAAGACCTGTCGCGGCCGTCGCGGCCCTCGTGGGATGTGCCAGTGGAAGTCTGCTGGCCGGCGCGCTCGTCGCGCTGACCGCCGCCGGTCCGGCACAGGCCGCGACCGCCCGCTATGAGGCGGAGACCTCCCCCGCCGTCTGCACCGGCACGATCGATTCCGACTGGACCGGCTACTCGGGCACCGGTTTCTGCAACGGCACCAACTCCACCGGCGGATACGCCCAGTTCACCGTGACCGCACCCGCATCGGGCACGGCGACCCTGGCGTTCCGCTTCGCCAACGGCACCACCACCGCCCGCCCCGCCGATGTCGTCGTCAACGGCTCCACGGCCACGACGGCGTCGTTCGAGAGCACCAGCACCTGGACCGGCTGGACGACGAAGACACTGACCGTGCCCGTGGTGTCCGGCAGCAACACCATCCGGCTCAACCCGACCACCTCCGCCGGTCTCCCCAACGTCGACTACCTCGACGCGACCGTCCCGGACGGCACCACCACACCCCCGTCCGCCGCCGCCCTCTACGTCGCCCCCAACGGCACCGACAGCGCGGCCGGCACCTCCTCCGACCCCACCACCCTCACCTCGGCGATCAGCCGTGTCACCGCCGGCGGCACGATCTATCTGCGCGGCGGCACCTACGCCTACTCCTCGACGGTCACCATCCCGGTCGGCAACGACGGCACGGCCGCCGCCCGTACGACGCTCGCCGCCTACCCCGGCGAGACCCCGGTGCTCAACTTCTCGGCCCAGAGCGAGAGTTCGTCGAACCGAGGACTTCAGCTCAACGCCTCGTACTGGCACATCAAGGGGCTCGTCGTCGAACGGGCCGGTGACAACGGCATCTACGTCGGCGGCAGCGACAACGTCATCGAGGGCACGGTCACCCGCTTCAACCGCGACACGGGCCTGCAACTCGGCCGTATCGCCTCCAGCACTCCCAGCAGCGAGTGGCCGTCCGACAACCTGATCCTCAGCGCCGAATCGCATGACAACGCCGACTCCGACGGCGAGGACGCGGACGGCTTCGCCGCGAAGCTCACCACCGGCACCGGGAACGTCTTCCGCTACGCCGTCGCCCACAACAACATCGACGACGGCTGGGACCTCTACACCAAGACCGACACCGGAGCCATCGGCCCGGTGACCATCGAGGACTCCCTCGCCTACGAGAACGGCACACTGAGCGACGGCTCCCAGGCCGGCAACGGCGACCGCAACGGCTACAAGCTCGGCGGCGACGACATCGCCGTCGACCACATCGTGCGGCGCAGCATCGCCTACGACAACGGCAAGCATGGTTTCACGTGGAACAGCAACCCCGGCACGATGGCCGTGTCCGGCAATGTGAGCATCGACAACGCCGAACGGAACTTCAACTTCGACGGCGGGACGTCGGTCTTCCGCGACAACACCTCCTGCCGTAGCGGCAGCGGCACCAATGACCGCATCATCGGCGACTCCGACTCCTCCAACCAGTTCTGGTCCGGTACGAACGGGTCGCGCTGCTCGTCGTACTCGGGCGCGCTGGGGTGGTCGTTCGCCTCGGACGGGAAGTTGGTGGTGACGTTCGGGGGCTGATCGGTAGCAGCGGTGACAGCGGCCCGTCGGAGTGTCGTGCGACGGGCCGCTGTTCTGCCCTACGCGTGGTGAGCACGGTGGTCGCGGTGCTCGTCGATGAAGGCGGTCAGGAGGCGGGCGTAGGCGTCGGGGTGGGTGGCGTGCGGGATGTGGCCGGACCCTTCGAAGGTGTACGTGCGGGCCTGGGGGAGGGCTTCGGACAGCCGGGCGACGATCGGGTGCAGCCAGGGTGGGCTGTCGGTGCCCTTGGTGAGGAGGACCGGCCCGGTGTAGTAGCGGGCGAGGCGGGTGAGGTCGAGGCCGGCCCAGTGCGGGTCGCGTTGCTCGTCGAGGAAGGTGGGGGCGTTGAGGAGGAAGGTCTCGCGGACGCGCTCGGGCAGCAGCTCCCAGTTCCCGGGACCGAGGGCGACGTCCTCCACGAACGTACGGGCTCCCGCGAGGGTGTCGCCGGCCCGCAGATGCCCGAGCACGGACGCGAACCGCTCCTCGGTGTCGGCCATCTGCGGCCGGAGCGCGGGGTCGTCGGCGACCACACCGGTGAGCGGTGGTTCATGCGCGGCCAGGCCCAGGAACAGCTCGGGGCGCCGGGCGGCCAGCCCGAGGGCAGTCGCCCCGCCGAAGGAGTTGCCCGCGACGTACGCCGGGGCGAACCCGAGGGTCTCCATCAGCGCCGCCAGATCCTCCTCGTCCTCGTACCGCGACCCCGGCCCCGCCGGGCGCTCGCTGCGGCTGTGTCCGCGCCGGTCGTACACGAGGACGCGGTGGCGCTCGGTGAGGGCGGGCAGGACGGGGACCCAGTTGTAGAGGTCGCCCCAGGAGCCGTGGACCAGGACGAGGGGGGCGCCGTCGCCGCCGCGTATGTCGTAGGCGAGTCGGACGCCGTTCACCTGGACGTGTGCGGTGCCGTAGCGCTCCGCTCGCCCTCCGTCTCGTCCCACCGTGGCGCACCCCCGTTCTTATCGATGGGCCGTCAATCCTGGGCCCCGGCCTGGGTCTGGGCTTTGGCCTGGGCTTGGGTTCAGGCCTTGGCCTCGCTGATGTTGACCATCCACGGGATGCCGAAGCGGTCCGTGCACATGCCGAAGACGTCGCCCCACATCTGCTTCTCCAGCGGGACGGCCACCGAACCGCCCTCGGAGAGCTTCTCCCAGTAGCCGCGCAGCTCGGTGACGTCGTCGCCGCTGAGGCTCACGGAGAAGTTGGTGCCGGGGGTGTGGGACATGCCGGGCGGGGTGTCGGCGCCCATGAGGGTGAAGCCGCTGGGCGTCTCCAGCATCGCGTGCATGATCTTGTCCGCGTGCGGAGCGTCGGCGTCGCCGTACTCCCCGAAGGTGTTCATCGCGAGCGTGCCGCCGAAAACCTCCTGGTAGAACTCCATCGCCTGCCGGGCGTCACCGTTGAAGCTGATGTACGGATTGAGTCGCGAGGCCATCAAAACCTCCCTGAAAGGGACGAAGAGTCATTCCAGCCCGGAGACTAACGGGCCCCACTGACAACGGCATGCGGAGCGCGTCCTCGGCCGGGGTGGGGCGGCTCGGTCAGGACGTGGGCGCGTCCAGGTTCGGCTTTCGCCGTACATCGGTCACCCGTACGTCCTCCGTCTCCGGAGCGCCGAACGCCTCGACGATCACCCCACGGCTGGTGGCGGTGACCTCCAGCGCCAAGTGGCCGCCCATGAAGCGCAGGTCGAGTCTCGCCCTCGGCGCCCCCGCGTGGTCCGGCATCCGGTGAATCCGCGTGGCCGGGTAGTCCAGGCCCGTCAGCTTCTCGCGCATCGCCTCATAACCGGTCGTCTCCGTGTCCCGGAACGCCTCGGTGATGCGCCGCGCGTGCTCGGTGCCGCCGCACTGCTCGACATCGCCCAGGGGCACCTCGGCGACCGGCTCGGTGCCGCTGTCGGCGTCGGCGTCGGCGTCGGCGTCGGTCTCGGTCTCGGGGGAGTCGGAGGGCGGCGTCGGCAGGGCGGTGTGGTCCTCCAGGGGGTCCGCCACTTCTGTCTCCGGCTCGGTCGCGTCGCCGGGGAGGGCCGGCGGGGTCTCGTCCGGCCCGTACAACTCGGTCGGCGCGGGCTCGTAACCCGGCAGGTCCTCGGGCTCGGGCACCTCACCGCTGGCGTTGCCGCCGCCGACGGGGGCGTCCGGGACGCAGTTCTGCGTGATACGGGACGTCAACGCCAGGAACCGGATCTCCGGATCGTCGGAGTCGGCCAGCGGGTCGGGCGAACTCGTCGCCGAGACGGTGCTGTCCGCGTGGGCCGCCTGATCGGCGGTGACACCCGTCCGACCGGCGGAGGCCTTCTGGCCACCGCAGCCGGACAGGACCAGGCAGCCGAGCGTGGCCGCCAGCAGCAACTTCGGCAGGGATATCGATCGCATGCCCGAATCGTGCGGGGCACCGGCCGCCGTCCACATGAGTACGCGTACTCACCGGCCCACCCGTAATTGGCTCGTCCATGATCAATGCTGGGGTTACGGTGCTGCGGGTGTCGCGACCGCCCCACCGGGACGTCCCACATCACCGAAGCCGGACTGGGCGAAGCGCTCCGCCACATCGGGCGCCCGCCCCGCCGAACCGGCCCTGTACGACCATGACCATGACCAGGACCATGACCAGGACATACATTCCGTGACCCGCGAACCCGCACTCTGTGAGGAGGCACCGGCGTGGCCGTTCCCTGGGACGCCATGATCCCCACCACCATCGGCGCCGCCGCGACCGTCGTCGGCATCGTCATCGGCGGTTTTCTGGGGCGCCGCAATCAGAACCAGCAATGGCTGCGGGACACCCAGGCGGTGGCGTACGCGGCGTATCTGCGGGAGTTCACGGCGGTGGAGATCGAGTTGCGGGAGGCGTACGTCGACTCCCGCCCCAACAGGGCGGACTGGGCCCCATTCAACTCGGCCCTGACCTCTCTCAGCCTGGTCGCGACACCCGAAGTCGCCGACGCGGCGGCCGACTTGACCGAGGCGGTGGGCCGCTTCGCCCTGCTGGTCGCCGACCACGACCGCCCCCGTGACCGCGACGCCCTCCGCCGCATCATCTCCGAACTCACCACAGGCCAGACGACATTCGTCAACGCGGCCCGCCACTCCCTCGCCCCCACCCAACACCCCCTCACCCGCCAACTGGGCGGCCCGCCGCCGTGGCGAGAGATCGAGCCGTACGTGCCCTTGTCCCGTCCCGGCGAGTGACGAGGGGCTCCCAGGTCACTGTGTGTTACTGGTAGGTGAATTCGACAGTGTTGCTCTTGTCGCCGCCATCGACCGCGGTGACGAGAACGGTGCCGCTGCCTTCGGGGATGTTGAAGATCAGCGATGTCTCGCCGGGGCCGGAGCCGCTGCCTTCCCAGTCGCTTTCTTCGAGCACCTCGTCCCCCCAGAGGACCTGCCTGGTGCGCAACAGCGTTCCCGTGAGGACGACTTCCTGGAAGGGCTTGCCCTGAGCGGGCTCGATCTTGTCGATCTGCAGCGTCATGTCGAGTCCTTTCGCGTTGTTCGACTCGTTCGTGTTGTACCGGCCCGGTAAGCACGGCTCTCTCCCACGGGCGGCCCTCCCAGCCTGAGCCCCGAACCGCGCGACGGCCCGCCACCATGGGCCACCCAGGTGACCGGCCGGTGCCGCACTCCCGACACCCCACACCGGGCCGCCGGGCCCTCACGGGTGCTCCGGTCGCCCACCGCCCAGTTTCTCCATGTGGCCGAGGAGAAGGTCGACCGAACGGGCGAGGCGCTGGGCGTGGGCCAGGGTGTGGTGCAGACGCCCGCCGAGGGTCAGGTTCAGTCGCCGCCGGGCCTCGTCGACGTCGATCAGGGCATCCGCCGTGAGTGGGTCGTCCTTCGGTCTCCGATGGGAGGCCGTCTCGACTTCCAGTACGAGCAGGGTCAGGTGGCCTCGGCACAGGAGGGTCAGGTCGAGCAGGTCGGCGGGCTGGAGTTGGTGGGCGTGAGGGGGGAGGAGGCGGGCCGTGGTGTCGCGCATCGTCTCGGTGTCGATGGGCAGCGACTCCGTCGGGGTGGCGGTGTCGTCGTCCGGAGGCGCGGCGTTCCCCGGCGCACGGCGGAGTCGCCTGATTCCCTCCGGGCATGCCTGGTCCAGCGGGTTGCTGGCGCACTGATGGCACCGATAGCTGTGGGCCACGAAACCCTCCGGGTCCCAGCCCTTGGGCACGACCGCCTCGGTGGTCTCGTCGTCCTGGGTACTCACAGCCGCTCTCCCTTGGACCGTGCGTTGGCCGCCGCCACCTCCGCGCTCAAGGTCTCGGCCAGCGTGAGCCGCCGGAGCCTGTCCGCGCAGGCGTCCCATTCCCGCCCACCCCCGATGGGCCGGAGCTGTACGTAAGGGCCCTCGAACCCCATGACCTTGCCGACCCGCTTGCGGTCGGTGTCCTCGACGGTGTCGCCGATGACCGGTGTGTGCTTGGCCGTCGTCACCAGGCCCTCCTCGCCGGGGAGGCCGGGCGCCGGGTTCCCGCGTCCTCGGCCGTTACGTAGGCACGTACGAGGTTCAGGGCGAAGGCGTCGGCCAGGGGGATGGGCGGCTCGGGGAGTGGCCACAGGTGCGGGGCGCGTCGGTGGCGGGCCGCCGCGAGGTACGCCCTCAGCATCGAGGGGGACGGGTTGTTTACGGGGAGGTCAGGGGTGGGGGCCAGACCCTCATCGGGCACTCGGTGCCCGGATACGGGCCACCCGAACAGCGGTGTTCTCAGTAGTTCGAGCAGCCGTGGTAGAAGGTTCATTGTCGACTCCGTTTCAGTCGGCCGCGCCCCGGGGTGTTCGCGCACCGCCGGGGTTTGGCGTGGGATAGGGCAAGCCGGTTGGGACAGCCGGGACATCGCCCGGCCGCAAGTCACCACGCTCCCGGCTGAGTTATCGAACCCGCAATAGAATCTGCCAGGGTTCAGCCTTACTTGGAGAAATGGCACATGCCACTGCATCTGAATGGCTTCCGCTGCGCGCACAACTGATGAGAGGCTGAGCACATCACCGTCACGGTGAGCACATGCACGAGAACGGAGAGCACATGGCTGCACGACCACAGCCAACCGCCAGGCGTATCGGACTCGGCCATGAGCTACGGCAGTTGCGCAAGGCGGCCCGCCTGACGATCGCGCAAGCCGTCGACGGCCTGAGCGTGGACGAGAGCACGCTTCAGCGCGTCGAGACCGGCTGGAAGTCCTTCCGGCAGGCCGGTCATCTACGGGAGTTGCTGGAGCGCTACGGCATCACGGACGAGGACCAGGTGGACAGGCTGGTCGCTCTCCAACGCGAGGCGTCCAGCAGGGAATGGTGGTCGGACGGAAGTACGAACATGCTCTCGGGCATGCCGCGCTTCCTGGGCATTGAGGCTGTGGCACGGGAGATCCGGACCTTCCATCCGTCCGTTGTCCCCGGCATTCTCCAGAGCCATGGGTACGCACAGGCCCTGCACGAGCTGCACAAGCCCATCGACGAGACGACGACCGAGTTCATGCAGCAGAGCATGCAACTGCGCATGAAGAGGAAGGAGGCGTTGACGCGCGACGACGACCCCGTGAAGCTCTGGGCGATCCTCAACGAACCAGCCCTGCGCTACCTCATGGGTGGCGCGGGCGTCATGCGCGAGCAGTACGAGGAACTCATCAGGCTCGCTGACTTGGAGAACGTCACGCTCCAGGTTCTCCCCCAAGGAGAAAGCGGATACGTGGCGTTGCACGACATGATCATCATGATCCTGGACGATGGGCTGCCCGCGACCATTCAGAGCGACACGGCGATGCGCACCGTCGCCGTCACCGACAAGCCCCGTGAAGTGGGCCGGTTCTCACGGATGTTCGACGCCATGGTGTCGAACGCCCTTCCCCCTCGGGACACCCCGAAGTTCCTGCATCAACTAGCGCGAGAGATCACGGAATGAACCCTCAGCCCGTTGTGATACAGGCATCTGATCTGGAAGGCGTGGACTGGATCAAGTCCTCCTACAGCGGCAACGGCAATGCCTGCGTCGAAGCCGCCCCCCTCCCCGCAGCCGTCGCAGTCCGCGACTCGAAAACCCCCGACGGCCCCGCCCTGCTGATACCCGCAACCGTCTTCCAGTCCTTCATCGGCGGCGTACGGGACGGACGCTTCGACGTCTGACCCCGTGCGTGAGGATCGCGGCCCGCTCCAGGGCATGTGGAGCGGGCCGCGGTTACGAGGCAATGCGGAGCGTCAGTTCGAGGAGCCGGCGGCCGGTGGTGGTGATGTCGTATCGGCGCGCGTTGTTGAGAGCCGCCTTGGTCAGGGCCCTGTGCCGATGGAAGTCTCGGCCCATCGCGTCCAGGGCAATGGCCAGCGAGCGTGGGTCGCCAGGAGTGTAAGGAACGCCGGCGCTCCCGAGGATCTCCCTCACATCGGGAAGATCGGAGTAGACAACCGGAAGTCCGTGCGCCTGAGCCTCGATGAGGACGAGCCCGAAAGCCTCCAGACCCCTGGTCGTGAAGATGAAGGCGTCGAAGTTCGGCAGGCGGCGCCACAGTTCGGCGCGGGGCAGGAACGGGTCAAAACGAACCCGGTCCCGCAGCCCGAGTTCGACGGCCCGCTGTTCCAGATGCTCCCGTAGGACTCCTTTGCCGATCACGGTCAAGTGGTGCGGCTGACCGGTCAAAGCGAGCGCTTCGACCGCGGTGATCGTGGACTTGTTGTCGTCCAGACGACCGGCGTGCACCAGAGACAGGGGGCCGGTCTCAGGAGGCGATTGATCGCGTACCCGGGCATCGCTCAAGCGGATGCCCCACGGGATGACGGTGAGCCGACCGGTGAATCGGCGTCCTGTGAGACGGTCGATGCGGTCGGCGAGGGCGGAGGTCGGAGCTACGATCGCGGCGCTTGCGGCAGCAACTTCATTCATGACCTCGCGTTCCGATGCGCTGCGCTCGGCCACCATCACCTCGGGACCGTGGGCGATGGCGATGATCGGGACGCTTCCGGCGGTTCGGGTGAAGGCCAGACTGAGAGCGAAGCCCAGGTACTGGGCGTGAATGGCATCCGGCTGGATCTTCTCGATGAGCGCACCGACCTCACGCGTCAACTCGTCAACGTACGGGGCGAAGCCGGGGCCGTGAGGGCGCTTCGTCGTGGAGAGGGGGATCAGCTGATCAAACGTAGCCTTCCAAGCCTGGTCGACCGGTTCCCTGCCCAGGAAGGTCGTGTTGATTTCAGGCATCACGCCGTAGAGATCGTTGACGAGGATCATGCTCCCGGACGAAGGCTCGGAGGCGCGGTTGATACCGGTCAGGATACTCAGAAGTTTGGTGGTCATACGGAAACTCCATTCACCGATGACCGGTGGGTGAGAATCGGAGATCGGGATTCCGGAGTCAACCCGACTTGTGATTCATCGGTGGCGTTCCGTACCTCGCGCTGACGCGGAGGAGCCCACCACGACGCCAGGTGCGGCGTGAAAATGGCTGCGACTTCCTCGGTCGGATGCAAGTAACCCTTGCTGTCCTGTTCTGCTGTCCATGCCCTTACTGTCGATCGTGGGTAGACGGGATTGATTCCAATTTCTCCCTTGGGGAGGATTCCGTTGAAGGGGGTGGGTATTCCCTCGTTGTTCCAGTAGTCCCATGCCTCAAGAGCCTTGGATTTCTCGAAGCAGTGGTACAACTGCCGATAGCGCGGCATGTATCGGATCTCACGGAAGACCATCTGGCCGATCAGTCCAGGCGCGGCTTTCTGGATCGTACTCAGATCGACGCGCTGGAAGGTGACAGATGCCGCATCCTCGGACGGGTGCAGCGCAGTCCGGGCGAACAGGTGGGACAGCCTTCGCCGGACGTACTCGGCGACTCTCGGGGCGAGAGCCGGTTCCATGCCTTCGATCAGCTGGACGAGGCGGTGATGGCGCGGATTGAAACGGGCGAGGTCGAACAACTGGTCCATGCCGTCCACGGCGGCGAAGGCGAGTCGTTTGTAGAGCCAGTTGTTCAGCTCTCCTGCCTGGGCGTAGCTCTTGGTCTCCCGAGTGGCGGAGTGGAGCATCAGGTATTCGGACAGAACCTCGAAGTACAGGTAGCCGAGGAACGGCACGTGGGTCACGGCGTCGGACAGTTGGTCGACGAACTCGGGTGCCGGAGTGGCATGACCGGCGGCGTTGCGCAGGGCGACGTCGAGGAACACGGCCGCTGCGCGCAGCCCCGCCAGCACGACGCGGTCGAGCTGGTCGTTCTCGGCCGGGGCGAGGAAGGACCGGTAGCGCAGGTAGGTACGCAGGTGGATGGCACCGAGATGCAGGTAATCGACACCCTTGGGCCGGATCGGGGCATCCGGGATCACCTCGAAGATCATGGGCGTGGTGGAGGGTTTCGTCCGCATCAAGTAGGCGCCGAGGTTGTGTGGGCGCAGTCCCTCGCGCCGGCGGGCGAGAGGCGAGCAGTACAGGGCTCCGACCAGGCATCCGGTGGAGACGTGCAACTCCCGACTGGCGCGGATGGTGTCGATGTCCTTGGTGGTGTGCAGCAGGTACATCGGCTTTCCGCTGACGAGCGCTTCAGTCATGGCGCTGTTTCGTATCAGCCAGCCGTTGGGAGTTGAGCATTCCAGGTAGCGGCGCCAGTCGCTCTCGCTCTCGGCCAGCGAGGTGGGAATGCTGCGGTGCGCGGGCATGGTGTAGTCCGTGTGGGCGTGTTCCCAATCGTCGCGCAAGAGAACTCCTGGGGATGGAAGATCGGCAGCGGTCCGGGGGATTACGTGGAGCTAAAGAATCTCGATATTTGCTCCGGACATGCGATTTCGGCAGTCGAGAACATAGGCCGCGTATTTCTGGATCATCGCGAGGTCGAATCGGGTGTGGTCCATGAGGAGCACCACGGCATCGGAGGCCGTTATCTCCTCCGGGCTCGCATCGACCCAGGGCACGTTCAGCTTGCTCTCGTTGCCGTCCGGGATGTTGGGGTCGGCGCCACGGACCTCGGCGCCGAGGTCGATCAAGAGTTCGGCGACGCGTGCCGAAGGCGAATTGCGGAGGTCTGTGGCGTTGAACTTGTAGGTCAGGCCGAGCAGCAGGATTCGGGATCTGTTGACAGTCATGCCGCGCTTGCCGAGTGCTTCCACGACACGCCGGACGACGTAGTCGGGCATGTGGCGGTTCACGTCGTCGGCGAGTTCCACGAACCGGAAAGGGACACCAAGCTCCTGCTGGACCTTCCAAGAGAGGAACAACGGGTCGACGGGCAGACAGTGCCCGCCGACTCCTGGCCCCGGGGTGAACCGCGTGAATCCGAAGGGCTTGGTCGCCGCAGCGTCGATCGCCTCCCAGATATTCACGCCGAGGGGAGCCGCCAGCATCGCCATCTCGTTGACCATGGAGATGTTGACGAACCGGAAAGTGTTCTCGATCAGCTTGGCCAACTCGGCGACCTTGGTCCCGGACACCGAAACCGTGGTCTGAAAGATGCTGTCGTAGAAATCCTTGATCACATCGAGAGACTTGGCGTCGATTCCGGACACCAATTTCGGCGTTCGCTCGAATGACCACCGCTTGTTTCCCGGAGCAATACGCTCAGGACTGAATCCGGCCAGGAAGTCAACCCCGCCCTTGAGGCCCGACGCCTTCTCCAGGATCGGAAGCAGCAGTTCCTCGGTGGTGCCGGGATAGGTCGTGGACTCCAGGACAACGGTCGCGCCGGGGTGAAGGTGCTCGCCCAGTGTCCGGGCGCAGGACTCGATGTAGGTCAGGTCGGGCACGCCGTCCCGCAGCGGGGTCGGCACGGTGATCACCGCGATGTCGAAGCCGGCCAGGGAAGCAGCGTCGGCGGTCGCGGCGTAGACCCCGGAGTCCAGCACCGCGCGCAGCCGTGCGGATGCCACGTCCTCCACGTAGGACTGGCCGGCGGTGAGCTGCTGGACACGGTGCGGGTCCACGTCGTAGCCGACGACGTGGTGACCCACCTCTGCGGCGCGTACGGCCAGTGGAAGCCCTACGTAGCCCTGACCTGCGACAACTATCTGCATGGCGGCTCCTACTCGATTGCGGTGCTTGAATGGACCGTCGTTCCTGGTCCGGCAAGGAGAAGCGCTGTGCCCCTGGTGTCCGTCGTGATGCCCGTGTACAACTCGGCAGCCACCCTCGGCGCAGCCGTCCGATCGGTGCTCACGCAGACCCACAGCGACCTGGAGCTGCTGGTCACCGACGACCAGTCCTCCGATGGCTCCATGGACCTGCTCCGCGAGTTCGCCGAGCAGGACGAGCGCGTCCTGCCGGAGTCTGCACCCGACCAAGGCGGTGCGGGCCGGGCCCGCAACCTCGCGATCGAGCGGGCCCGTGGGGACTACATCGCCTTTCTCGACAGCGACGACATGTGGCTTCCGGAGAAGACCGAGAAGCAGCTCGCCTTCGCTGCGGAGGCCACTGCGCCTTTGACGTTCACCTCGTACTTCAAGATGGACGCCGACCACGACGGTGAGAGCACCGACTGGGTCCCGAACGGGCGGGTGATCCGGGCGCGGGAGCACGTGGACTACCGCGCGATGCTGGTCCAGGACCACATCGGTGCTCTCACCGCCATGTACGACCGCAATCTCCTGGGCACGAGGCTTATGCCGGAGATGCGCAAGCGCCAGGACTACGCCCTCTGGCTGTCGATCATGCGGGACGGTGCGGATGCCCGGGGCCTGGCTGAGCCGCTTGCGGTGTACCGGGCCCATCAGGCGGGATCGCTGTCCTCCAACAAGCTGTCGCTCGTGCAATACAACTGGGCCCTGTACCGCGAGCACGAGCATCTGTCGGTCCCGCGTTCGACGCGGGCGCTGGCCGGTGCTGTGTGGCAGTCGCTGCGCAACTCACGCATCTAGGTCTGTGCACGGGCTCGCTCGGGGGCTGGACCCGGGGGCGGGACTCGGTGGGGCACCGGTGCCGTCGGTCGGCTACGCGGCCGAGTCGGCGTCGGTCGGCGCGCGCAGGAACAGCTGGAGGAGCAACCGGCGGTCGGCGACCGGGATGCTCTCCTGGCCGCTGTGGAGTGCCTCCCGACCGTGCAGGAAGCGGCGTTGGTTCACGATGAGGTAGTCCCCGGGGTGGAGCATGAAGGAGACCTGCCCGCGGACGAGTTCCTCTGCGAGTTCCCTGGCGGCGTCGGCGTGCGCCTGGCCGAGTTCCGACCTCTCCAGCATCTTGGCGGTGAACCGGACGAACCCCTCGCCCGGGTCGGAGCCGTCCAGGATCGGAAACGGCTTGTACTCCTCACCCACGCCGAACAGGTCGAAGAAGGTCCCGTAATGGTAGGCCGACTCGGAGAGCAGGGCGCGGCTGCCCTCTGACAGTCGCGCTACCGCCGCGTGGGCGTCGGAGAGGATGCTGGGGCCGCCGCCGAGCGGGTCTGGGCGGACGCACAGGAGCGTGGTGTAGTCCGGGGGCAGGGTCCCGTTCACCAGGTCCATGTGGAACGCGTTGTACCCGATGCCGCTGGACTTGCCGGGGTCTTTGTCGACCTTGACCCCGATGTCCTTCCAGAGGGGCCACCGAGGGAAAGGCGAGAAGGGGACGGCCACCTCGGCCGCGAAGCCCATCGCCAGCCGCAGAAACCGGTCGTCGTCGGTCCCCAGCGCCTTGGCAAGGCTTCCCAGACGCAGCACGGCGTATCCGCCGCCCTCACCGGTCAGCGCGTGGCGCAGTGTCTCGGCGGTCTCCTCGAACCGCGGGGCGGCCGTCAGCTCGGTCCGGTACAGCTCCATGACGGAGGTCGCCAGGAACGAGCCATCCAGTTTCCACGTCGGGAGAGGAAGGTCGATCAGAGCGGCTTCGAGTTCGCACGGGATGTCGATGAACACGCGGAGCTTCCTGTCTCTTGGGTTTTCGGGGGTGTCCTTCAGGTGCCGCTGTCGTTCGGGCGCCCCACGCTCACGCGGAGAAGCCCGCTCGATCCGTCGAAGATCCTGCGGCCAGGAGGCGCGGCGGCGGTCCCGCCGGGGACTTCCCGCCGACGGCGACCTGGGCTCCCATCACAGCCGTCCGGACGGATCGAGGGGAGGGCCCACAAGGGGGCTCACAACTCGCAGCCGCGGTTCACTACGAGCCCGCACGGCAATACCCTCGGTGACCCGGCACGCGGAAGCACGGACGACTGGCAAGGGGGAAGGACGTGGCATCGACCGTTCGCCGGACCCGTCCACCCAACGCGGACCTGGCCCGGCTCATCGAAGCCTGCGGTGCGAGCCACAACTCCCTGGCCCTGCGCGTCAACCAACTGGCGCACCAGGCCGGGTTGGACAGGGACTACTCGCACACTTCCGTGGCGAACTGGGCGCGCCGTGGAATGACGCCGAAATGGCCGGTCCCGAAGCTGTTGGCGCAGGCCATCAGCGAGCGTCTGGGACGACCCGTAACGCTGAGCGAGATGGGTATGGGCGAGGCGGAGACAATCGATGCCTCGGCGGGCTTGGATTACCCGCGAGACCCCGCCGACGCCGTGCGCGCCGCCACTTCGTTCTGGAGCTCCGTGAACCGCCGCGACTTTCTGGCCGGACCCGGCTTTGCCGCCTCCGCCTTCACCACCCCCGTTACCCGATGGCTCGTTGCCCCCGGTGATGAGAACCCTGATCGCCAGGGCGGGAAGCAGGTCGGTCGCGCTGACCTCGCCGAACTCCGCGAGGCCGCCCATGACGCGAGGCGCTGGGACTCCAAGTACGGCGGCGGGAACTGGAAAGCCAACTCCGTCACCGCATGCCTCGACCACCGCGCCGCTCCGCTGCTACAGGGCACGTTCTCCGACGGGATCGGGCGTGAACTGTTCTCGGTGACGGCCGAGTTGTCCCGACTCGCCGGCTGGACGGCGTTCGACGTCGGTCAACACGATGCTGCCCAGCGGCACTTCATCCAGGCCCTGAGCCTCGCCCGCGCCGGCGGCGATGTGCAGCTCGGCTGCTACATCCTGACGACCATGGCCATGCAGTCCCTCATGCGCGGGTTCTCGTCCGAGGCTGTGGACATGGCCCAGGGCGCCTTCAACCGCGCCAAAGGTCAAGCAGCGCCTAGGGTGCTGGCGTTCACCAAGCTCATCGAGGCCCGCGCGCACGCCCGCGACAACGCTCCCCGGGCTGCCTCGCGTGCCCTGGCCGCATCGGAGCACCTCCTTGACCAGGCCAGGACCCACAGCGGCGACGAACCCGCCTGGATCGACTTTTACTCGCATTCCCGCCTCTCTGCGGACGCCACCGAGATCTTCCGCGACCTGAAGAACCCCAAGGCGGCCCTCGCCTGGAACAAGCAAGCCGCAGCCATGGCACCCGGGGCTTTCACCCGATCCGTTGGCATGCGCCTCGCCATCGTCGGGACGGCCCACCTTCAGGCACGTGACCTGGCCCATGGCTTGGCCATGGGCCACCGGTCCGTCGACATCCTCGCCCGCGTCCAGTCCACCCGCGCCCAGGACTACGTCCGCGAATTCAACACCGCTCTTGCCCCTTGGCGGCGTGAGAAGACCGTCCGTGAATTCGTCCAGCGGACCCGTACGGAACTCGGTATCGCGGCCTGACGCACGAGGCCGCCCCACTCCTCCGGTCTCCCGTCCCTTGGGGCAAGGCATTGTCGGTGGGGTGCGCAATGCTGGGCGAATGAGAAATGGCCCTGCGGGCCCTGTAGACGCCTCCTCCAACGGCCGGGCGACTTCGGCGCAATCGACTCCGTCCGCCCCGCCGACCCCGCAAGGATGGGGCGGGTGACCGACTCCTCACCCGCCCCGAAAGCCCCCGCCGCACCGGTGCAGCAGGTCGGCTTCCGCGCCGACCCGCACGCCGAGGACATCGCGAGTGCCACGTGGTAGCGGATGGCCGCCCGCCTCCCCCGTACCCTCGCCGCCGCTGTGCGGCTCGGCTGGGCCGCCGATCGGCCCGCGATGCTGTGGCTGGGCCTGTGCCAGCTCGTCGTCGCGGCCTCCGCCGCCGTTGCCCTCGCCGCCCTGCCCGGCGCGATGAATCACCTGTTCAGCGGCGGGGACGTCGCCGCGCGCGTGACGGCCGCGACGCCCGCGCTCGTCGTCGCCGGCCTGGCCACCGCCGTACGGGCCGGGGCCGACGCGTTCGCGGTCTACGCCGCCGCGCGCCTGGCCCCCGAGGTCGCCACCGAGGCCGACCTCCAGATCCTCGCAGTCGCCCCGCAGGTGGAGCTGGAGGCGTACGACCGGCCCGGCTTCACCGACCGCCTCCAGGCCGCGGGCAAGGGCGCGGAGGCCACCGAGGACCTGATCGGCGACGCCCAGGGCATGGTCTCCGCACTCGCCCAACTCGTCGCCGCCGCCTCGGTGCTGACGGTGTTGCACCCGCTTCTTCTCCCGCTGCTCCTGCTCGCCGTCGTGCCCAAGGGCGCCGCCGCGGTGACCACCGCGCGCATCAAGCACCGCGCCGACTTCCAGAACATCTCCGACAACCACCTGCGCTACCTGCTGCGGTACTACTCCACCGACCGTCGCACCGCCGCCGAGGTCCGCGCCGCCACCATGTCCGGTTTCCTGACGACCTGGTACCGGGAGATCACCGACCGGATCAAGGCCACCCACCGGGCGGTGGCCCCCCGCGTGCTGCGGGTCACCCTGGCCGGTTCCGCAGTCGGCGGGCTCATGCTCGCCGCGACCTGGGCGGCGCTCGGATGGCTCGCCGCGACCGGGCGGATGGACCTCGCGGTCGCCGCGACCGCCGTGGTCGCCGTACGGACGTCGACCGGGGCGCTGACCTCGCTGGTGATGGCAGCCGCCCGCACCTTCCGCACCAGTCTCTATCTGGAGGACTGGCAGAGCTTCCTGCGCCGTGCGAAGGCCCTGTGTGCCGAGCGCGGCACCGAGGCGATCCCGGCCGGGGCTCCCGCCGAGATCAAGGCGAGAGACGTCACGTACGCCTACCCGGGCGCCGACGCCCCGGCGGTCGACGGCGTCAGCCTCACCCTGCGCCAGGGCGAACTGATCGCCCTGGTCGGCGAGAACGGCTCCGGCAAGACCACCCTCTCCCGCCTCCTCACCGGCTTGTACCTGCCCGGCTCCGGCACGGTGACCTGGGATGGAATCAACCTGGCCGAGGCCGAACCGACGAGCGTGTGGTCGAAGGTCGGGCTTGTGCCGCAGGACTACACCCGCTGGCCCATGGACCTGCGCGCCAACATCCACCTCGGCCGGCCCCGCGCCGACGACGACACCCCGCTGCTCCAAGCCGCGCGCGCGGCCGGCGCGGACAGCGTCATCGACAAGGCCCCGTACGGGCTCGACACCCTGGTCGCCGGCTCCAACTGGGGCGGCACCGACCTGTCCGGCGGGCAGTGGCAGCGCATCGCGGTCGCCCGCGCGTTTTACCGCGACGCCGCCGTGCTGATGCTCGACGAACCCACGTCCGCGATGGACCCCCGCGCCGAGCACCTGGTGATCCGCCGGTTCAAGGAGCTCGCAGAGGGCAAGGCCGCCGTGTTCGTGACCCACAACCTGGAGAACGCCCGCATCGCGGACCGCATCGTCGTCCTCGACGGCGGCCGAATCGTGGAGACGGGGACGTTCGAATCCCTGCTCCATAGGGCGGGCCTGTTCGCCGAGCTGTACAAGCTTTCCCAGGACCGGTGAAAACCGCTGATCAGAGCGCCCGGGGTACCTGGCACGTTCCCCCAACCCACTGTCCGACCTCGGTCCTCGGGCGCGGCGCATGCCGAACGAGGCGCACGCCTGGGTGTGGGTTCCCGGACATGGAGCGTTCGGTCTGTCCGGGCGGGACGCCGACGACCCGCGCCGCCCGTGGACCGGCGTCACCTCCGCACCTTTTATTCACTCACAAGGGTGAATTGCCGGGCGTGGAACTGACCTACCCCTCGGTTCACCTGCCCATCTGCGGCAGGTGAACCGCAAAAACCTGTGCTCCGGGTCCGTAGGGGCCTCTACACCAGACCCGTGACCGCAGACCCCTTGTCCGCCGCTGTCGGCCCCGCGCCGGTCATGCGGTACGTCGACGACCAACGCGAAGGCACCTTGGGCCTGGCCGCCACCGCCCGCCGCCTGCCCACCGTCCTCGCCCGCGCCGTACGTCTGGCCTGGCACACCGACCGCCGCGCCCTGATCGGCATGCTCGCCGCCCAGATCACAGCCGCCGCCCTGGCCGCGCTTGCCCTCACCACGACCACCACCCTGATCGCCGTGGTCCTGGAAGCAGCCGCCGTCTACGGCCGGGGCGAACCTGTCGGTCCCGTCCTGCCCGACGCCATGGCACCGGCGGCGTGGGTGGCCGGCGCGTTCGCCGGGTCCGCGCTCGCCGACACCGCCGCCCGGACAGCCGCGGCCCGCCTCAGCCCCCGCGTCTTCAGAGAAGCCGACCTGCGCGTCCTTGACGCGGCGGCCTCGGCCGAGCTGATCGCCTACGAACACCCCGGCTTCGAGGACCGGCTCGAAGCAGCGGGCAAGGGCGCCGAGTCGGCCCGCGACCTCATCCTGGACATCCAGAGCGCCGTCTCCGTCCTCGCCCAGCTGATCGCCGTCACCGCCGTGGTCGCCACCCTTGACCCGCTCCTCATGGGCCTGCTGCTGCTCACCGCCGCGCCCCGCGCGTACGCCTCCCTGCGGGCCGCACGCCTGGAACACTCGGCAGCCACCGCCGCCCGCTCCGACAGCCGTCTGCGCGCGACCCTGCGCGGCTACAGCACCGACCGCAACACCGCGGCCGAGATCCGCGTCGCCGGCATGGGCCGCTTCCTGTCCATCCGCTACCGACAGGTCTCCGACCGGCTGGAGAACGAGGCGTTGGCAGCCGCGGTGCGCGGCCTGCGCGTCCAACTCGCGGGAGACGCCGTATCAGCGCTCGTGCTCCTCACCACGTTCGCCGCGCTCGCCGGACTGGTCGCCGCCGGACACCTGGAAGCGGCGGCCGCCGGCACCGCCCTGTTCGCGCTGCGCACCGCGACGGCGTCCCTGACCACGCTGACCCGGGCATCGGCCCGCGTCTTCCGCACTGGCCTCTACCTGGACGACTGGGCGGACTTCCTCGACGAGGCGGCCCGCCACCGTACCCACCGGGGCACCCGCCTCCTGCCCGACAGCGGCCCGGACGTCATCAGCGCCCGCGGCCTGACCTTCTCCTACCCCGGCGGCGATCGGCCCGCCGTCGACCAAGTCGACCTGGACCTCAAGCGAGGAGAGATCGTCGCCCTCGTCGGAGAGAACGGCTCGGGCAAGACCACGCTGGTCCATCTCCTCACCGGCTTGTATCTGCCCAACGCCGGAGAAGTGACCTGGGACGGGGTGAACGTGGTCGAGGTCCCGTCGGCCGAAGTGTGGCGGCATGTCGCCATGACCCCTCAGGAGTACACCCGCTGGCCGCTGACCGCGCGGGAGAATATCACCCTCGGCACCCCGAATCCCCAGGGCGACCATGCCGTCCACGAGGCCGCCCGCGCAGGCGGAGCCGATCACGTCCTGGACCGCCTCCCCAACGGCCTGGACACCTCACTCGCGCGCTCCTGGTGGGGTGGACACGACCTCTCCGGCGGCCAGTGGCAGCGCATCGCACTCGCCCGATCGTTCCACGCTCAGGCAGCCGTGCACATCCTGGACGAGCCCACAGCCGCGCTCGACGCACGCGCCGAGCGCCAGGTGTTCGACCACTTCCGCCGACTCGCCGCCGGGCGCACCGCACTGGTCATCACCCACCGCCTCGCCAACTGCCGCATCGCCGACCGGATCATCGTCATGTCGGGCGGCCGAATCACCGAAACCGGCACCTATCACGAACTGCTTGAGCGCCCTGGAGGACTGTTCGCCGAACTCCACAGGCTGCAGGAGGGCATCCCAGAATGAGGGGTCCTCTGCCTTGGGACACGGACAGGACTCCGGTGCCGACGACAACGGGTGTTGACCGTGAGTCGGTCTAGCGGCCCGGAGGCGGTGCCGTGCTGTGCCGCCGAACGAGCCGGGTCGGGACCAGTGTGGTGCCGTGCGCGACGGTTTCATGACCGGCGGGTTCGTGTCCGGCGGTCTCCCCGCGCATCTGTCCCAGCACCCCCTCCACACACAACCGCCCCACCTCCGCGAAGTCCTGGTGGATCGTGGTGAGCGGGGGCAGGAAGGACGACGTCTCCGGGATGTCGTCGAAGCCGATGACGCTCACGTCGTCCGGGACGTGGCGGCCGCGTTCGTGCAGGGCCCGCAGCAGGCCCAGGGCCATCTGGTCGTTCGCGGTGAAGACGGCCGTGCAGGACGGTTCGTCGGCCAGTCCCAGGCCCGCCCGGTAGCCCGAGTCCGCCGACCAGTCGCCGCGTACCAGGGGCGGAGGGGTCAGTCCGGCCTCGGTGAGCGTTTCCCGCCAGGCGTTGGCGCGGCGTTGGGCGGCGAAGGAGTCCTCGGGGCCGGCCAGATGCCAGACCGTCGCGTGGCCGAGGTCCAGCAGGTGCCGTACGGCCTCGCGGGCGCCGCCCGCCTGGTCGGTGTCCACGACGGTGTAGCGGTCGCCCGCGTCCGAGTCGGCGACCACGACCGGCACGCCCGGCGGCAGCGAGACCGTCGCCGCGTCCAGGAGGTGGGTCTCCAGGATGACGATCACGGCGTCGACCGCCAGTTCGCCGAGGCGTGAGAACGCGCCGTTCACCTCGTCCTGGGTGGGGACGGCGACGGGGAGGAGGGTGACGGCGTAGCCCTCGCGGGCGGCGGAGGTGGCGATGGCGTCGAGGGTGCGGATGTTGCCCATCGTGGAGAGGGAGAACGTGATCACGCCGAGCGTGCGGAACTCGCCCCGGCGCAGCGCCCGGGCCGCGCTGTTGGGCCGGTAGCCCAACTCCCGCATCGCGGCGAGCACATGCTGCCGGGTCTCCTCGGTCACTCCGGGGAAGCCGTTGGAGACGCGGGAGACGGTCTGCGCCGATACCCCGGCCAGCCGCGCCACGTCGCCCATGGACGGGCCCTGCCGCGGCCGGGACGCGGTGCGTCTCGTCGTACGACCGTCCCCATTGCGGTCACCCTTCATCGGCCCACCACTCCACACACCTTCGGCCAGAACCGACCTCTTGACCGCCGAGATTCGGACAGTGTAGACATCCCGGCGAGAGATGTTTACGTAAACATTACGGCCCTGAAGCGGCGCCGAACCATACGAGATCGCATCAAAACCGAACAAAAACAGAGCAGGACCAAAGCAGAGCCCGAGCAGAACCCGAGCAACGCCCCGATCTTTCGTGTCGCGATGGGACGCGCGGCACGCGGAAGAGTTGGAGTAACCGAGATGGCACACCGCACCCGCACGAGACGGCTCCTCGGAGCCATCGGCGTCACCGCTCTCGCCACCGGGACCGCCATGGCCACCACCTCCCTGCCGATCGCGTACGCCGACACCGCCGCCGCGAACGCCTCGGTCACGGTCCGGCCGGACCCCTCGTACAAGGCGGAGCAGCAGTTCGAGGGCTGGGGCACCAGCCTGGTGTGGTTCGCCAACGCGACCGGTGATTACCCCAAGGACGTACGGGAGAAGCTCGCCCGGCTGGTCTTCGGGAAGGACGGGCTCAATCTCAACATCGCCCGTTACAACATCGGCGGCGGCAACGCCCCCGACGTCAAGGACTACCTCCGGGCCGGCGGTGCGGTCGAGGGCTGGTGGAAGGCGCCGGAGGGGACGACCCGCGAGGACGTCGACTGGTGGAGCGCCGACGACGAGGCCGACTGGAACGACAACGCCGACGCCACCCAGCGCTGGTGGGTCGACCGCATCAAGAAGGACATCACCCACTGGGAGACCTTCAGCAACTCCCCGCCGTGGTTCATGACGGTCAGCGGCTATGTCTCCGGCGGCTTCGACTCCTCGAAGGACCAGCTGAAGGAGGAGTCGGTCGAGGACTTCGCCAAGTATCTGGTGGGCGCCACCGAGCGGCTGGAGAAGGCGCACGGCATCAAGGTCGACACCCTCGACCCGTTCAACGAGCCGAACACCAACTACTGGGGTACGCGGCTGGGCGAGGACGGTGAGCCGGTCGGCGGCCGTCAGGAGGGCGCCCACATCGGGCCCGAGCTCCAGCAGAAGGTCATCAAGGCGCTCGGCCCGGTCCTGGAGGACTCCCGTACGCACGCGGAGATCTCCGCGATGGACGAGACCAACCCCGGCACCTTCGCCACCAACTGGAACTCGTACCCCCAGGAAGTGCGCGACCTCGTCGGCCAGATGAACGTCCACACCTACGGCACCGGCCAGCGCACCACCGTCCGCGACCTCGCCAAGGCCGCCGACAAGCCGCTGTGGATGAGCGAGGTCGAGGGCGACTGGGGCGACGGGCAGAGCTTCACCGATATGCGGCCCGGTCTCGGTCTCGCCCAGCGCATGGTCGACGACCTGCGCGAACTGGAGCCCTCCGCCTGGGTGTTCTGGCAGCCGGTCGAGGACTACGACAACATGAAGCCGGGCGGTGAGTCCGCCAAGGGCGGCAACTGGGGTGAGATCCAGCTCCCGTTCAGCTGCACGTCCGAGGACACCCTCGAATCCTGCCCGATCTACACCAACACCAAGTTCGACACCGCCCGCAACTTCACGCACTACATCAAGCCGGGCGACCGTCTGATCAAGACGGACGACACCTCCAGCACGGCCGCGGTCGCGAAGAAGGGCGACAAGGCGACCGTCGTCCACGTCAACAGCACCACCGCCGCGCGTGACGTCACCCTCGACCTGTCGAAGTTCGGCAAGGTCTCGTCCCACGCCACCGTCACCCCGGTGGTGACCGACGCCGCCGGCAAGCTGATCAAGCAGAGCCCGATCCGGGTCAGCGACAAGCAGGCGACCATCACGGTCCCCGCCCAGTCCGTGACCACCTTCCTCGTGAAGGGCGTCTCCGGCGTCGCCAAGGACCAGGCCGAACTGCAGGACGAGCACACCTACCGGCTGACCGGCGTCCAGAGCGGCAAGGACCTCAGCATCGGCGCCGACGGCAAGAGCCTGGTCATCAAGTCCGCCGCCAACGGGGGCCAGCAGTGGACGCTGGACCGCGTCGGCCGCGACGCCGCCGACAACCGCTCCCGGTACGTCCTCACCAACGCCACCGAGGGCAAGCGCCTCGCCATCCGTGACGGTTCGCTGGTCGCCGAGGCCGCCGAGGGCCGCCCCGACACCGCCGCCCAGTGGATTCTCTCCACCACCGGCGACAGCACCTGGACCCTCGTCAACGCCGGCACCGGCCAACTCCCGGACGTCTACGGCCAGTCGACGAACGAGGGCGCGGGCGTGGGCGTCTGGACACCCAACTCGGGCTCCAACCAGCGCTGGAAGCTGACGGATGTGACACCGGCGGAGGGCTGACGGAGGTGACACCGGTCGAGAGCTTGACGGCTGTGGCTGTGGCTGCGGCTACGATCACGCCGTAGGGCCACCGGCCTGAGCTACGCCCGGGAGCGCCCCCGGCCCGATCACCGTGAACGCGCGGCCGGGCCGGGGGCGTTGGTGTTGGTGTGGGTGCCGACAGGGGCGAGCCAAGGCGTCAGGAGTCGCGCGGCGCTCAGCCGCCCGCCGACAGCCTCCGCAGGAGTGGCTTGGTCAGGATGGTCAACTCGGCCGGTGTGCCCGGGCATCCGCGCCGCAGCCAGTCGGTGGCCACACCGAGGAGCGCGCCGGCGACGAAGGCCGCGGGGACGTCGTGCGGGATGCCGGACGGGACGTCGGACGAGGTGCCGGACCGGAGGTCGGACGGCGTGCCGGACTGGCGGTCGGACGGGGACGCGGTGTCCGGCGGCGGCGCGGCGTTCGTGTCGGGCAGTTGCCCGGAGGAGTGGGCGGCCGCCGTGGTGCGCAGGCGTACGTGCTCGATGACGCGGGCGCTTCCCGTCGGGCCGAGCAGGCTGCGGTAGAGCCCGGCGTGCTCGGCGAAGTGCGCGAAGAAGGCCGTCAGCGGCGGGTCGGGATCTTCGGCAGGGCCGTGATCCCCTGCGGGGCCGGGAGCTTCCGAAGGGCCCTGGTCGCCCGAGGAGCTGGGTGCGTCTGACGGATCTGGCGGGATCGGCAGGGCCGGGTCGAGGGTGAGGACCACCCCGATCAGGTCGTCGATCATCGAGGTGCAGGCGGCCTCGGCCAGTTCGTGTACGTCCTGGTAGTGGGCGTAGAACGTCGAGCGGTTCACATCGGCCCGCTCGACGACGTCGGCGACGCTGATGTGCGCCAGGTCCCGCTCCTCGACGAGGTCGATCAGGGCGCGCTGCAGGGCCGCCCGGGTGCGCCGCACGCGTCGATCGCCCGACAGGGCGCCACTGCTCTTGGTCATGGCCATCTTCCAGAGCCTACCTCCTTCGGTGGCAAAATATCCAACGGATGTATGGTTTTCGTTAACTGTTGGAAAACCGACAACTGTGGTCTAACGTGGGTCCGGAACGGTACGTAGCCGCTGTGGGCAAACTTTTGGAGTGTCGTGAACCTCAACCTGACCGCCAAGACAGCCGTCGTCACCGGTGCCGGCCGCGGTATCGGACTCGCCACCGTGCGGACCCTGGTCGGCGAAGGCGTCCGTGTCGTGGGCGCCGCCCGCACCATCACGCCGGAGCTGAAGGAGACCGGCGCGTACGCGGTGTCGGCCGACCTGAGCACCCCGGAAGGGGTCTCCGCCCTCTTCGACAGCGCGCTCGCCGAACTGGGCGGCATCGACCTGCTGGTGAACAACGTGGGAGGCGGCGACAGCGCGACCGTCGGCTTCCTCGATGCCGATGACGCCGAGTGGACCAGCGCGTTCGACATCAACCTGCTCAGCACCGTCCGCGCGACCCGCGCCGCCCTGCCCAGCCTGATCGAACGTCAGGGCGCGATCGTCAACGTCTCGTCCATACTCGGCCGGATGCCCGGAGGCTTCCCGGTCGCCATGAGTTCGGCCAAGGCGGCGCTCAACGCGCTCGGCAAGTCCCTGGCCGAGGAGTTCGGCCCCCGGGGCGTACGCGTGAACACCGTGTCGCCCGGTCTGGTCCGCACCTCCGTCTACCAGGACCCCGACGGCCAGGTCGCCCAGTGGGCCACCGCGGCCGGCATGAGCCTTGCCGAATTCGTCCAGCAGATGGCGAAGAGCCAGAACGTCACGACCGGCCGCATGGCCGAAGCCGAGGAGGTGGCGGCCCTGATCGCGTTCCTCCTGTCCGACGTGGCCGGCAACATCACCGGCGCCGACTACGTCATCGACGGCGGCACGATCAAGACGGTCTGAAGCAGAGGCAAGCAAGACGGACTGACGGGGGCGCGCCGCCGCCGGCCCGGCTGGAACGGAGAGGCGCCATCAGCCCGGCCGGGGCGGCCCGACCGGGTCGGACGGGGCTACGCCCGGCAGAGGGGGGCTCGTCTGGCGGACGGGCCTACGCCCAGCGGACGGGGCTTTGCCCGCCAGCCGTGGCCCGCCCAGCGGACGGGCCTACGCCCAGCACCCGTTGACCGTGGCGGCCAAGCCGTCGAGCGCGTCCTTGATGTCGTTCGGGTTGGCGGTGGAGCCGTTCTCGATGAAGGAGAACACCTTCCAGTTGCCGTCGGCGGCCTTGGTGAGGCCGCTGAGGGCGATGGCGCCGGTGAGGGTGCCGGTCTTGGCCTTGACCTGGCCCACGGCGCAGGACGAGTCGGCGGTGTCGAAGCGGCCCCACTCCGGGCCGAGCGTGGCGCCCGCCTCGCCCGAGACGGGCAGCCCGTCCACGATGTACTTCAGCGTCTGCGCGTGGCGCGGATCGGCGGCGAGGTCGAGGATGTCCGCGATGGTCTGCGCCGGGATCGCGTTGGAGCGGGACAGCCCGCTGCCGTCGTGGATCGCGAAGTTGTCGAGGGAGACGCCGTACCGGGTGAGGACCTCGCGTACGACGGCGGTGCCGTCCTCGAAGGTGGCCGAGCGGCCGGCGCCGAGCGCGGTCATCCTCAGCAGGGTCTCGGCGTCGTCGTTGTCGCTCACCTTGAGCATGTGCTTGACCAGGGTCGACAGCTTGTCGGAGGTGTGCGTGGCGACGGGTACGTACCCCTTGCCGACGACACCCCGGGTGACGTCGCCGTCGACCGTGACGCCGCGCTCGGCGAGGAGCTTGGCGAACACACCGCCGGCGTCGAGGGAGGTGTCGTCGACGTTGTGGGAGTCGACGACGAGGGCGCGTACGGGGGCGACGGAGTCCGGGTAGTAGCCGGTGTTCCAGCCGGTGGCGAGCGTCGGCTCGGGGAACAGGCTGTCGTCGATGCGGACCTTCACCGAGGTCAGGCCCGCGCTCTTCAGGCCCGCGACGGCGGTCTTGGCGAGCGCGTCGAGGTCGTCGGTGGTGAGGCTGCGGTCGCCGCCGCCGACGAGGGTGAGCGTGCCGTCGCCGTACACGACCTTCGTGGTGAACCGGTGGTTCGGGCCCAGCACCGTCAGGGCGGCGGTCGCGGTGGCGAGTTTGGTGTTGGAGGCCGGCATCAGCGCGGTCGTCGCGTTGTGGCCCCAGACGACCTTGTCGGACTTGGCGTCGATCACGACACCGCTGAGGCTGCTGCCGAGACGGGTGTCCTGGCTGCGGGTGTTCAGATTGTCCGCGATCTGCTGTTCGGCGGCGTTCAGTTCGGTGACGTCGCCCTGGGAGACGGTCTTCGCCGCCGTCTTCGACACGGCCTTGTCGGCGGCGAAGGCGGACGGCGCCGCCAGGATCGTTCCCGCGACCGGCGCGGTCACCGCGAGCACGGCCATGCGACGCAGCGAGGGATTCGCCGGCTTGGCCTTGCGGTGCCGGCCGGCGGGGCGGGCGGCGGTGGGCAGATGGAGCATGGGGTACCTCGGTGCGCGGTGGCGCGGGTGGGGGGCGGATGGCTGGGCGCTCTACAGCAATCTTGAAAATGAAAGTAACAGGAGCGTCCCGTGCTACTGATGGGTATTTTGTGAAGGCTTGGCGCTAGGGGTTTACCTGGTGGTAGAGGGGTTCTAGGGGCGTACGGGTTCCAGGGGTTCGAGGAGTTCCAGGGGTTCCAGGGGTTTGGGTGGGTTTGGGTGACGCCAGGGCCGGGCGGGTGGGGCGAGAGGTTGGACCTCCGAGGGCCGTCCGGGGGCCATTCCAGGGTTTACGCCTCGGGCGTTGCGTCGCGAACCGACGGATCGCCCGCGAGACGCTGGCCCGAACCCGCAGAGCAAGGGAGCCCCCATGGCAGCGTCGCCCTCACCGTCCCCGTCGCCCGGCGAGCCGTACCGCTTCGACGACCTCACCGCCCTCTACGTCAACTGCACCCTCAAACCCTCCCCCCGACTCAGCCACACCCAGGGGCTCATCGACAGAAGCCGGGCGATCATGGACGGGCGCGGAGTGCGTACGGAAGTGATCAGAGCCGTCGATCACGAGATCGCTCCCGGTGTCTATCCGGACATGACCGAACACGGCTTCGCCGTCGACGCGTGGCCGGGGCTGTACGAGCGGGTGATGGCCGCCGACATCCTCGTGCTGGCCGGGCCGATCTGGCTCGGCGACAACAGCTCGGTGACGAAGAAGGTCATCGAGCGGCTGTACGGCTGCTCCGCCCTCCTCAACCCCCAGGGGCAGTACGCCTATTACGGCCGCGTCGGCGGTTGTCTGATCACCGGCAACGAGGACGGGGTGAAGCACTGCGCGATGAACGTCCTCTACAGCCTCCAGCATCTCGGCTACACGGTCCCCCCGCAGGCGGACGCCGGCTGGATCGGGCCGGCCGGTCCCGGGCCGTCGTATCTCGACCCCGGCTCCGGCGGCCCGGAGAACGACTTCACCAACCGCAACACCGCCTTCATGACCTGGAACCTGATGCACCTCGCCGCCCTCCTCAAACGCTCCGGAGGCATCCCCGCCCACGGCAACCAGCGCTCGCAATGGGACGCCGGCTGCCACCTCGACGCCCCCAACCCCGACTACCGCTGAACCCGTCGCCAGAGGGCGAGGACCCGTGCCGCGATGACCGCCGTGGACGCCAGGGCGGCCGCCGCTGTGCAGATGACCAGGGCCGGCCAGGCGTAGGCGGTCTGGGAGAGCGTGCCCACGCGGTTCATCAACAGGCCCACGAGGGTGGCCAGTTGGGAGAGGAGGAGGATCGGGAGGAGGTGGGGGAGCAGCCGGAGGAGCGCGCGCCACCGGGGGCGGCCGGGCTCGCGGTCGGCCCAGCGGCGGGCCCGTACGACTCCTCTCGTGCCCAGGGCCAGGGCCAGCAGCGTGAGCGCGGCCAGGAACCAGTCGGCCGTCATCGAGAAGGGCGCAGCCACCTCCGGGTCCTCGCCCTCGGCCAGGGCGACCAGGCCGTCGGTGAGCTGGGCAGCGTCGTCGCCGGAGATCAGGCCGGTGTTGGTGACCACCGCGATACCGATGCGGGAGTCGGGGAGAAGGGTCGCCATGGAGTTGTGGGTGAGGAGCTGGCCGCTGTGCTGGATGACCCGGGCGCGGCCGTCGTCCTGCCGCTCCGTCCACCAGCCCATCGCGTAGTCACTGGACTTCGTCGCGCGCGGGGGCGTATGCGTCGCCTCGATGGTCTTCGCGGTGGCGATACGCCGGCCCTCGGCGCTCACACCCCCGTTGTTCTGGACGATCAGCCAACGGGCCAGATCGTCCGCCGTGGTGACCACACCATGGCCGCCCGCCGTGAACCAGCGGGGGTGGGGGCGCGAGAACGTCGTGCCGTACGCCCGGACATAGCCGCGCGCCCCGTCCGGCATCTGTGTCGTCGAGTCGACCGAGGCCGTGCGCGTCATGCCCAGCGGCTCGAAGAGCCCGGCCGACATCTGCTCCGCGAAGGGCCGGCCTGCGACCGCCTCCACCAGGCGGGCCGCGACGAAGTAGTTGGGGTTGTGGTAGCGGTACCGGGCGCCCGGGGCGGTGTCCAGCCGCGCCCCGCGCATCGCGGCCACCGCCTGCTTCAGGGTGTGGGGCTGGGGGCGGGTCAGGTCCGGGTACGTGGTGTCCGCCATGCCCGAGGTCTGGGTCAGGAGCTGGCGGACGGTGATGTCCCGCGCCCGCCGGTCCGCCATCGTGAACTCGGGAAGGTAGTCCCGCACCGGCCGGTCCAGGTCCACCTCGCCCTCCTCCACCAGCCGCATCACGGCCAGCGCGGTCATCGCCTTGGAGAGCGAGGCCACGGGGACGCGGGTACCGGCCGTCATGGTCTCGCCGGACGCGGTGTGCCCGTACCCCGCCGTGTGGATGACCCGGTCACCTCGGGTCACGGCCACCACCGCACCCGGCAGCCGCGTCCGCTCCACGTAGTCGCGTACGAAGCGGTCGATGGACGCGGAGGTGAGGGTGGCCGTGGGGCGGGTCGCGGGGCGTTCGGCGGACAGTGCGTACGAGGGCGTGGCCGGTACGGCGGTGGCCGCCGACGAGGCCGTCGGCACGGCGGCCGTCATGGCGAACGCCGCCACCAGGACGCCCAGTCGGCGCCCCGCACCCCGGCGACCGGCGTCGAACACGGCGCGTACGTCGAACAGTTTCATGGTCATGGCACCCAGTGCACCGGCCCGACCCCGCCCGCGCACTGGCGTACGGGGGAGTGCGGAGGTAGTGCCCGCACTACCGTCCGGCGGTGTCCCGCTGGCTAGGGTCGGGGGATGCGCCATCGACATCGCACCGCCTGGCAGGCGCTGGGCCAGAACCCGTTGAAGGTGCTCGGTTCCAGCTGGCCCTGGCGGTCGCTCGCCTATCTGCTGTCCGGTGTCGTGTCCGGGTCCGTCGTCACGGTGGTCCTCGTGCTCGCCCTGGCCGCCGGGCTGGTGGGGCTGGTGGTGCTGGTGGGGGCTGTGATCCTGCTCGGGGTGGCGCTGTCCGGGGTCGCCGTCACCCGGTTCGAGCGGTGGCGGCTGCGGCTGGTGGACCTGGACCCCGTACCCGATCCGCATCGCAGGCCCGACCGGCCCGGACCCGTCGCATGGGTACGGACCCGGCTTTGGGAGCCCGCCACCTGGCGGGAGCTGGGGTTCACGGCGGTGTCGGCGGCCGCGCTGTGGTGGATGGACCTCCTCGTGCTCGCCTTCGCCCTGGGGCTCCCCGTCACGGTGATGACCTCGCCCCTCGACGACCCCGGCGCCTGGCCCCTCGTCGTCGTGGGCCTCTGTCTGCTCGCCGCCGCGCCCTACACCGTCACCGCGTGGGCCGGTGCCCGCGCCGCCGTCACCCGGCTGATGCTCGCGCCCCGCGACAGCGAACTCGGCCGTGAACTCACCGATGTCCGCGCCTCACGCGCCCGGCTGGTCGACGCCTTCGACGCCGAGCGGCGCCGCATCGAACGCGACCTCCACGACGGCGCCCAGCAACGGCTGGTCTCCCTCAACGTCCTGCTCGGCCTCGCCCGCCTCGACACCGAACCGGACTCCCCGCTCGCCGAACAGCTCGCCCGGGCCCAGGAGCAAGTCACCCTCGCCGTAGACGAGTTGCGCGAACTCAGCCGGGGCGTCCATCCGAAGGCCCTGACCGACCACGGCCTGACGGCGGCCGTCGAGAACCTCGCGGCCCGCTCGGTACTACCGGTCACGGTCGACATCCGACTGCCGGCCAGCCGCCTCTCCGTCCCGGTCGAGACCACCGCGTACTTCGTCGTCGCCGAGGCCCTCACCAACGCCGTCAAGCACAGCCGCGCCGACCGCGCCGAGGTCCACGCCCGGCTCCACACCGACCTCCTCACCCTCACGATCACCGACAATGGCATCGGCGGCGCCGAACACCACATGACCACCGGCACCGGACTCATCGGCCTCGCCGACCGCGTCGCCACCGCCGACGGCCGCCTCCGCCTGTCCAGCCCACCGGGCGGCCCCACCTCCCTGCATGTGGAGCTGCCATGCCGCTGACGACCGCCGTACCCGGAGACGGACACGGAGACCCCGCGGCTGCCGTGTCGCTGACCGTCGTACTCGCCGAGGACTCACCGCTGATGCGGGACGGGCTGGTCGGGGTGCTCGGCCGCTTCGGGCACCGGGTGGCGGCCGCCGTCGGGGACGCGGGCGAACTGATCGCCGCCGTACGGGAGTACGAGCCCGACATCGTCGTCACCGATGTGCGGATGCCGCCGGACAACACCGACGACGGGTTGCGGGCCGCCGTCGCCCTGCGCCGCGAACGGCCGACGCTCCCCGTCCTCGTCCTCAGCCAGTACATCGAGCAGTCCTACGCCGCCCATCTCCTCGACCTCGGCAGTGACACCGGGGTCGGCTATCTGCTGAAGGACCGGGTGAGCGCGGTCGGGGAGTTCGTCGACGCGGTCGTACAGGTGGCGGCCGGGGCGACGGTCGTGGACCCCGAGGTCGTACGCCAACTCCTCAACCGGCGGCGAGATCCCCTCGCCCGGCTCACCCCGCGCGAGCGCGAGGTGCTCGCCCTCATGGCCGAGGGGCGTGCCAACGCCGAGATCGCCCGTGAGCTGTACGTCACCGAGGCCGCCGTCAACAAGCACATCGGCAACATCCTGCAGAAACTCGAACTCCACCTCGACGGCGAGGGCCACCGCAGGGTCCTCGCCGTGCTGACGTATCTACGGGCGTGAGGGGCGGGCCGGCCCCACGGCCATGGCCACCGGCATGACCACGGCCACGGCCCACGGCTATGGCCACAGCTGTGCCCATGGGCCGCCCGCCCCGGGCGCTACGGCGTCACCGTCACCACCGTCGTCCCCTCGGTCCGCGTCCCGTCGCCGTACCGGACCAGCCCGAGGTATGTACCGCCGGACGCGAGCCCGCTCCAGCCCAACTCCACCTCGGTGGCCGTGCCCATGGACGCCGGCTGTTCCGCCGGGTTCACGGTGGCCGGGCGGTCCGGGCGGGTGTCGTCGCCGATCAGCCAGGTGTGCAGGGTGTACGGCTGGCTGTCGGTGCCCGGCGGCAGCCGGTACTGGACGACGTAGACGGTGTACGTGCCGGGCTCGGTGAGGTCGAGGTGTTCGTCGTTGCCGCTGGAGGGGTCGGAGAGCAGGTCGCCGTTCTCGTCGAGGACCCAGAGGTCGAGGTCGCCGTCGGCGAGGTGCTCGGAGGAGCGGATCGCGATCCGGGCGAGGTCGGTGCCCTCGGGCACGGTGATCTCGGTCCGGGCCACGGCCTCCGGCAGCGGTGACTGCGCGGGGTCGAAGTCGGGGGCGGCACCGGTCAGCGTGCCCGTCTTCACCGTCCCCTCGTACAGCCCGTCGACGGTGGTGGTGAGGGTGCCGTCCCAGCCGGGCGTCGCCGGGAGCGCGAGCGAACCGGTGGAGCCCTGCCCCGCGATCTCCTTCGGCACGGTCAGCGGCGCGGCCCGCAGCGCGACGGCACTGCGCACCCGGTGCCCGTCCCGGTCGCTCCAACTCACCGAGCCGTACGACCAGTCGCCGTAGGCGGCGGACGTCCGCGTGAACGTCACCTTGTACGTCGCCGACCCGCCCGCCGCCACGGTGAACCGCTTCGGCGAGACCTCGGCCCGGTACCCGGGCGGCGTCCGGAGCGTCGCGGAGTAAGTGGCCCGCTCGCCCCCGATGTTCGTCACCGTACGCGTGACCGTCTGCTTCCCGGCGAGGTCGCCCACGGCGATCGTCGGGTTGTTGAAGTCGCTCGCGTCGATCTTCCGGGCCCCGGCACAGACGTCACCGCCGTCACTTCCGTCACCACTGTCCTCGGTGACCGGCCGACCGCCGACGGCACAGATGTACGAGGTCCAGTCGGCGGAGGTGGAGTCGTAGACCAGGCCGGGGTCGTCGGCGGAGTTGGGGACGACATGTCCGGCGCCGTAGTCGAGCGGGGTGGCGGGGGCGGAGGTGTTGGAACGTGCGATGGCCTTGCCCGCGTTGTCCTTGGTGGTCGCGGTGGTCATCAGCGCCGACTTGACCTCCATCGGCGACCAGTCGGGATGCAGCGACCGCAGCAGCGCGGCGAGCCCGGCCACGTGTGGGGCCGACATCGACGTACCGGACATGACGCCCTGCCGCCCCTTGAAGATCCCATGGCCACCGGCGACCGTACCGGCGACGACGTCCACGCCGGGCGCGGTGAGATCGGGCTTCAGCAGATCACCGCCGCTCGCCACCTCCGGGCCACTCGACGAGAACCCGGCGACCCTCGGCGCCCGCTGCTCAACGGCCCGCCCAGCGCCGAGCGATGCCGTCGCGGCGCCGCCCGCCTTCTCGGCGTACGCCTTCACGGCCTCCCCCGCGGCACGGTCGAGGTAGCTGGCGGGGATCGTATGGGCGTCGACGATCGCCTCGTCGCCCGCGCCGGTGTAGTACAGCACCATGTCGGCGCCGCCCGCGGCCCGTACGGCGTCGCTCTTGGCGGTACGGCCGTTGCCGCCGCGCGCACAGATCACCACGGCGCCCTCGACCTTCGCCGGGTCGAGGCTGTCGGCCATGCAGCGGGCGGCCTGGACGGCGTCCACGCCTTGCCGGGCGGCCTTCGCCCCGTCGACCAGCGGCGCCGACGGCAGGCCGCTCGCGCCGGCGCCGACCCCGTCGTACGAGGTGCCGTCGCCGAGGGTGAGGGTCGTGCGGTAGCCGAGGTCATGGGTGGAGGCGGCCACCGTGGTCACCCAGGGGAGGCCGTTGTCCATGACACCGGGGCCGGAGTTGCCCGCCGAGGCCGCGATGAACACGCCCGCCTTCGCCGCGTTGAACATGGCCACATGGTCGGGGGCGGTGGTGGACCCGACGGCGCCGGTGCCCATGGAGTAGTTGATGACGTCCACACCGTCGGCCACGGCCTTGTCGTACGCGGCGACGATGTCGGCGGTCGAACAGCCCGCCGCCCAGCACACCTTGTACCCGGCGACACGCGCGCCCGGCGCCACACCGGATATCCGGGCGTCGACGATGCCGGTGTCCGGCACGGTCGCGGGGACGTCCATGTTCCCGGCGGCGGTCGTGGCGGTGTGGGTGCCGTGGGAGTTGGAGTCGAGCGGGGACACGACGTCCTCGCCGGTGTCCCCGAGCCCCTTGGCGAAGTACTGGGCCCCGATCACCTTGTTGTTGCACACGACCTGCCCCGGCGCGGCCTCGCCCGGGTCACAACTGCCCTTCCACTTCTTCTCGATGACCTCGGCGTCGGGGCGGGGCTCGGGCAGCGCGGCGAGCGAGGGGCTGGCCGTGTCGATCCCGGAGTCGATGACCCCGACGATCACCCCCTGCCCGGCATTCCGCTGCCCGCCCCGGAACTTGGAGTACAGCCCGCGCTTTGTCTTGAGGCCGAGGAACTCGGCGGTGTCGGGGGCGGGGAGAGCGCCTGGGGTGGAGGCGGAGGCGGGGGAGGAGGTGCCGGTGGTGGGGGAGGGGGTGGTGGGGGCCGTGGTGTCGCCGTCGGCCCTGGGTATCAGCTGCCGGATCTCGTTCCGTACGACCGAGGCGACGCCCGGCGTACGGGCCAGCTCCTTTGCCTGCCCCGCCGTCAACCTCGCGGCGAACCCGTTGAGCACGTACTGATAGCCGTACAGCGGCTTGACGCCCGGCACCTCGGCGAGCACGTCGTCGCGCTCCCGCTTCAGCCGCCCGACGTACTCGCGCACCGCCTTGTCCCCCGTGTCCAGCCGCTCGCCCTGCGCGGGCGCGGTACCGGGGGCCGTGGCGACGGGCGCGTCGGCGAGCGTCACGAGATAGGTACCGGCGGTGTACGACGTCGAGTCGGCCGGTGCGGCTCGCGTGGCCGTCGGTGCGGCCAGGGCCGGTGGGCCGTAGGCGATGAGGAGACCGCCGGCGAGGACCGGGGCGAGGAACGAGGCGGCTCCACGACTGACGCGACGACGTCGCCGGCCGGGATGTTGCTGGGACAAGGTGGTGCCTTCCTTCAAGCCCCCGAGACCGCAGCCATCCTGTTGCCCATGAGCCGTCTGTGAGAAGAGTGAACTGCTTGAAACCTGCGGAACTCCACGTCTTCTTCACGGAGTTGGGTTACTGGTTCGTGTAACTCGCCGGTAGGTGGGCGGAGTTGGCGCTGGCCGACGTCTGCCCGGACTGCCCTCACCCCCCGGTCCCCTGTTGTTCAAATTTGAAGGCGGCGCTATGGTCGACTGGCGAGCTTCAAATTTGAAGCAGTAGATTCGAAGCAGACCGGAACGCACCCATGCCCCGGAGGCCCCCATGCCCAGCTCTCACGCCCGAGTCACCACCGACGCGGCGCCCCGCTACGCCAAGCAGTTCGCCTCGCACTTCGGCCGCAAGATCCCGGTCGAGGAGACCCCCGAGGGCACCCACCGTCTGACCTTCGACAAGACGGTGGTCGTCCTCCACCCCGCGGACGACCACCTCCTCATCACGGTCACGGCCCCCGACTCCTCGACCCTCATCGCCATCCAGGATGTGGTCGGCTCCCACCTGGAACGCTTCGGCCGGCGCAACGAGTTGACGGTCGCGTGGGGGGAGCCGGCCGAGTAGCCCCTCAGCCGGCCGTGACCGGCCGCAGGCTCTCCGGCGTCAGGTCCGCCAAGGTCGGGTAGCCGTCGACCGCCATGATCAGGTCGGTCTCGGCGAGGAGGGAGCGCAGGACGTGGACGGCGCCGTCGGTGCCGCCGAGGGCGAGACCGTAGACGTACGGGCGGCCGATCCCCACCGCCGTGGCGCCGAGGGCGAGGGCCTTCACCACGTCCGCGCCGGAGCGGACGCCGGAGTCGAAGAGAACGGGCAGGTCGCCGTCGGCGGCGGCCACGACGCCGGGGAGACAGTCCAGCGCGGGCAGCCCTCCGTTGGCCTGACGGCCCCCGTGGTTGGAGCAGTAGACGCCGTCCACCCCGTGGTCCTTGGCGCGGCGGACGTCCTCGGGGTCGCAGATGCCCTTGAGGATGAGGGGGAGGTCGGTGAGGGAGCGCAGCCAGGGAAGGTCGTCCCAGGTCAGAGGGTTGGAGACGATCTGGGTCCAGTGCAGGACCGCCGCGCCCGGGTCCTGCTCCGGTGGCACGGCGAGCCGGGAGCGGAACACCGGGTCGGAGAAGTAGTTCGCCAGGCAGTGACCGCGTAGCTGGGGGAAGTTGCTCACGGCCAGGTCGCGCGGGCGCCAGCCGACCACCCATGTGTCCAGGGTGACCACGAGCGCCCGGAAACCCGCCGCCTCCGCCCGCTTGACCAGGCTCTCCGCCAGCTCGCGGTCGTTGGGGGTGTAGAGCTGGAACAGGCCGGGGGTTTCGCCGAGTTCGGGGACGACCTTCTCCACCGGGTCGACACTGAGGGTGGAGGCGACCATCGGTACGCCGGTCCGCGCGGCGGCCCTGGCGGTCGCCAGATCACCGTGCCCGTCCTGCGTACACAGCCCGAGAACACCCACCGGGGCCATGAACAGCGGCGACGGCCACCGCATCCCGAACAACTCCACGGACAGCTCCCGCCGCGCCGCCCCGACGAGCATGCGCGGCATCAGCCCCCACCTCTCGAACGCGGTCACATTGACCCGCTGAGTCCGCTCGTCACCGGCCCCGCACGCGACATATCCGCCCACCGACGCCGGCAACGCGGCCAGCCCCAGCCGCTCCAACTCCGCGTACGCCATCGGAAAACGCGGTACGACCCCGCCCAGTCCCTCGAAGTAGATCTCGTTCTGGAAATCCCCGAACGCCATGACTGCCCCTTCCCGTAATCACTCCGGACAAGTGCAGAGTGCTGCCAACGCCGGGGGAGCGCCACACCCCGAATGGCTGAACCGCGAATTGCTGAACCCTGAATGGCTGCACCCTGGATGGGTGATCCGGTGGTGACCGAAAAGGCCGCCGTCCCGGCCGGGCACCTCGGGGGCAGGTGCGCCCGGCCGGGACGGCGGCGGGGGAAGGTCTCGGCGGCGGATGATCCCAGAGTGCGCCGCCGAGACCCGCGTGGTCTGAGCCGGTCCTGTCGGCCTCAGCAGGTCCTGCCGTCTGGCGTGTCCTGTCGGCCTCAGCAGGTCCTGCGGTCTGAGCCGGTCCTCTGGTCTCAGCCGGCCATGTCGAAGGTGGCGACCTTGGGTGCGAACACGGTGTCCCCGTCCTCGGCGGTGGCCAGCGCGGAGATGTACCAGGTGCCCTCGTCGGCCTCGGCGGCGTCTTCCTTCGTGACGGCCAGCTCGTAGGTGCAGCGGGCGGACCGGTCCGAGGTGCTCTCGCAGGTGGCGCTCTCGACGTGCGCGAGGTCCTTCTCGGTCGGGTCGAGCTTCGAACTCGCCGGCCAGGCGATCACCTTCAGCCCGAGCACACCGGAGTCGTCCCGCACATCCGTGGTGAAGGTGAGCGACCCGTCCTTGTCACCGCTCGGGGCGACGTACCGAACCGAACTGTTCTCCAGTATCGGCTGCTCCACACCACGTGCTACGGCGATACCGCCGGCGGTGAATCCACCGACGACGAGAAGGCCGATGAGGGTGGAGACAAGAGCGCGCTTGGACATGGTGGAACCCCCTGGATTCAGAGTGACGAAGCTTGATTGGATGAGTAATTCGGTTCGGCTCGACGAATTCTTCGAAACCGTTGGTGGAGCGTCTTTCGGGATATTTCCCGGTCGCTTTCTCGATGCTCAAAGACTATGGCGGGGAGTGGGGTTCGGACCTCGGGCCGGCGGATGATTACCGACTCGAACCAGAGGTAGAGAGCACCGGCCCACCCGGCCGGTCGCGGTAGGCCTTATGGCCGATCCGCCCCGCCCCGCACCCGGCAAACGCTGACCATTCGGCCGAGGTGGACGCCTCTGGCCAGGCACGAGATTGGGATACGGCTCCCAGCCCGCCCATCCCAGGAGCGCACCCATGCCACCCGTGTCCTCACCCACCGCACCCCCACGACAGCCGCAGCAGCGGTCGCAGTCGCAGGCCCTGTCGCACTCACCGGCCGGGACGCCGATCCCGACCGCATCGCGCCCTGGTGCGGCGGGGCGCTTTGGTACGGCACGGCGTGCTGGTGTCGCGGGGCGTCCTCGTGGGGCGGGGCGTCCTCGTACGGTGGCGTGGCTCGACCGGAGCGGTTGGTCGGCCCGGCTGCGGAGGCTGGAGGACCTGACCTGGCTCTACTGGCTGACCTGCGCGGTGTTCGCCCTGCTGCTCTCCCTGGTCACGACACTCACGCCCCACCGAATCTGGGGCGCCTGCGCGGCCCTCGGCTACGGGTTGGCGGCCTGGCACACGCGTAGGACGGCGAGGCCACGCGCACGCGCACGAACCGTTGGCGGAGCACCGGCGACGCATCGCCCACGGACCGGCCGGGCGGCGTTGCCGGTGGTGGGTTCGGTGGCGGCAGGGGCGGCGGTGGCGGGTTCGGTGGTCCTCCCTCTGCTGCTCCTCATGACCCTGGGCGCAGCCCAGTCGGAGGTCCATGTGGTCGAGGACTCGGCCACCCACCTCCTGTCCTCCGGCACCCCGTACACCCCCCACCCCCACGAGGTGGACGACTACAACCCGTACCTCCCCGGCATGGCCCTCTTCGGCCTCCCGCGCGCCCTCTTCGGCGACACCCCGCTGTCGGCCCTGTCCGACGCCCGCCTGTGGTTCACGGCGACTTTCCTGATCAGCATGTACGTAGCCGGTCGCGGGGCCACCGCAGGCGCATTGCCGAGGCCGACCGATGACCCGACAGAGGCACACCGGACCGACACCCACCGGACCGAAACCCGCCGCACGCACATCGACTGGACCCCCGCCGTACTGCTCCTCGCCTCCTTCCCGGCGGTGGCGTTGCCGTTGGCGGTCGGCGGTGTCGATCTGCCGGTGATCGGGCTGATGTGTCTGGGCCTGGCGCTGGCGGGCCGGGGCGGTTCCGGTACGGCGGCGGGGCTGGCGATGGGTGCGGCGGCGGCACTGAAGTGGACGGCCTGGCCGCTGCTGCCGGTGGGTTTGACACTGCTGGCTGCGACGGCGGGGCGCAGGGCCGCCGTACGGGCGGGATGGGTGTCCGTGACGATGGCCGCCGTAACCGTCCTACCAGCGGTCTTCGTCGCCCCTCACGCCTTCATCGAACATGTGATCCGCTTCCCGCTGGGCGAGGCAGGTGTGGAGTCCCCGGCGACAAGCCCCCTCCCCGGCCACCTCCTGGCGGCATACGTCCCCGGCGGCGCGACCCTGGCGAAGACCGCGCTGGTACTGGCGGCCATAGGGGTCGCGGCGTCCCTCGTGACCCGCCCACCCCGAACGGTCCTGGCGGCAGCGGATCGACTGTCCATAGGCCTGGCCCTGGCGATGTGCCTGATGCCGGCCACCCGCTTCGGTTACTTGGCCTACCCCCTGGTCCTGGCCCTCTCGTTCCGAGCGGCACCGGCCCTCACGGCGGGCGGAAACAACAAAGGCAAGGAGTCCCTCAACTCCCTGCCGTACTCAACGTATAGCGCACGGGGGGCCTTGCGGCAAGGCCCCACCGTTACCGCAGAATCACCGGCCGAAGCCCACAACCTGTGGACGACCGAAGCCCCAACCGGCGGAAACGGATACTGCGATGACCCCCGCGAGCGACAGGCCCTCCGTGAACGAACCGATCGACGTGATCATCGCCGGCGGCGGTCCCACCGGCCTGATGCTGGCCGCTGAACTGCGCCTGCACGGCGTACGCGTACTCGTCCTGGAGAAGGAACCACAGCCACCCACCTACGTTCGCGCCCTCGGCCTCCACGTGCGCAGCATCGAGGTGATGGACCAACGAGGTCTGCTGGACCGCTTCTTGGAGAACGGCAAGAAGTACCCCCTCGGCGGCTTCTTCGCGGCCATTCCCAAACCCACACCCCCCGGCCTGGACACCGCACACGGCTATGTCCTCGGTATCCCCCAACCCACCACCGACCGCCTGCTCGCCGAACGAGCCACCGAACTGGGCGCCGAGATCCGACGCGGCAGCGAACTGACCGCCCTGACCCAGGACGAAGACGGAGTGACGGCCGAACTGGCCGACGGCACCCACCTCCGCTCCCGCTACCTGATCGGCTGCGACGGCGGCCGCAGCACGGTCCGCAAACTGCTGGGCATCGCCTTCCCCGGCGAACCGTCCACGACAGAGACCCTGCTGGGCGAGATGGAGGCGTCCATGCCGCCGGAGGAGGTGGCGGCGGTGGTGGCGGAGGTCAACAAAACCCAGAAACGCTTCGGCCTGTCACCCTTCGGGGCCCCGGGGGTCTACCGAGTCGTGGTCCCCGCCGAAGGCGTCTCTTCAGACCGCACAACCCCACCCACCCTCGACGAGTTCAAAACCCGACTACGAGCGATCTCCGGCACGGACTTCGGCGTCCACTCCCCGCGCTGGCTCTCCCGCTTCGGCAACGCCACCCGCCAGGCCGAGCGCTACCGGGTAGACCGTGTCTTCCTGGCCGGCGACGCGGCCCACATCCACCCCCCGACCGGCGGCCAGGGCCTCAACCTCGGCCTCCAGGACGCGTTCAACCTCGGCTGGAAACTGGCCGCCGCCCTGAACGGCTGGGCCCCGGCAGACCTCCTGGACACCTACCACTCCGAACGCCACCCGGTGGCCGAAGAGGTCCTGAACAACACCCGAGCCCAAATGGAACTGATGTCCACCGACCCGGGCCCCCAAGCGGTCCGCCGCCTCCTCTCCCAGCTGATGGACATCGACGAGGTAAACCGCCTCCTCATCGAAAAACTCACCGCGATCTCCATCCGCTACGACTTCGACAACACCCACCCCCTCCAGGGCCGCCGCCTACGAGACCTCCCCCTGAAGCAGAACGGCCGCCTCTACACCCTGACGCACTCAGGCCGAGGCCTCCTCCTTGACCAGGCAGGCCAACTTTCGTTGGAGGGCTGGACGGACAGGGTCGACCACGTCGTGGACACCGCCGAGGACTTGGACGTGCCCGCCGTACTCCTCCGCCCCGACGGCCACGTGGCGTGGGTGGGGGAGGACCAGCGCGACCTGATGGGCCACTTGGCCAAGTGGTTCGGCACCGCTGCCTGTTGAGTAGCCCCTGGGTGATTGAGCGTGACTACGGCTTCGGTGGTTCGGAGGACTCGGGGGAGGGCGGAAGAGGGTCGCTTACGAAGGAGCCTCGGGCGCGTACGGTCACCACGAGTCCTCGGTCTCTGAGGATGTCCAGGGCCCGGCGGACAGTGCCCGGGCCGACTTTGTAGTCGTGCGTCATGGTCAGTTCGCCCGGCAGCCGGGTGCCGGGCGCGTATTCGCCGGAGCGGATCTTCCGCTCGATGATCGCGGCCAGCTGTTCATACACGTACTGCGGCGAGTCCGGGCTGATCGTGTCCACGTTTTGACCGTAGACCGCCACCCCCTACCACGCATCACCTAGTACTACTACCAACCACTACCCATCACTACCGTTCTCGGCTAAGGTCGCAGCACACAGAGACGCCCCGGCCGGAAGGGTGAGAGCTTCCATGCCGGGGCTGAGCCGACTGAACAGGAGTCGACCATGCGCAGCCTACTGGCGGCGTTCCTGAGCCTCTTCCTCGCTCCCCGCGGAGCCCACCGCTCCGCAGCACCGTCACCACTGCCCCTCATTGCCTGTCCACCTGTTCCGGAGCCCCCACCCATGATCACGTGTCCGCACCCGGAGGACGTCATCACCGCCGATGGCACGCTCCTGGTCCGCCCGTACGTCGTCGAGTGGGAACGCGAGCTTGACGAACGTGATCGGCGCCGGGTGGCGGTCCTGGCGACGCTGGGGCAGGACTGTGTTCCGTGGGAGGTGGCTGTATGAGTACGAGTACGTCCCGTATGCGCAGCCTCGGCGTAGACCCGGCCACCGGCAAGGAGGCCCTGGCGGTCACGCGCCCCGGCGGTCTTCTTGAGGAGCTGGCCGACGTGCGTGCGCTCAAGGCCGCCGCCGTCCTGGTGGCGGTCGTCGGCGCGGTGCTGGAGGTGGGGAAGGCGTCGGATGCCGAACTCGCCGCATTCGTAACGCCGTTGCATGCCGCGCTCGAAGAATGCGTCGGCGTCATGGCGGCGGACAGGGAGTGACGGCGTAGGCGCATTCGGACGTGGGCCGGTGGTGCGCTGGGTGCCCGGGGTTTGTCCTGGGTGCCCACTGTCCACCGGCCGCAGCATGGGCAGGGATCTCTCGGTGAGGCCACCCACCGCAGGCTCGACCAGCCTCGTCGGTATCCGGACCGTAGACCGTCCCGCCCAGGGGTGGTGGGCCTGGATCAGGCGGCCATCTCGCCGCGTATCCGGTCCAGTGACCGCGAAGCGGCGGCCTGCTGAGCGGGCAGCCGTGACCCCGCGGTTCGCATGATCCGCTGTAGCTGGTGGGGGAGGCGCTGCACAACGGCCTCCTGGGTGGCGGTATCGAGCGACTGGGCGGCGCCTGCCGTGTCGTCGGCGAGTAGTTGGACGTGCGCGACAGTGATCAGTTCGATGACGCGCCACTGTGGAGCCACGACAGTCGTGGGCACTGGGGGACTGTGTTCCACCAGCCGCATGGCCAGGTCGGTGCGCCCGGTTGAGACGAGACCGCGCAGGCGGATTTCGTGGAGGGAGAAGGGGTTGAACAGGCTGGTGTGGTCGACGCGGTCGAGCAAGGCGTCGGTCTCCCGCATCACCCGGGCGAACAGGTCGCCGTTGCCCAGCGTGCCGACGGCTCGGGCGAGCAGCGGCAGCACGGCGGCACGGGCGTTGTCGTCGGGCGCCGTGGCGGCAGCGCGGCACAACCGCTGGACCGCCGCACCCCGTAGGCCGGCCTTGCGCAGTTCGTTGCCGTGCATGCGCAGCACATACGAAGTCATGCCCGGGTCCCCGAAGTACTCGGCGACCTCCAGGCTCTTGGCCGTCCAGCGGGCGGCGGTGGCCAGGCGTTCCTCCGGCAGCACGTTGCCCAGGGCCACACCGAGGCCGACGCGGGCCCGGGCGAGCAGGTGCAGGACGTCCCGCTCGGTGTGACCGTCGTCGACGCGGGCTTCGAGACGGACGACGAGCGGCCACAGCTCCGAGACGGCTTCGGAGGCGTGGCCGGACTGGCGGGCGATCTCTGCGAGCCGGACGGTCGACTCACCGAACTGCACCATCGCCCGGTGGTCGGTGTCGGAGGGGTCGGTGACGCCGAGGATGTGGGGCGGCAGTCGCAGAGCCTCGCAGACGCGGCGCCGGGAGCCGACGTCGTCGAGGGCGCGCTTCCCCAGCTCCAAGGCGGAGATGTAGGTCTTGTCGTAACCGAGGAGGTCAGCGAGCGAGGCCTGGTTCAGACCGTGCCCCGTCGGTAGAAGCGCAGGATGCCTGCCAGGTCCCCTGCGGCCAGGACGAGTTGGGCCTGCGGTGTCGCCCAGTGCCACTGGGCATGCCGTGCCGAGGGCCGTGGAAGCGGGAGCCCGCTGTCCCGCGTCCGTGTCACGCTCTCTCCCCCGGCCATCGTCGGCTACGTCCGCTCGTGGTCGCCCAAGGCTGCCGGTGCGGGATGGCGCAGGCCGTACCAGGCGGCGATGGCCTGTTTGTAGCCGTCCGGTATGTTCAGCTCCGGTACCTCGTCGGCGGTGAACATGCCGAGCTGCTTGTGCTCGTGGCTGACGACCGGGGGCCGGTCGGGAGTCAGCACGGTGCAGCCGTAGGTCACGATCAGCACGCGCCGTCCGGGGATGGGCTGGTAGATCCACACGCCGCTGTTGATGAGCGGGCCGGCCTTGACGTCCCAGCCGGTCTCCTCCTGGATCTCACGCTCCAGCGCCGCCTCCGGGCTGCTGTCCGGCAGTTGTGCGCCATCGGGGCTGCCGACCTCCAGGCGTCCGCCAGGCAGCTCCCATTCATCGCGCTCGTTCCGCAGCAGCAGCACGCGATCACGCGCGTCGAGCGCGACACCTTTTACGGAGACGGGCCAGAGCGGCGGCGTGTACGTCATGACGTCCTCGTCCTGCGGTGTGCGAGCCGGGCCTTCGGAACGTAGCACGCCCCCCTCGACCCACCCCTAAGACGACCGATTTGTCCTAGTCGACAATCAGTCGCTTTACCCGGACCACCAGACCTCCCCACTCTGATCACACCGACCCCGATCGAAGGAGTACGGCGATGCTCGACGCCTCCGCAGGCTCCGAGACGCTCTTCGCCGGCCACTACGTCGACCTCCGCGCCCCGCACGCCAGCGACGTGATCGCCGCACAGCTTCGTGAGACCGGCCTGGTCACCCTCGACGGACTGACAACCCGGCCGGAGATCCTGGCGTTCGCCTCCCGGCTGATGGCGCTCACGCCCCACCCGCACGGTGCCCCCGACGGCTTGACCCTGATCCACGACACCGGCAGCCAAGCCCGCGGAGTCGGCTTCGCCGGATTCGGCAACGGCGAACTACAGGCCCACACCGAACGGTCGGGCATCCCCACGCCTCCGCGTCTGATCCTCCTGGTGTGCCTGCAGCCGGCGTCAGCGGGTGGTGAGACCCTCCTCGCCGACGGACGCGACGTCCACGCCCGCCTCGTCGACGAGAACCGAGAAGCAGCGGTCGCGCTCTGTCAGCCCCGAACCGCCTACTTCGGCGCTGGCTCCGGCCATGCCACCCAGGTCTTCACCGTTCAGGCCGACGGCCGTCTCTCCATACGGCTGCGCCAGGACTGTCTGGCCCGCTGGAGCCCCATCGTCCGCCCCTACTTGCCCGACCTCCGCAGCGCCATCGCCACCAGCCAGCACCGCCTCCTGCTACACGCCGGACAGGGCTGTCTGCTGGACAACCACCGCTGGCTGCACGCCCGCACGCGCTTCACCGGGAACCGGCAGCTCCTGCGCAGCCTGGGCGACCCTCATTTCGCCCTCCCCAGCGGATTCGCCCCGCACCCGACAGCCGCCGTCCTTCCCAAGACCAGCGAGCCCGTCTCATGGGTCCACGCCGCGAGGAGGTGACCGATGTGACGGACGCCGAACAGGCCGATGTGGGGACGCTGATGGTCGACAAGCGCAACGACCAGGTGGGCGTGGTCATGGGGCACGCCGGGCCCTACGTCCAGCTCCGCCCGCTGAAGGGCGGCAGGGAGTGGGACGTTCCCCCAGCGGAACTTCGCCGCCCCACCCAGGCCGAGGAGCTGAGCGCCAAGGTGGCCGTAGCGAACGGGCGGTGGGGACGATGAAGCCCACGGCGTCGCTCTTCGGCTCTGCGCACGGCAGCCGTATGCCGGATGCGGCATCACTCGGCCATGGCGTACGTGACAGCGGCGGCCGGTGGCCCGGCTGAGTCGTTTCTCGAAGGACCACTGCCGATCATCGCGCTTGCCGCTTCGTGCGGCGTCGTGATCGGCGTCGCGGTCTCCACCGCCCCGGCCGCCCCTTGAGTTCCCGTCCCTGCCGGACGTAGCCGATCGACAGGTTCCCCCGCTTCGGGAAGCCCGGCAGGGACGGGCCGCAAACCCCGCTCCGGACGGATCAATTGCCCGAACCCATGGACAGGTCGAGCGCCGTCGGAAGCGGGTCCGCAACGCCACTTCGCCCCCAACTCCAAGGAGGAGCAATGCCGAACGACACCGCCACCAGCCCGACGACCGATCCGGCCCGGTCCGGCCTGGTCAAGGCCCGCCGCCGCATCCAGGCCGCCCGCGAACGCGGCGTCACCCCGTCCGACGGCGGCAGCACCGGCCGTACCGACAGCAACGACTGATCCAGGAGGAGAAGCCTTGTCGCCGCTGAACCTGGCGGCCCACCTGGGCCAGGACGAGTTCCTGGCCCAGGTGCTCCACCGCCACCACCGCCACGTCCCCGCAGCCCTCACCAACCCCGGCAGCCTGATCACTTGGGACGACGTCAACACCATCCTGGCCACCCACCGCCTGGAACCGCCCCGCTTCCGCCTGTCCGCAGACGGCGAGATGCTGCCGGCCTACCGCTACACGGCCCCGGTCACCACCCGTCGGCACACGGTCTGGCATCGTCTGCACCCCGCCGAGCTGCACGCCTGTCTCGCCGAGGGCGCCTCCCTGGTGATCGACGCCGTCGACGAACTCCACCCGCCCGTGGGCCGCGCGGCGATGGAGCTGGAGCGGTGGCTGCGCACCGGCGTGCAGACCAACCTGTACGCCTCCTGGACCGCCCGCGAAGGCTTCGGTGTGCACTGGGACGACCACGACGTCGTCGTCATCCAGATCGACGGCGCCAAACGCTGGAAGCTGTACGGCCCCACGCGCACCGCCCCCATGTACAAGGACACCGACGAGCCGGAGCCCCCACCGGAGGAGCCGATCGCGGAACTGGTCCTGCGCCCCGGAGACGTGCTGTATCTCCCGCGTGGCTGGTGGCACTCGGTGGCTGCCTCCGAGGGGGAGCACTCCCTCCACCTCACCTTCGGCATCCAGACCACCACCGGCGCCCAGCTCCTGTCCTGGCTCGCCGACGACCTGCGTCGCCACGACGTCCTGCGCGAAGACCTGCCCGTTCATGCCACCGCCGCGCACCAGGCCACCTATCTGGAACGACTACGCAAGGAAGTCACCGCCGCTCTGGAAGATCCGGCTCTCATCGGCCGGTACACGGCGACGCGCGACGGAACCGACCTCACCCGCCTGCGGCCGAGCCTGCCCCACATCGCCGGTGTCCCTGCCGACCCAGAGGTGCACGTCAGGCTCGCCACCGCACGAGGCCACCTGGAGCCCGCGGCGACCGGGGACGGAGTGGTCTTCCGGGCCTGTGACAACGAGTGGGAGATGGCAGAGGAAGCGCAGCCGCTGTTCCAGCGCCTGATGCGCGCCGCGCCCAGCACCGTGTCGCTCGGTGAGCTGGCCGCTGCGGCTCGCATCCCGGTCGCGGAGGTGGCAGCCGTCGTCTCCGAGCTGATGAACGGCCAAGCGATCACAGTGGAGGGGAGCGAGCGATGACGACGGCAGCCTTGGGTCTGGGCACCTACCGCGTCCGCCCTTCCGGACTGAAGGACGCCGCCGTTCGCGCGGCCGCCGACTCCGCCACCGCATGGATCGATACCGCGCCCAACTACCTCAATGGGCACGCCCAGTTGCTGCTTGCCCCCACGCTTGCCCGGCATCCGATCCCGGTTTCGACCAAAGTCGGATTCCTGACAGATCACGCCGCCGAGGACGCCCTCCCCGACGGAGCCCTCACCGCCGAGGACGCGGAACACGGACACTGCCTGAGCAGCCCATACATCCACTGGCAGTGCGCACGCAACCGCACCGAACTCCGCCGCGACCACCTGGACCTCGTCTTCGCCCACAACCCCGAGCACACCGCCGGCGACCCGTACGACGCCCTGCGCGACGCCTTCACCGCCCTTGAAGCAGAAGCAGTGGCCGGAACCCTGACCGCATACGGCGTCGCCACCTGGGACGGCTTCGACACCGGCAAACTGAGCGTCCCCGCCCTGCACCAACTGGCCACCGAAGCCGCCGGCACGGAACACCACCACCTGCGAGCCGTCCAACTGCCCGTCTCCCTCGTCACCGCCACCGCGTTCGCCCAAGCCCTGGACGGGGAGGGCCCCATCGCTCAGGCGGCCGACCTCGGCTGGCAGGTCTACGCCTCGGCACCCCTGTTCGGCGGTGAACTGCCCCAACTGGCCACCCCGGACCTGACCGCACTGCTAGCCCCGGACCTGACCACCGCGCAGGCATGCCTGCTGGCGGCAGCCTCCTGCCCCGGGGTGACACGGATTCTGCTCTCCACGTCTGCCCCGGCACACTGGGCCGAAGCCCAAGCCGCCCTGCGAAGCCCGGCCATCCCGGTCCCCACGCTACGAAAGGTGCTGGATGTACTCGCCGCCGACTGACCCCACAGACCGGCAGCGCATGCGCCGGGCGTTCGCGGGGTCCGCCGAGTCGCTGAGCGTCAGGATCACCGGCCCCGAGGTCTGGGGCTGGCACGGCCGCACTCTCAGCAGCCGCGTCGAACGCCGAGACGGAGGCGCCTGCTGGCTGAGACTGCTCTCCGCGCCGCAGGACAGAGCAGCGGGAAAGATCTGGGACGGCAACCGCCAGGCCGCCGCGCTGTTCGACGGACGTATCCGCAAGCCCCTGCTGTACGACACCACGGAGTCGAGCAGCGACGGCCACACGTTCCAGGCAGAGCTGCACCAGTACGTCTCCGAGCCCATCGCCTCCCCCAGCCCCGTCCTGCGCACCGAACTCGACCCGCCTACCGGATGGTGGGCTTCCCTCCGCGCGGACCTGGCATACGTCAACACCGTCCCCACGGACCGCGTAGCCGTACGACAGGAGTGGGTGGACCGCAGCGTCCCACGCTTCCTGAACATGCCCGGCCCCCGGGTCACGGACTGGGCGACGGCCCACGGAGACCTGCACGCCGCCAATCTCACGAGCAGCACCCCCTATCTGCTCGACTGGGAGGGCTTCGGCCTGGCACCGACCGGTTACGACGCCGCCATGCTGCTGACGTACTCCCTGCTCGTCCCCGAATTCGCCCACCGTATCCGCGACACCTTCCCCGTGCTCAAGACAGAGCCCGGACGCGTCGCGCAGATTATCGTCATCACCGAGCTACTGCAGTCGGCCTCACGCGGCGACCATCCCGAACTCGTCCCAGCACTTCACACCCTGGCCGCAGAACTGGGTTGACCGTAAGAACTGCACAACGACGTAAGCGTAAGGAGAACCTGTTGTGTCCGCGACACACGATGACGCAAAAAAGCTCGTACGGACGCAAGTCTGGGATGCCCTCGACGCGGTCGGCGCGGTGCACGACGACACGGCTCACGGCCGCATACCCAACTTCAGAGGCTCCGAAGAAGCCGCTGCACGGCTGGCCGGGCTTGAGGCGTGGAAGAACGCCACGGTCATCAAGGCGGTACCGGACAAGGCGCAACTCCCTGTGCGCGCACGGGCTTTGGAGGATGGCAAACTCCTCTACACGGCCGTCCCGAAGCTGGCCACGCTCAAGCCCTCTACCTCCTCGGCAGCGTGGCGGTCAACCGCTCCGGCGTGCGGATCGGCAAAGGAGCCGGGTACTCCGACCTGGAGTTCGCGTTGCTCACCGAGGCCGGACTCGTCGGGCCCGAGACGCTCGTCGTCACGACCGTGCATTCCCTCCAGGTGATCGACACCCCCATTCCATCCACGGCGCATGACGTGAACGTCGACGTGATCGTCACGCCCGACGAGGTCATTAACAGCGTCAAATCGGCGTCCGTCATCAGGTCGTCATGGCGGCGCAGCCACCCCTCACGACGTGGCTGCCGACTCCGCCACATAAGCCTCCGGATCGAATCGCCCCAAGCGCCTGCGCATTCTGCCCGTCGACCAAGGCCAGCTGAAGCTGTTCACGCCGTTGGGGTCCAGGTAGTAGCTGGAGCAGCCGCCTGAGTTGTAGACGGTGGTGGGGAGGGAGTGTTGGATTTCGGCGTTGAAGGCTGCTTGGACTTCTGGGCGGACCGTCATGGTGGTCCAGGCGGAGGTCTGGGCGTGGCGTATCGCGGCGGTCACGTAGGTGAGTTGGGATTCCAGGACCGTGTACGCCGAGGTGTGGCCCGTGCCCAGGTGGGGGCCCAGGAGGATGAAGGCGTTGGGGAAGCCGGTGACCGTGGTGCCGAGGTAGGCGTCGGGGCTGCCTTTCCAGTGGGCGGCCAGGGAGGCGCCGGTCGCGTCGAAGACTCGTTGGGCGATCGGCAGGTCGAGGATGTGGAAGCCGGTGCCGAGGATGATCGTGTCGACTTCCGCCGTCCGGCCGTCGGTTCCGGTGAGTTGGTTGCCTTTCACCGTTTTCAGGGCTGCGGCGTGTACGTGGACATTTGGTCTCGTCAGGGACTGGTAATAGGTGTTGGAGAAGAGGAGGCGTTTGCAGCCCAGGGTGTAGGTCGGGGTCAAGGATCGTCTGAGGGCTGGGTTTTTGACCGTTGTGCGGAGGTGCAGGGCGCCTATGCGTTCGACGGCTCGTAGCAGTGTTGGGTGGCGGAAACCTATGCCCAGGGTTTCCAGGGCCGCGTATTCAGCGGCTCGCAGAGCCCGTTGGGACGTCGGGAAGTGACGCATCAGCCAGCGTTCCGCGCGTGGGACGTGGTGGTCCGCCTTCGGTAGGACCCACTGCGCCGTGCGTTGGAAGAGGTGCAGGCGGCCGACCTTCGGTTGTATCGCCGGTACGAATTGCACGGCCGACGCTCCGCTGCCTATGACGGCCACCCTGCGGTCGGTCAGGTCGTGGTCGTGGCGCCAGCGGGAGGAGTGGAAGACCGTGCCGGGGAAGTCGTTCAGGCCGGGGATGTCGTCGGGGACGCGTGGCTCGTGCCAGGGGCCGGCCGCCGAGATCAGGAAACGGGCGGTGTAGTCGTCCCGGGTCGTCGAGACGCGCCAGCGCGAAGCCGCCGGGTCCCATCGCGCCCGTACCACCTCCGTGCCGTAGTGGATGAGGGGCGGGAGGTCGTACCGCGTCGCCGTGGCCCGGAGGTACGCGCGGATCTCCGGCTGTCCCGCGAACGCCCTTGTCCACTCCGGGTTCGGGGCGAAGGAGTACGAGTACAGGGCGGACGGTACGTCGCACGCGCACCCCGGGTACGTGTTGTCCCGCCATGTGCCGCCCAGGTCGTCGGCCTTCTCGACGATCACCAGGTCCCGTACGCCGGCCTCGCGCAGTTTGATCGCGGCGCCGATGCCGGACAGACCGCTGCCGATGATCAGTACCTCGACGTCATGGCTCTCCCGGACGACGACGGTGGTCGCCCGGGGGCCGGTGCGCGGTGGCTGCTGCGGCATGTCAGGCTCCTGGACCGGTGGGCTTCGGGAGGGGGTGGGCGGGGAGGGCGGTGGGTGGGCGGCAGAGGGCCCGGACCACGGCTCGCGTCGTGCGCAGTGAGGTCTCCAGTACGGTCAGTCTGCGGCGGCCGTCCATGAAGTTGCCGCCCATCACCTCCAGGTCGGCGGCGGTGGGCTCGATGCGGACGACCTCGGTGCCCGTTGCCCGGAGGGCCGCGCACTCGGCGTCCAGGGTTCGGGTCATGGGGCGGCGCAACAGGGCCTCCGCTCGGCCAAGGCCCTTGCGGGGGTGGGGAGTTACGGAACTCATCGGAGCGATGACGTACACCTCGTCGAGTCTCTCGGGTACGAGGAGGTCGGCCGAGGCGGTGGACAGGACGCCCCCGTCCACGTACCGGCGCCCGTCGATCCGTACCGGGCGGAACCAACCCGGCACCGCCCATGACGCCCGTAGCGCGTCCCGCAGCGCCACCGGTCGGCTGTCGGGGTGGCCGAAGACGGTACGGCGTCCTGAGTCGAAGTCGGCCGCGATCAGCCAGGTGGCGCGGTGGCGGACCCATTGCCCTGGCCGGGGTGCGCCGCCGGGCTTGACGTCGCCCCCGCCCCGGCCCTCGGCCCTGGCGTCGCCCCCGCCCCAGTCCTCGGCCCCACCCCCGCCCTGGCCCCTGCTCCCGCCCCCGTCAGACGTCAGGAAGTCGGCCAGGTCCGCCAACCACCCCGCCTCGCCCCGCCCTTGGGGCAACAGCCCCGAGAGGCCGGCCAGTACCGGCACCCGATGGCTCGGCAGTCGAGGGCTGCTCGGCACTCGGGCTCCCTCTGCTCGGCGGCCCCTCACCCCGTCGGCCAGCGCTCGGCCGGCCAGCCCCGGTGAGCCGAGGAACGCCGCCGGCCGGGGCGGCAGCGGACGCGGTGGGCTCGCGAAGTGCCGGATCAGTTCCGCGCGGGCCTCGCCCTCCCGCCCCAACTGCGCGGCCAGCAGCTCCTCCACCCCCACCCCGCTGCCCAACATCGCCGCCAGCTCGGCCCCGGCCGATGTGCCGACCAGCACCTCGGCGTCGCGGGGGTCCCAGTCGAGGGCCCGGCCCAGTGAGTGCAGGGCGCCGATCGTCCAGGCCGCGCCCAGGGTTCCGCCGCAGCCGAGGACCAGACCCCGGGACGGGGGCGTCGGCGCGGTGGGCCCTCGTAAGGAGTCCGCGTCCGTTCGTACGCCTGTCGCGTCCATCGAAGCCCTCCGGTCCTCGGGATACCAATGAGATCCGGATACTAGCGGTATCGGAAATCAAATGGGCGCCCCCTGGAGGGAGTTAAGATCCGAGGGCTCTGTGGAGATACAGATGGATCAGCGAGGGAGCGCGAGGTATGGCCCGTCTCAGTCGCGTCGAGAGTCAGGTGCGCACCCGCGAGCAACTGATCGCGACCGCTCGCCGGCTGTTTCTCCGCAACGGTTACGCCGCCACCTCCCTCACCGACATCGCCGAGACGGCCGGTTACTCCAAGGGGGCCGTCTACTCCAACTTCCGTGGCAAGGACCGTCTCTGTCTCGCCGTCCTGGACCAGATCCGCGCCGAGCAACTGGCCCTGCTGACGGACTCGCTGACGCGTGACGCGGCCACGGCCGGGGTCGACGAGCGGCTGGCCTCCTTCGCCGCCTGGGCCGAGGCGAACATCGGGGACGAGGACTGGACGTCCCTGGAGGTCGAGTTCCTCACCAGCACCCGGCACGACGCCGGGCTGCGGGAGGAGACCGCGAGCCGGGTGACGGCGATCCGGGAGGCGATCGCCCTCCTCCTCGTCTCGCTCTCCGCCGACCTCCGCACCCCTCTCGCCATGCCCCCGGACGCCGCCGCGACGGCCCTGTTGAGCCTCGGCATCGGCATCGCCGTCCAGCGGATCGCCGACCCGACCACCTCCACCGCCGTCCTGACCGACACCCTCCGCCTCGTCCTCGGCGTCGGTATCGGCCCGACGGTACCGGTTACGGCTCAGTCAACCCCTGGTGGCGGCGAGGTGATGGGGCGACCATGAAGGCATGACTCTCGCCCAGCGCGCGCTGCGACAACTGGAGACCTGGTCCGACCTCTCGGTGGGACCGGCCAGTTGCGGCACGGGCCGGGCGTTGCGGTCCCGGCACGACGAGATCGTGCACTTTCACCTCGACCACGATGTGGACCTCCATCTCACTCCGGGGCTGATCCAGCGCATGGCGGCGGACCTCGGTGAGTCCTCCGCCGTCCGTCTGGTGCCGGGCTCCCGCTGGGTGACGGTCCACCTCGACTGCGAGGCCGACGTCGACCTCCTGCTGAGCCTGGTGAGCGTCGCACTCAAGGCCCACCAGGCCCATCACCCCCACGCGGACCACCAGGCATCGCTACCGGCCGCCACCACGGCACCCACCAACCCACCCGCAGGCTGCAACTTCCGCCGCGTGACCGTGCTGCCGCGCGTCGACTGAGCTGATGACCGGCGATTTCAGTCCGGCAACTCCTCCTTCAGCGCCTCGTGCAGCCGCTTCGCCAGTTCGCCCGCCCTCGGCCGTTCCCCGTCCTCGCCCCGCGACCGTTCCTCGTACAGCGGCCCCAGTTCGTTGATCAGCACCTGGGTGACCGCGCCGTACAGCGGGGTCCGGGGCCGGTGCACAGCGGTCTTCAGCGCGGACAGCAGGGTGCCCCGCCAGTGGCCGAGCCTGGCGGTCTCGGCGGGTGTACGACGGCCGGTGCCCTCCCCGGTCGGGGACGCCGAGGGGGTGTCGGCGTACGCGGGCGCGTGGGTGCAGCGGGCATCGTCCTCGTAGGCCGAGGCCCGCGTCGCGGCGAAGCCGGCGTTCAGCAGGCAGCGCTCGCTGTCGGGGTCGGTGAGGAAGCGGATCAGCTCGGCGGCCTTGGCCGCCCTGTCGTCGGACGTGGTCCGGGTCACCGCGAGGTTCTGGCCGCCGAGCACGGCTCTGCCGGGCAGCCGCGTCACACCGAGGTCGGCCCCGAACGTCTCGTCCAGGCCGGGGTAGGCGTACGGCCAGTGCCGCAGGAAGGTGGTGCGGCCCTGGGCGAAGTCGCTGAGCGAGGCGGCCTCGTCGGACTCGTAGGCGTCCTCCAGGGTGTACGCGGTCACCGTGCGTTCGCGCAGCTCGGTGATGCCCTCGGCCAGCTGTTCCTCGGTGGCCCGGTAGCGGCCGTCGTCGTCCGTGAGCGCGAAGTCCTCGACAGCGGAGGCGAAGGCCTCGATCGCGTTGACCGTACGGCCCTCGTAGGCGTCCAGCTGGGTGGTCCAGCCCTTCTCGTAGCGGGCGGGACGCTTGTCGTTCAGGGCCTCCACATCGTCGATCATTTCCCGTAGCCCGTCCCAGGTGCCGTCGTCGTCCAGGTCGGGGTCGGTGTCGGCCGCCCGGAGGTGGTCGCGCCGGTAGTACAGCAGTCCGACGTCGCTGTTGAACGGCACCGCGTACCGTTCGCCGTCCCAGAAGGACGACTTGTCCACCGGGTCGACGAAGTCGCCGAAGTCGTCCTCGGACTGCTCGGCCGCCTCGACCACGTCGTCCGGGAACGGTCGGATGAGCCGCGCCGCGGCGAACTCCGGCACCCAGGTGATGTCGAGGTTGACCACGTCGTAGGAGGCGCTGCCCGACTGGAGGGCGCCCAGCAGCTGGCTGCGCTGCTGGTCGGCCGAGCCGGGCAGTTCGACCAGGCGGGCCTTGTAGCCGTCCGAGTCCGACGACTTGTTCCACTCCTCGATGAGCTGCTGGCGGACGCCGCCCTTGCCGGTGACGTCCCGGCCGCTGGCGACGACGATGGTGTGGTCCGAAGAGGGGGACTCGGAGTCGTCGGTCTCGCCGTCGCCGTCGCCACCACCGGTGCAGGCGGCGAGGACGAGCACCACGGAACAGGACAGCACCCGCACTCGCGCCAGTGCCCGAACCCTCGCCGGGCCGTGCGCCCGGGCCCGGCCCCGCGCCCGCGTCCCCACCCCTACCCCCACCCGCGCCCGCAGTCGTCCTCCCATCACTCCTCCCCTGTCCCGGTGCGCGCCACCTCGTCGTGCAGGGCGGCGCCCAGCTTGTCGTCCGGGGGCAGGCAGCGCCCGGCGCTCGCCGCGGCGATCCTGGCGTCGGCGCGGTCCGGCGCACAGCCGCCGTCGGCCAGGGACACCATGACGATCGGGACGCGCGAGGTGCGGGCGGCCTCGACGACCTCGTCCAGATCGCGGCCGGTGAGCCGGGTGTTGTCCTCGCCGTCGCTGACATGGACGATCAGCTGCGGCCGTCCCTGGTCGTCCGCGCCCCGCATGAAGTCGAGGGCGGCCAGCAGTGCGGCGTGCGGATCGGCCTCGGCGTTCCGTACGCCCGCGCCGCGCTCGGTGTCCAGCGCCCTGTCGGCCTCGGTCCGCCGGTGCCGTCCGAAGGGCAGCAGGTCGGTGTGGTCGCGGCCGGATGTGCCGTACACCGCCCACACGCCGTACTCGTCCTCCTCGCCGAGCCCGCCCAGCGACTGCTTGATCAGGGCGGGGGCGCCGCTGCCCCCGTCCCACAGGCCGTCCATGGACTTGGAGCTGTCGAGGAGGAACAGCACCTGGCCCGGGCCGTGGGCGCCGCCGTACCGCTTCAGCGCCGAGTTCATCTGCTCCGGGTCGGCGGACGTGTGGAGGCTGTCGAGTGTCTCGGGCCAGTTGTCGGGTGCCCCCTTGCCGAGCGGGCGGTGGTCCTCGTCCGGGGAGCGGAATCCGTGCTCGCCGAGTACGGCGCGCCCGCCCTCGCCGGTCAGCCAGACGCGGAACCGGTCCACCGCGTCGGCGCGGTCGTCGTCGTCCCCGCCGTCGTCCCGGTCGTCGTCCTCGCTCCAGGTCACGGGGATGAACGTGGGCTCAAGGCCCGGTACGTCGTCGGGGTACAGGGGGGTCCGTGCGGCCCGTCTCGTCCTGTCGCAGCCGACGCCGCTCTTGAGCAGGAACTCCGGGACGAGCACCGCGGTGCTGTCGTCCACAGGGCCGTCGTCGGGCAGTGTGCACAGCAGGTCGGCGGCCGTGGGCGAGGGCGGTCCGGTCTGCGTGATGCCGCGCTCAACGGTGCGGACGTCGGCCCCGTCGGCGTACAGGCCCATCGTGGCCAGCAGGGCGCTGTCGGTGAACTCCGGGTCGGTACGGCGTACTTCGGGTCTGCGGCCGCCGGGCTCGACGGGGTCACCGGACTCGTACACGGTGATCATCTCGCGCAGTGACCGCCGCCCGGCGAGCGCGTCCGTCGCCTCGTCGCCGTCCGGGACGGCGAGTACGACCGGCGAGTAGGCGAACGGCTCGGTGTCCGGGCCGAGATGGGCGACCTCGCCGTCCTGCCCCTGGGTGACCCGGTCGTGGTCGGCGCGGGTGGCGGGAATCCACACGTCCGGTTGGGGGCCGACGTCGCGCTGCGGATTCTCGTCGGCGCGTCGCGGATCGTCGTCGGAGGTCTGGGCGTTCTGCGGGTCGTCGGCGTCGGAGGTCTGGGCGGTCTGGGGACCGTCGGCGGCGGCGCTCTGGTCATCGTCCTCGTCGGGCGGCCGCTGCCAGGCGTCGGTCTGCACCCGCAGGGCGCGGACGGCGTCGGCGGCACCGGCGCTGTAGACGCCGATGCCGGTGCGGCGGCAGCCGTCGTCGGTGGTGTTGGCCGGCGAGGTGAAGTACTCGCCCGCGGCGGCGGTGAGCACCCGCTCCAGGTCGGGGTCGGTCAGGACGCGCAGATGCAGGGGCGGGGCGCAGGTGGGGGAGGAGCCGGGCCAGAGGGTGATGCCGACGACCAGGGACACGAGCACGGCGACGCCGAGCAGGACGCCGAGGGCGGCCCGGACCCGGCGCCGTAACCAGGCGGTGACGGCCCGGGCGGGTGCGAGCACGGCGCCGCGAACGGCCCGCCGCAGCGTGGCCCGCCACGCACGCGGCGCCGGGTGCGGGCCGCCGGGGGGCAGGCGTTTCCCGGCGGGCCGGGGCTCGCCGGGCGGCGGAGGCGGGGCGCCCACGGCCCGCAGCAGCACGTCCTCGCCCGGCTCCCATGACGCCTGCGGCGCCTGCGGGTCTCCTTCGACGGTGGGCGTCCTCGCCTGCCGCAGGCGTTCCCGCAGCGCGGGATACAGCTCCGAGAGCGACAACTCCCCGCGTCCGTCGAGGAGTTGGATCAGTTCACGGGTGAAGGGCGTGGCTCTGCCGCCGTCGCGGGCGTCGATGCGCCGGTTGGGCTGCGCGCTCATCAGCAGCAGGATCTTGCGCTTCTTGTGCGGGTCCCGCATCTTCTGCCAGGCCTCGGCCGCGTTGCCCGCGTAGCAGCAGTCGAGGATCACCACGACCCGGTCGGCGCCGCTGCCCGCCAGCTCGGCGAGCACATGGGTGAACTGGGCGGCGCCCAGGAGCACATCGCGCCCGGCGGGCACCACGCGGGCGTTGCGCATCTGCAGGAACAGCTCGTCGCCCGGGGTGGTCACGATGCCGTGCCCGGCGAAGTAGAACAGCAGCAGCCCCTCGGCCTCCTGGGCGGCCCGGTGCAGAGCGTCCCAGAAGCCGTCGTACGCCGGCGACGGGCACACGGTGATCTGGCCCTCGTCGAACACGGCGCCGCGGTGCAGCACCTCGCTGAGTCCGGTGCGGTTGTGGTGGACCGCCGGCAGATGTCCGGGCACGCCGTCGGGGGGCCTGGTGTGGTCGTACTCGGACACGCCGACGAGCAGCGCCCGGTTCGCCTTCCCGCGCGGGTCGAAGCGGCTCACCGGTTATCCCTCGTCGGAGTCCCGCGGTGGTTCGCCGGACCGGCGTGATGGCTCGTCGGAGTCGCGCGGTGGTTCGATCCGGGGTGTGGGCGGCTCTCCCCGCTCCACCCGGCTGCGGTTGGTGCGCCAGGCGTCGGCCGCGCGCTTCGTCTGCTCCACCAACTGCGCCACGGCGGCGAATCCCTGGACGACATGGAGGACGATCTCCCAGTCGGGCCCCATCCGGCCCGGGGGCGTGTCCTCCCTGGCCCGCTCCTCGATGCGCAACGTACGGTCGCGCACCAGCTCGTCCAGCGGTTTCTCCCGCTCCAGCCAGGCTTTGAGCGCACTCACATCGCTTCTGCCGGCGTTCCCGTCCAGCCAGACCCGAATGACTAAATCGGCCACTGCGTCCCCCTTGGCATACGACCATCATGACACCGGGTCAGGTCGGAAGGGAGACCTCCGACAACAGCCGGGAAAGGGCTTGCACGACAGCCTCACGGTTCGGTCACCGGGTCTGCGACAGCCTCGCGGTCAGGCCGGGTACGCGTGGGTCTGCGTCGCTTTGACGGTCGCCCAGACCTCCGCGCCGGGGTGGAGGTCGAGTTCGGCGGCGGCGACGGTGGTGACGTCGGCGGCGAGGGGGAGTTCGCCGGTGAGGGCCGCGCGGATCTGGTCGCCGTGGATCTCCAGGCCGGCCACCTCGCAGCGCCAGAGGTTGCGGGCGCTGGAGCCGGTGGGCCGGTCCCGGTGCAGGGTGACCGCGCCGGGCGGGAAGGCGACGAAGACGGGGCCGGTGAGGTGTTCCGTGGTGGTGATCGTGGGGCCGCCGGAGCCCCGGGTGACGACATCGGTGACGTGGCCCGTGGAGTCGTCGGGGACGCGGACGGTGTGGCCGTCGGCCTCGCCCCGGTAGAGGTTGAGGCCGACCAGGTGGGCGATGTAGTCGGTGCGGGGGTGGCGGGCGATGTCGGAGGGGGTGCCCTCCTGTACGACCCGGCCCTCCTCGATGACGACGAGACGGTCGGCCAGCACCATCGCGTCCAGCGGATCGTGGGTGACGAGTACGGCGACGGCCTCGAAGCCGGCCAGATGGCGCCGGAGTTGGGCGCGTACGTCGAGGCGGGTACGGGCGTCCAGGGCGGCCAGCGGCTCGTCGAGCAGGAGCAGCCGGGGGTGGACGGCCAGGGCGCGGGCGAGCGCGACGCGTTGGGCCTGGCCGCCGGAGAGCCGCCGGGGTTTGGCCGACGCGTGCTCGGCGAGGCCCATCCGCTCCAGCCACTCGGCGGCCCGCGCCCGCGCCCGCGCCTTGCCCGCGCCGTGGCAGCGGGGGCCGAACGCCACGTTGTCGAGCGCCGAGAGATGGGGGAAGAGGAGGTAGTCCTGGAAGACGACCCCGACCGGGCGGGACTCCGGCGGCGTACGGTCCAACTCCGCGCCGTCCAGGCGCAGATGGCCCTCGGCCGACAGGGGGACGAGGCCCGCGAGCGCCCGGAGCGCCGTCGTCTTGCCGGCGCCGTTCGGCCCGAGGAGCGCGACCACGTCACCGGGGGCGGCGGCCAGCGTCACGTCGAGGCGGAAGGAGGGGCCGCGCTGGACGACCAGCCGGGCGTCGAGTCCTTCGCCGTTCACGACGGGTCGGTCGACGGTGGTCTTCTCGATGCCGGTCATGACGCGTCACCCGTCATCCCGCCACCCGTCATCCACCGGTCTCGCAGCCCCGCCAGCACCGCGATCGACACCGCCAGCAGGACCAGGCTGAGGGCGATGGCGGTCTCCGGGTCGTTCTGGAGGGCGAGGTAGACGGCCAGCGGCATGGTCTGGGTACGGCCGGGGAAGTTGCCGGCGAACGTGATGGTCGCGCCGAACTCGCCCAGCGCCCGCGCCCACGCGAGGACCGCGCCCGCCGCGATCCCGGGCGCGATCAGCGGCAGCGTCACCCTGCGGAACGCCGTGAAACGGGACGCCCCCAGCGTCGTAGCGGCCTCCTCGTACCGGGGATCGGCGGCCCGCAGCGTACCCTCCACGCTGATCACCAGGAACGGCATCGCCACGAACGCCTCCGCCACCACCACCCCGGCCGTGGTGAACGGCAGCGTCACCCCGAACCAGTCGTCCAGCCACCGCCCCACGACCCCGTTGCGGCCGAGCGCCATCAGCAGCGCCACACCGCCCACCACCGGCGGCAGTACGAGGGGGAGCGTGACCAGGGCCCGTACGAGACCCCGCCCCCGGAACTCGACCCGCGCCAGCAGCCACGCCAACGGCACCCCGATGACGAGGCTCACCGCGGTCGCCGCCGTCGCGCACACCAGCGACAACCGCAGTGCCTGCCACACCTCGGTGCTGGTGAGCAGGTCCGGCATGCTCCGCCACGGGGCCCGGATCAGCAAAGCCACCAGGGGCAGGACGAGGAACGCCAGTCCGATGAGCGCGGGGATGAGCAACGCCAGCGGGGCGCCGCCCTTGCGGCCGCCCCCACCGCCCCTGCCCGGCCGAGGCGGGGGCGCGGCGGAAGGTGAGGCCGAAGGCGTCGCTGTCACGGCTTGAGGAACCCTGCCTCGGTGAGGACCCGCTGCCCCTCGGCGGACCGCACCAGCGCGATGAACGCCTTGGCGGCGTCGGTGTTCCGCGATTCCTTCAGCAGGGCGATCGGGTAGTCGTTGACGGCGTCGGCCGACTCGGGGAACTCCACGCCCTCCACCTTGTCACCCGCCGCCTTCACATCGGTCTTGTAGACGACGGCCGCGTCGGCCTCCTTCAGCACGACCTTGTTGAGCGCCGACTTCACGTCCTCCTCGTACGAGACGGGGGTGAGCTTGAGCCCGCTCGCGTCGAGGGCCTTCTTGGCGGCGGCACCGCACGGCACGGCCTCGTCGCAGAGCACGACCTTCAGGCCGGAGTCCGTGAGGTCCTTGAGGGAGGAGACGCCGTCGGGGTTGCCGGGGAGGGTGGCGATCTCCAGCTGGTTGCGTACGAAAGTCTGCGGGGTGCCGGAGGCGTCGCCGGCGTCCGTGACGACCGCCATCGTCTTGGGGCTCGCGGAGGCGAACACATCCGCCGGGGCGCCCCCGGTGATGCTCGCCGCGAGCGCGTCACTCCCGCCGAAGCTGAATGTCACCGTCGTACCGGGGTGCTCCTCCTCGAAGCGCTTCCCCAGCGCCGTGAAGCTCTCCTGGAGCGAGGCGGCGGCGAACACGGTCACCTCGCCGGAGATCTTCTCCGAACCGGAGGCCGAGGAGTCCGACCCCGTCGACGAGGAGTCCGAGCCGGAGGAACCGCAGGCGCCGAGGGCCAGCAGACCGGCGGTACCGACCCCGGCGACCCGCAGGGCCCGGCTGATCCGGCCGATCTGGCTGATCCGGCGGGTCCGAGGACGCACGGCATGGGTCATCACGGTCTCACTCCTTATGTACTGTCGGCCTGCCCGTCGGCGTCGATGATAATGCCGCAGTTGCCAGAGAGATGTCTCTTACAGCTTCGCATAAGCGGCATTGAATTGAGGGGTAGCCTCGTATATGCGCTGTGGTGCGACGAGCCGCTCACACCCGGTCGATGTGCACGTTCGTCGACTTCACCCGGGCCGTGGCCTCCATGCCGATCTCCAGGCCCAGTTCCTCCACGGCCTCGCGGGTCAGCAGGGACACCAGGCGGTGCGGGCCCGCCTGGATCTCGACCTGTGCGGCGACATCGCCGAGCTTGATCGCGGTGACGATGCCGGGGAAGGCGTTGCGGGCGGAGGTGTAGGGGACGGTGTCGTCGTCACCGCCGCCGCTTCGGGCGAGTTCGACGGAGAACGCCGCGAGGTCCTTGCCGTCGATGAGGCGGCGTCCGCCCTCGTCGCGGTGGGTGGCCACCCGTCCCGCGTCCGCCCAGCGCCGTGCCGTGTCGGGGCTGACGCCGAGCAGCCGCGCCGCCTGACCGATCGTGTATGCCTGCATGCGCGCCAAGATAGGCCCCGCGACCTCCCTCCCCCGTCCACGTCCCCCGCTGTCATCCCTTCGTCCGTGCCGCGACCAGGGCGATGTCGTCCTCCGGGGCGGCGGGGGCCAGCTCGGACAGGAGGTGGTCGAGGAGCTGGTCGGGGGTGGTGCGGGGGCCGGTCGCGGGGACGTGGGCGAGGCGGTCGAGGGAGGTGTCGATGTCCTCGTGGCGGCGCTCGATCAGGCCGTCGGTGTAGAGGAGGAGGGTGGCGCCCGGTTCGTAGGGGCAGACGACGGTCTCGTAGTGGCTGCGCCCGACGCCGAGGGGCGGCCCCGGCGGCACGGGTACGGCTTCGGCCCGGCCGCCGGGCCCGAACAGCATCGGGGGCAGATGTCCGGCGCTGGCCAGCGCGCACGAGCCCCGCCCCGGGTCGGCGATCGCTATGACGCAGGTGGCGGGCCGTTCCTCACCGGCGGTGTCCAGCAGGACGTCGAGTTCGCGCAGGATGCGGCCGGGGACGGGGTCACCGGTGGCGGCGACCCGGAGCATCGCCTGGTAGCGGCTCATGGCGACCGCCGCGTCCAGGCCGTGGCCCATCACGTCCCCGACCGCGAGCAGCGTCCGCCCACCGCCGAGCGCGACGGTCTCGTACCAGTCCCCGCCGACCAGCGCCCCCTGCCCGGCCGGCCGGTACCGGTACGCCACCTCGACACCGCCGCACGGGGTGCCCGGGTCGGAGAGCAGGGCGCGCTGGAGGTGGACGACGGTGTTGTGCTCGGCGGTGTAACGGCGGGCGTTGTCCAGGCTGATCGCCGCCCGCGCGGCCAGATCCTGCGCCATCACGGCGTCCGGCTCGCCGAACTCGGGGGAGTCACCGGCGCGGATCATGTTCACGGTGCCGACGTCGTGGCCGCGCGCGGTGAGCGGCACGATCATCATCGAGTGGGCCTTGGCCTCGCGCAGTACGGCGGCCCGGTGGGCGATGAGGGCCGCCCGGTCCATCGCGTCGTCGTCGGTGTCCGGGCCCGTGACGGGGACCTCGTCGCTGAGCCCCTCCTCGCCGGGAAGCGGCACGATCACCGGCTCGCCGGTCGCCAGACAGGCGGCGACGGAGGACTCCGGCCGGTAGTCCACGTACGAGCCGAGCCGGCTCAGCGGCTGCAGCAGGGCCTCCACCTCCGGGGCGAAGGCCTCGGCGGCCCTCCGCAGCCGTACGGAACCGTCCCGGGCCAGCCGTACGGTGCCGGGCTCGGGCAGGACGTCCACGCCGACGCCGTCGGCGAGGTGCTCGGAGAGGAAGCCGGCCAGTTCCTGGCAGGTGGTGTCCGTGTCGAGGGTGGTGCCGATGAGGGTGGCGGCGTCGTCGAGGAGGGCGAGGCGTTCTCGTACGCGCTCCAGTTCGAGCTGCTGCTGGCGGTCGGCGGAGATCTCCAGGACGACGCCGACCAGGCCGAGGACCGTGCCGCCGTGTTCGAGACGGTGGTACGCGCCGTGCCAGAAGCGGCGTTCGAGCGGGGAGTCGACGCGGGTGTGGCCGCTGGACACGGTCTCCCTCGGTACGCCGTCGGCGAGGACGGCCCGCAGGACCTCGTAGCGGGCGTCGACGTCGGGGACGACCTCGGCGACGGTGCGGCCGAGGTGCTCCTCGGCGGGGAGGCCGTTCATCCGGGCCAGGGTCGGGTTGACGTAGAGGTAGCGCAGGCCGGTGTCCAGGACTCCCACCGCCGCGGGCGTCCCGTCCAGGATCTGCCGGAGCATCTCCCGCAACACCGGCGACGACATCTCCCAGAGCACCGCACCGTCTCCCGTCGCCCCCGACCACCGACGAAGCCGCCTCCCACACCACCCCGCCACAGCCACCCTCGGGGGGCCTTTTCTTTCAGCATCAGAACACGGCGGGGGGCTGGTCGCATGTGGAGGGGAGGGGCGGGCGTCGCGTGTGACGGGAGGGGAGGGAATGGAGGACCCCACACCTTCCACGTATGGCATCCGACGCGGCATACGACCGTACGCCGTGCGCCGGTGGAATCACGATGCCCGCGCGCGCCAGTAGGTCACCCAGTCATGAGCGAGCCGCCCCATGTGCTTCTTCCAGCTCTGTGGATCGTTGCGTGCGATCTCGTCCCAGCAACGGGCGTTCGCCTCGGAGAAAGCGGCTACGGACGCGTGCGGGGCCGCTGCCCATGAGGGGAACCGGGCACGGGCCCAACCATCTGCGGCCGACGCGGTGTGCCCGGCTTCCATGAGCCGCAGGATGAGGACGGCGGGGTCGATCCACGCCGCGCCACGGGTGGGCCATGCCCAGTCGATCAGATGGGCGCGGTCGCTCACGAGCATGTTGTGGGGGGCGAGGTCGGTGTGGAGCAGCGTCGTACCGGCGAACTGCTCGACGTCGGCGGCTCCCGCGTAGCCGCTCCATCGGTCCTCGGCGCGCTTGAGCTCGATGCCGGGGCACGGGGTGTTCTGAAGCTCGACCAGGGCGTGTGCGACGAGCGGAAGATCAGGGGAACCGGGCCTGTAGTCGGCGTGGCGGCCAACGAGGCGTTCGTACCCGATCAGGTCCCAACCGGCCGCCTGTACATGCCAGAGCAACCGAGGGCACGAGGACGGCAGATGTGGGTTGATCGCGGCCTCGCGCCGCTGCGTACGTGCCTGGGGGTGATGGATCGGTACGCCTTTGACGAAGAGCACCGAATCGGCGGTCTGGACGGTGGCGGCGATTCCGGAGTTCGCGCCGGCCGCCGCTGTTTCGGCTCGCAGGACACGACCGATGCGTTCCTCGACGGCGTGGCGGGCGCCGGGGGGCAGATCGGCCCAGTGGATGCGGTCTACGGGCATGAGGGTTCCTGAGGATGGACGGACGAGCCGCCCCGACCCTATGACGGGTAGGGGCGGCTCGGTGGTGCCTGTCAGGTCTAGTACGGCTGGTCGTCGTCTGCCTGGCAGGAGCAGCCGAGGCTCTCGGAGAAGGTGCCGATCTCCGGCGTGACACGGATCTCGTCGTCGGCGATCGGGCGGGACGTGATTGCGACCGGGAGCGGTGCCGGGGCGGTCGGCCGGGGAGTGATCGGGACGAGAACGGGCCTCGCCCGAACTGTGTGGCTTGGCGGAGCGGTCGGATGCGATGGGGTAGAGCGGGTACCCGGATGCGGCCCCGCTCAATTCAGTTCAGTTCGGCTCACTGTGCTGCTGATGTTGTTCCTCCGGCTCCCCCACCCCGTAGAGCCTCGCCGAGGTGTTCACGTGGGCGAGGCGGCGTAGGGCGTTGAAGACCGCCTCGCCCAGGACGGTGCCGACGACGACGCCCTCGACCTTGTCCTCGACGGCCACTCGCCGGTCCAGATAGGTGAAGTCGGCGCGGGCGACCTGCTCGGCGGCGTCGGCGTAGTCGTCGAGGACGTCGGCGAATATTCCGTGGCCCAGCCGGGCCATGGCGGCGAGGGCCTTGGCGAGGTCGACGGCGGCGGGGTCCGACCGATCGGTCCGCCAGTCACGCCGGGCGATCAGGTCGTTCACGACGGTCCGCGCGGCCTCCTCCTCGGCGTCGTCGTACTCCGTGGCCGCACCGCCGATCCGGCACGCGGCGGCGCCGAGCACCTTGTGGAGCGAACGGTCCGGGTCGTCGACGGCCGCCAGTACGTCCGCGATCTCGGCCACCTTGAGGCCGCCGATGTCGAGCAGCGCGCGGATCAGGCGCAGTCGCCGCTCGTGCCGGTCGCCGTAGTCCGCCTGGTTCGGGCTGCTCAGCGCACCCGGCGGCAGCAGACCTTCACGGACGTAGTACTTGATCGTGGGCACCGGCACCCCGGTCCTCCGGCTCAACTCCCCGATACGCAATGCCGGTTCACTCCCCACTCTTGCCGCCGCCCCGACTTTCGTCGCTGCCGCTGCCGCTGCCGCTGCCGCTTCCGGCTCGGCCCTTGCCAGTCCGCTACCCATCATAGATAGTGGCGCTATCAGATAGCGGATAGTGCCGCTATCTACTTAGTTGGCTACTGGCGAGTGTGGGGGTAGACGTGGATACACATGCATGGCGGCGGTGGCATCGGCCGCTGGTGCTGTTCTCGGGGGCGATGGCGGTACTGGCCGTCGTGTCCGCCGTAGGGATCGTGGTCGACGAGCGGCTGCTGGTGGGAGCGCCGATCTGGGCGAAGCCGTTCAAGTTCGCCGTCTCGTTCGTGGCGTACTGCCTCTCCCTGGCGTGGATGCTGTCGCTGCTGCCGTCGGGCCGGGCGCGGCGCGTGGGCCGAGGGGCGGGGAACGTCGTCGTGGCGGCCGGCGTCGTGGAGATGGTGCTCATCACGGGGCAGGCCGTCAGGGGAAAACGCAGCCACTTCAACTACGAGACATCGTTCGACGCGGCGCTCTACTACGCGATGGCCGTCACCGTCGTCGTCCTGTGGACCGGCACGCTCGTCATCGCCGTACTGCTGCTCCGCGCCCGAATACCCGACCGGGCGTCGGCGTCGGCGATACGTTCCGGCATCGTGCTGGCGCTGGCCGGGGCCGCCACCGGGTTCCTGATGACCCAGCCCAAGGCCGGGCAGCGGCGCGGTGTCTCCGACACGGTCGGCGCGCACAGTGTGGGGGTGGCGGACGGCGGCCCCTCGATGCCGCTGACCGGCTGGTCGACGACCGGCGGTGATCTGCGGATACCGCACTTCGTCGGCATGCACGCACTGCAACTCCTGCCGCTGCTGGTCATGTTGCTCGCGGCTCTCGCACCGCGCCACGTCCGGCTCACCGACGAACGGGTCCGGCTGCGCCTGACACGGCTCGCCTCGGGCGCGTACGCCGCGCTCTTCGCCCTCGTCCTCTGGCAGGCGCTGCGGGGACAGCCGCTGGTCCATCCGGACGGTACGACGCTGGGGGCGGCCGGCCTGATCCTCGCGGCCGTCGCGCTGGGCACGTACGCGTCCCTCGCCTTTGGGCGTCCCGCCCCCTCGACGCCGAACGCCTCCCCATCAGCCCCCTCCCCGAAGGACCTTGTGCCGTGACCGGATTCCTCTTCGAGTTCTCGTTCTGGCTGGTGGCGCCCTTCTGGCTGCTGATGATCCTCGCGCCGGGGTGGGGGCCGACCCGGCGGATCGCGGGGTCGCCGTTGACCGTCGTACCGGTGCTGTGCGTGTACCTCGGACTCGCGATCCCGGTCCTCCCCGAGCTGTGGACGGCGGTCAGCGCCCCGGACCTCGACACCTTCCGCGACCTGACGGCACTCGCGGACGGGGCGGGGGCGGTGTGGGCGCAGATCCTCGCCTGGGACCTGCTGATCGGCCAGTGGATGTACCTGGAGGGCAGGAGACTGCGGATCTCCCCGCTGGCGATGGGCCCGTTGCTGGTGTTCACGATCCTGCTGTCACCGTTCGCGCTGCTGCTGTTCCTGGTGCTGAGGGAGGTACGGACACGACGGGCCAGCCACGCGGTCGGCCCCGGCCGAAATTCCGACGAATGACCTGGTCGCTCGTGCGCAGAGCTGCTGTGAGCTGATCGCTCAGCTTCCCGGGGAGCGCCCCGGTACCGAGCGCACAGTCGTGGAGGAGCGCACGGCAGTCCTGCGCCTCCTGGTCGGTTGCGAGGGCCGTGAACAGCGGGTGTGCCAGTGCCTCTCGGGCGGAGTAGCCGTCGGTCGTCCTCATCGTCCGGCGGTGCAACTCCGCAACCACCAGGCGTGCTGCTGGGTCCTTGGCCGAGTCGACCAGGTCCAGCACCATGAGTCCGAGCCTCGTGTCGAAGACAGCCATGCCGTCCTGGTCCGGGCGTTCGAGGTAGTTGGTCACCAGATTTTGCAGAGCGAGCAGCCAGGGGCGCCCCGACATACGGAGGCACAGGGCCGTGAGACAGTCCGTGACGGCGCCTTCCCACGCCTCTCCGGGCACGGTACGGGCCAGGAGGCTGTCGGCGTCGAGGCTGTTTCCGCTCGTGAGGGCTGCCAGGACGGCGACCTGGCGGCCGTCGAGCATGCGCTGTCCGACGCCGCGGTACGACTCGACATGGGTGAGTGCCTCGGTCCAGCGGCCGGCCGTGGCCAGAGCGCGTGTGCCGTCGGCGAGGAGGACTCTCCATAGCCACGCGCGTACCTCCTGACGGTCGTCGGCGTTCGCTACCAGGTCAGTGGGTAGTGCGATGTCCTCGATCTGGGCGGGGCTTCCGTTGGTGACCGCATCGAACAGGGTCACGAGGTGTCGGCGGCCGAGGTCGGCCTGTCCGGCACGGAGTTGAAGGCGTGCGAGGTTGACGACAGGCTCCAGGGCGCGGATCGCGGCCGTCGTGCTCAAGGGGGCGGCGTGCAGGTAGGCGGCGGCGTGCTGGTGGCACATCGCGCGGGCGGTGGCTGAGGCGCCGACGTCGGAGGCGATCAGGGCGGCCCGGTTGTAGACCGTGGAGGCCATGCCGGGGTCACCTGTCTTCGCTGCGGTGTCGGCGAGTTCGGCCAGCGCGTTCACGCGTTGGGGAAGTGGGAGGCAGGCGGGGCGTGGGCGAGCGACGAGAGGGAAGCGCCGGGCCGCCGCATCAGGGAGTTTCCACACCGTCGACGGCACTCCTCTCGGTGGTCGGGTCCGGGCCGAAGATGACGGTCTTCGCGGTGGCGGTGAGCGTGGCCTGCGTGGTGTAGGGCAGGCCGAGCCTGTTCCACGCGAAGAGCACGTGATGAGCCAGAACATCACGCAGGCCACGGTGCAGGTGACCGGAGCTGGCGAGGTGGGCCAGTTCTCTTCCGGCGTCGGCGTAGGCGCTGGACCAGTCGGTGGCATGGTCAAGTGGCCCGCCCGTGCGCATCAGGTCCTCTCCGTTTACGGAGAGCAGTCGGTGGACGGCGGCGAGCAGGCGGTCGCTGTGGACCTGTTCGGCACCGGGGTGCGGTGCGCGATGCGCGCTGACGCGCGCCCAGACATCGCCCTGCTCGTACCAGTCCAGTCCGGCGGAGCGCATCATCAGGCTGCACAGCATGAGGGAGGTCTCGCGTCGGTGTCTTCCGGCGTCGCTCTGGAGGAAGCCCATGAGGCTCCGGCTGTCGCGCTGGAACAAGAGATGGGCTGATGCCATGGCTTCGGTACCGCCGAAGGCGTGGATCTCGGGCTCGTAGATGATCTCCGCCCACACCTTGATGTGCCCCTGGGCAACCAGCATGTCGAGGCCCCGGCCGATGTGGTCCCGCCCGTCGGCGGCGGGCAGATAACGCACGCGCCAGCAGGGGCGCTTGCGGATGATGAACCATGCGGTGACGGCACCTTCGTCCTCTGCGGCGTGAAGGAGCGGGGCGAGGTGGGCCAAGGCGATGGTCTCGGCGCGTTCCCAGTCCAGGAACGTGACGTTGGCCTGGCACCAGGTCGGTGAGTTCATGAGGCGGGTCTCCGGGGTGTTCACGCCACGGCGAGGAAGGTGTCCCAGTGCGGTGCGGGCGCGCTGCCCGTGCCAAAGGTGTGCAGGGCGAGGGCCGCTCCGGCTGCTCCGTCGAGAAGTTCCGGGTCCTGATCGTTGTGGTCGAGCGCGGCGACCAGACGGTCTGCAAGACGCGGCAGCTCCGCGGCGATCTCGGCGTTGCCTGTCTCGATGGACATCCGCCACGCGGCGTGCAGCAGTCCGGCCATGCCGTGGCACAACCCGATCTCCGGGAGCTTGTCGAGCTGGAGCGGGTCGCACAGGGCCGCGAGCATCGCGTTCTCGGCGGCCTGTACGCGGGCGGCGTCGCGGAGGGCGAGTCCGGCCAACTGCTGGGCGCGGGCGCTGCCGCTGACTCCGTAGCACCACGAGGGGCGGGGACGAAGGGCGGCATGGACGTGTTTGTCGTCTGCCTGCCGCATCGAGATATGGCCCGGCCACCATGGAGCGGTCTCGTCGCCTTGACGCCATTGGTCGGTCCAGGCACAGATCCGCTCGACCGCATCGACCGTGCCGGGCACGTTCACATCGCGCAGCAGGGCCAGGGACAGTACGGACAGGGTGGAGCCGATGCCATGGGCGAGCCCGAAGTTCCCGTGCCCGCCAGGGAAGTCGGCGTGGAGTTTGCCGCTGGGCGAGACATTCATCCACCACGGCGGCAGTCCGGACGGATCGGGTAGTGCTTCCGTCAGACGGCCGAGGTAGGACAGCACGTCGCGGGTGGTCTCGTGGTGGGGGTGGCGGCTCAGGTGGTGGGCGCCCAGCCCGGTCAGGCCCTGGATCAGGTCGAACTCCTGCATGGGTGGCCGCTCGGCGCGGTCGATGCGCCGGTGGGCCTCGGCGAGACGGTTGCGGGTGATGGCGAGGGTCGCCGCGTCCAGACGTTCCAGGACGCCTTGGTACCGGTTCGACGCGTCCGCCGCGCGGTGCGTGACGAACGCGAGGGCGGGCGCGCCGAGATACAGGTTCGCGTTGGCTGCCGCGCTGACCTCGCCGGCCACGGCCGTGGACAGCCAGGTGTGCACGGTGTCCCAGTCGCCGTGGCCGGTCCGGGCGCGCTCGATGTGCAGCAGGGCGATGCCCGCGGCTCCTCCGCCGAGCGACTGCGGCCAGGCGCGAACGCTGTCGGGTCGGCCGTCGGGCCACGCGGTGCGTGGGTCGGCCAGTGCGTGGGCCAGCCGGTCGGGGGTTGACAGTGCGGAGAGGGCGGGGGCTGACGTGGTCACGAAGTACTCCTTGCTCGTGCTGTCCAGCTCAGAGCGGCGGCTCGGGCCAGGTGAAGGTGCGCGCGTTCCTCGGGGAGCCCTGGCCCGCGCATCCGCACGTGGTGGAGGTGCAGCAGGTCCGGCAGCAGGTCCTGGGGGTTCACGCTGGCGTCTGTGAGCGTGCGGGCGTAGGTGGCCAGTGCTGTGCGGCGTGCGGACCAGGCTGTGGCGAGGTGATTGGTCAGCCTTGGAGGGCTGGTGTTCACGAGGTCGACGGCTTGGCGGTAGACGGCGCGGGGCGGAGCGGCCGGGTCGGTGCGGGTGTGCTCGATGAGCCAACGCATCGCCCTGACGTCGTCTCCGAGCAGGCCGGTGACGATGTCCACCATGCTGGCAGCCGTCAGAGCGCGGGCATCCGGTGCACCCGCCCCGGTCTGCGCGGCGAGTTGGGCCAAGGCGGCGGCGGAGTCGGCGGCGAAGTACTGCTCGGCCGCGTCGATCGCGGTGGGCCCGCCGAACCGTGCGATCTCCGGATGGTAGGTCTCCACGCTGGTGTGCGTGATCAGTCCGCTGTGTTGGATTCGCCGGCTCCACTCGCCGATGTGCTCGATGGATGAACCGAGCGTGCCGGGTGCGCACGTCAGACGCACCCGAAGGTGGTCCTCGGGGTCCGGGTAGCGGATGAACCACCAACGAGTGGGAGCCAGTTCATGCAGCAGGGTCAGCAGATGCCGGGTCAGGACCGCGTCCTGCCGGTCGCGGTGTCCGTGGAGCCGGAGATAGACGTGGTTGCCGCAGCCGGGCGGGCGGCTGTGCGCGCGGCCGATGATGTGGCGCGTGGCCCGGACGGGTGGGACGTTCTGGTCTGCGATCAGAGGGATGACGACCTCGTGGGCGTGACCTCCGGTCCAGCCGAGGCCACGGGGTTCCGGTGCGGGGCTCAGCTTCACCGAGCCGTCGCGGTCCAGATGGGTACGCAGCAGGGCTCGGTGTGATGGCTCGGTCAGGTCCAAGGCCATGCGCTGGTCGGCTTCGCTCAGGTACACCCGCTCCGGCAGATGCATGTCGCGACGCCACTGGGCCAAGGCCTCGTCCCACTCCGGCCATGGTGTCGGCATGGTGGGGAGATCGTCGCTGGTGAGGAGCCAGCGGGCCGGGGACAGGACCGTGCGCCCGTATCGCAGCGCGGGCAGGAACGGCAGGTGGGAGGCGGCGGTGCCCCATACGAACCCGCCGCATGGGACGGCCAGCGCGACGGGCGCCTCGACCAGGAACCGGGCCAGTGGATGGGAGTGGCTGTTCAGGTTGAGGGCGTTCAGCAGCAGGGTGTGCACAGGGCGACGGCGGGAGAGCGAGACCAGGTGCAGCCGTTCGGCGTCGGCGGTCACCGCAAGGTCGGTCAGGGGAATGAGACTGGTGGCCGAGTCGTGGTAGTCGCCGAGCGAGATCACCAGTTCGGTTGCCTGTGGAGCGCGCGCGACGTAGTCAGCTCGTGTGGACAGCGGGGCGGAGCTGATCTGAGCGACGAGTGCGTCTTGGTGCACTCCGGGCAGCCCGGCGTACACGGTGGTCATGCGGCGGCGGTCCTCGTCGTCCAGGATGCCCAGGAAACGGCCGGTGGTCGTCCCGGCGGACCGTGCCACCCCGACGACGCGCAAAGTGAACTCGCCCCGTCGCAGTGCCGGGATGCTTGCGGCGTCGATGTGGACAGTGATCTCGGTGCTCGGCTGCACAGGGTGGGACGGATCTGTCGTGGCCAATTCCTCGATCGTGTCGTCGTCGAGTTCGACTTCGAGGCGGCGCCGCATTCCGGCGGCGTGAGCGAGCTTGATGAGTCGGCTGTCGCGGTCGGGCAACGGCGACGGCGTCGGCGACGCGGAGGCGGACCCGAGGTAGCCGCGCGGGTATCCGAGTGCGTCGATGGCATCCCTGACGGGTACGACTGCCTGCGGCCCGTACCGCTCAAGGAACCGCCTGTGCCACGCAGTCCACCCGGGCAGTGCCGCGCGGGGCGCGAGACGGGTGAGCACCTTGGCCGCCGCTGCCGCCTCCTGAGCCACCGCCTCCGGGACGGCCAGAGTCCAGTCCACCCGCACGTCGAACACGGGCCTGGGGACGTCGTGCAGTCCCGCCGACTCATCGGGTGGGAGGCATTGTGTATGCGTGAGGAGGGCAGCAAGCGGGTCGGTGGCCGTCATGGCCGAACGGATGCTGGTCACCAAGAACCGCTGCTTGACCAAGCCCGCCAGCAGCCTCTCGATCACGGCGAACGACGCGGTCGGGAAACCGGCGGACAGCTTCGCGGCCAGTTCGCTCCAAAGGATCGGAGCCCGCGCACCTTCCAAGGCTGCGCGGACCGGCCCGGTCAGCCGTATGCGCACATGCTCGGAAGCGGCGTCGCGCGTGCCGCACGGGCGGTGCTCGACCACCACGTGGCCATCGCGCTCGACAGCGAGACTGGAGGCGACCAGCATCAGATGCGGCCGGACCGCGCCGTGTTCCTCGAACCGGTCGACAAGGGCCATGATCCGGGTCGCGTCGGGCCTGGCAGCGGTGCGGTGGTCGGTTCCCCGACGCAGCACGGGGACTGGGCCTGTCCGCACTGCCGCGACTCCGGCGAACAGACCGAACGGCGTGGCGCGCGAGCGGGCCCGCAGTAGATAGCGCAGCACGGAAAGCACCGTGCGGCGTACCGCAGCGTCCGCTATCGCCTGGCCGGCACAGATCCGGTGCACTCGGCTCGCGAGGTCCGGACTTGCCGCTGCGACGGCAGCCGCGAAGTCGGCCGTCTGCCAGGTCTGCCGCAACCATGCCCGCCATGACGTGGCGTTGGCGGACGGGCCGGTCAGCTCCGGCCAGACCACCGGACCGTCGGAGCTCAACACGGCTGCTCGTACGACTGCCGCGTCAACGTGGCGATACATGCGCCCCTCCTGTGGCCGCACGGCGCCCGGCGCGCCCCAGGGGACGAACGGCCGGGCGCCGCGAACAACGGTCTGGTGCTGTTACGGGCAGCTCGAATTGCAGGCGGACTCGCACGTCTGGCCACATCCGTCGTCCGTCAGACGGATGAGGTGGTCCGAGTTGGGGCCGCTTTCGACGATGGTGATGTCCAGGTCGAAGTCGCCCTGTTCGGGTTCCTTCTGCTCGAAAGCCGACTGAACCGGCTGAACCGGCTGAACAATGGGCGGCTCCAGATGAACGGTCATGAACGCCTCCTTGGCAGTTGGACGGTGCGGGGTCCCGGAGCCCGGGAACGGGCTCCGGAGTCTCAGTGCCAGGTCGCCGTGACGATGCCGTGCCGCTTTCGTACGGCGTCCTGGGGCAGCGGGGACGGGGCGGGACCCGGCACGTACGTGATCGATGCGGCTCCCCGGCGCCGGTGGTTGTGGGCCCAGCGCCGCAGCAGGTCCGCGTACTGGTCCGCGAGAGCTTCGGCCTGCGGGCCGTGAGCGACCACGCCGCTCTCGAAGCCGTCGGTGTCCTCGTTCACGCGGCGAGTGCGGTACGCGATGCTGTCCTTGCCGACCAGCGCCGCCACACCGAGCCGGGCCGACGGCTCCAGGAGCCCGCTTTCGACGACCTCCTTGGACGCGTGCAGGCGGGCCACGCTCGGCAGACGGAGCGTGAGGTACAGATCCAGTTCGTCGGGCAGGTCGTAGGCCGCACCCGACCAGCGCGTCAGCCGGGGGGTGTCCAGGGCCTCGTTCAGGGCTTCCGGGACGAACCGCACCTGTTCCTCATCGGTCTTCACGGCCACGCCGTCCCGGAGCAGCACCTTCCGTTCCTCCGTGGCGGCTCCTTCGCCCCGCATGGGTACGAAATGCGCCAGCCGGTAGGAGTGGCTGAGCAGGCCCTCGCCATCGCGGTCGAACGCGATCGAGCGGGTCGTGCCGTGAATCGTCAGCGGGACAACGAGCCGACCGTTCCCGCTGAGCCCGCTGATCCACGACGAGGGAATGTCCCATGCGGACGCGGTGACGATGATCCGGTCGTAGGGCGCGCCGTCGGGGACACCGGTCTCACCGTCGGCGAGGACCGTCTTCACCTGACCGTACCCGGCGTCATCCAGGCACTGACGGGCGCGGTCCACGATGTCGCCGTCGATGTCGACGGTGGTGACCACTCCGTCGTGGCCCACGAGTTCCTGGATGAGCGCGGCGTTGTAACCGCCGGACCCGATCTCCAGGACCTTCATGCCGGGCTGGATGCCGGCCTGCTCCAGCATCACGGCCTGGAGATGTGCGGCGGACATGACGCTCAGGTTGAGGCCGTGCTCGTCCTTCTTGACCGGCACGATGCCGTGGAGGTCGTAGGCGAGGTCCGACGGCGCCTCGGGGGCGAACATGTGCCGGGGCACGGCGCCGAACGCGGCGGCGACAGACTCGGACGTGATCGCGTCCTGATCGCGGAGTGCGCGGACCATGGCCGCGCGTAGCGCGTCGGTGTGACGAACGGTCGAGTCGTCGGTAGCAGTCATCCGATTACCTGTTTCTGTTTGGGGCGGTGCTTGCGATGGCACGGCTCGGCTTGGTGGCCGACGAGGAAAGCTAGCCAAGTCGGCGTGTGTGGGGGCGGTTACGCGCCAGGGAAAGGGGCTGCTCGGCAGCCGCGAGGGAGCACCACGTCGTCGTGCCGTCGTCGCTGACGCCCCACTCCTTCGAGATGGCGGACACGAGTAGCAGCCCGCGCCCACTCTCGTCGTCTGCTCCGGCGGTCCGGGGACTGGCCCGGGTCGGACTGCCATCGGTGACTTCGATGCGCAGTTCACCGGCGGAGGGGACGACCCGGAGACCGACCGGTCGGCCTTCGCCGTACCTGATGGCGTTGGTGACCAACTCGGAGACCGCGAGCAGGGCGTTGCCGATGAGGTCGGCCATGCCACAACAGCGCAGGTAGGCAGCGGTGATCCGGCGCATCTGGCGAACGCGTATGTCTGCGGGGAGGAAGGACACCTCGAAGCCGGGCGCGGCGATCAGTTCAGTGGCTGAAGTGGCTGCGGCGACAGCTGTGGTCGTCGAGGTCATCGGTGGTCTCCCGTGAGACGTGAGGGTGTGCTGGGCGGTCGATGGCAGGACTGTTCGCACGGGCCTCGCCGCCTCGCTGGTCACCAGACGTGTCCGGATGGTGACAAGCGAACAGCAGAGAGAAGGGGGAAGGGAATGAAGTTCTGACGAAGTTGACCCGTCAGTAACTGGCTTTGGGGTGCCAAGTGCCCGGCGCCTGCTGACATGCTGGGCGACATGGCGACATTGAACGAACACCCCGCAACAGTCGAAGACTTGCTGCCCCTGGCGCTCACGTCGTACGGACACTTCACGTCCATGCGCGTCGGTGCCGATCGCCGCATCCGTGGCCTGTCCCTGCACATGGAGCGACTTGTGCGGGACAGCGAGATCGTGTTCGGCGCCGCGGTGGACACCGGCCACGTCCGCGACCTGGTCCGCGAGGCCCTGGACGGGCGGGACGGGCCCTGTGTCGTCCGCGTCACGCACTTCGACCCCACGGTGGACATGGGGCATCCCGAGGAGGCCACCGAGCCGCAGATCATGGTGACCGTACGCCCCGCTGGCGCACTGCCTCCGCCACCGCTGAAGGCATTGAGCGTGCGGTACGAGCGTGACCTTCCCCAGGTCAAGCACTGCGGCCTCTTCGGTGCGCTGCACGCCCGCCGCACGGCACGGCTCAAGGGCTTCGACGACGCCCTGTTCTTCGGCCCCGACCATCACGTGACCGAGGGCGGAACATGGAACGTGGGCTTCGTCGACGAGAACGGCACCATCGTCTGGCCGGAGGGCCCGGTGCTGCCGGGTGTGACTGCGGCACTGCTCCAGCAGCGCACCGAGTACAAGGTCGCCCCCGTCACCCTCGACGAGGCCAAGGCGATGCCGGTGGCCTTCGCCACCAACACCTCCATCGGCGTCCGCGCCCTGTCCGCCATCGACGACACGCCCATGGCGATCGAGCACCCAGCGCTGAGCACGCTGCGCGAGACGTACCTGTCCGTCCCGGGCGAGGAGCTGTAGAGGAGGGCCGGTGTGACGGGGGTCACCAGATGGACCGGGCGCGAGGTCCTGCTGCTGCGCACGGCCATGCGCATGACCGGGCGCGACTTCGCGGCCATGGTCCCGGTTAGCCAGCGTCAATTGGCGACCTGGGAAGGCCGGGGTGAGACCATCAGCCTCCGCCCAGGCAATCAGGAGGCCCTGGACACCCTGCTCGCCCGCGCCGACCCTGCCGCGCAGCAGCGGTTCGCGGCGTTTCTCACCGAGCGGGCCGCCGTCGAGCACGACGAACGCGCCGAGCAGCTGCTGCGCCGCGACCCGCGCGCTGTGAAGCACGCCGTGGACGGCAAGGTCATGGTCCTGGTCGAGGAAGGCATCTACCTCTCCGGTCCCGCGAAGACCCCGACCTGGCTGGACGGCTTCCGCGTCGATGTGTACCCGACAACGAACATCGACTACGAGCGGTTCGTACGCACCACGGGCCACCGGCCGCCCCGGCACTGGCGGAACGGTCGCTGCCCCGATGATCTGTTTGACCACCCCGTTGTGTGGGTGACATGGCACGACGCCACCGCGTACGCCCACTGGTGCGGCAAGCAACTGCCCACTGCCCAGCAGTGGGAGAAGGCCGCCCGTGGCTCGAAAGGGCGCATGTACCCGTGGGGGGATGAGCCCACGGCGGCCAAGTGCAACGTCGCGGAAGCCGAGATAGGGAGGACGACCCCGGTCGCGCGCTATCAGTCCGGCGTCAGTCCGTACGGGGTGTTCGACCTGTGCGGGAACACCTGGGAGTGGTGCTCCACGGAGGAGGGCACCGGCCGGTACGAGCTGAAGGGCTCGGCATTCACCTCCCCGTTCGCACGGGCCGCGCCGTCGCTGCGCAACGCGGCGAATGCGGCGATGCAGGACAACGACATCGGGTTCCGCTGCGTCGCCCTCCCGTGACGAGATGCCGGCGATTCCCTGCCGGAGGCTCGGGGCCGTTCAGCCTTGCGGAGCCCGCGACGTACGTCCCACGCTGCGGACGAACGAAGAGCCATCCCTCTTCGACGAGTAGGGCGATAGCCCGCCGCACGGTGGGGCGGGAGAGCCCGAACTCTTCACCCAAGCGGGATTCAGAGGTGATCTGCCGATTGGGTTGCCAGTCGCCCCGCTTGATCCGGGCCTTCAAGATGCCCGCCAACTGTTCGAACGGCGCGTCGGGGGCGTCGCGCTCGATCTCGTCATCGTAAAGGTACGTAGTCGCGCCAACCAAGAGCACCCCAGTCCGGGGGCAACCGTCCTGGGGTGCGGCCCGAACAGCTAGTTAGGAGCTGAACGAACGTGGCCGACCGCCGAAGCCGCCGCCAACCAACCTTTCATCGACACCTTCAGCCCCGTACGGCGCTACCTCGACGAAGTACCCGACAGGAGTCCACGCACGGCGGAGGAGCGCGCTCAGGCGGAACGGCTGTGGGCCCTGGACAAGGCCACGCGCGGAATCGACGCGGGGCCCGCAGTGATCCACGGTGTCCACGTCGGTGCGGGTCGTCGAGCAACTCCCGGACACGTGAGAGCAGTTCACCGCCACGCCGAGCAAGCGGTGATGGCGCTGGTGCCCAGCGAGAATGCTCCGTTGACACACTTGTGCTCCATTGAAAGGAGCGCTCATGAGTGAAGGTTTCGGTCTGGTCGTGCGTTTCGCGTTGCGCGACCAGGAAGCGGCAACTGCCTTCGATGCCCTATGCGCTGACACGTTGACGGGGATCAAGGCGAAGGAGCCGGGCACGCTCACGTACGTCGTCCACACCCCTGTGGATGAACCGCTCGTCCGCGTCTTCTACGAGCTCTACGCCGACCGGGCCGCCTTCGAACTGCACGAGACGCAGTCGCACACGCGGCGTTTTCTCGCCGAACGCGAGCAGTACCTGGCGGAAGTCGACGTGACGTTCCTCGACGCCATCGCCGGGACGGCGGCGGCGTAGCCGTGTCGTCCCAGGTGCGTCGGGCCTTCGGCGCGCGAGTGGCCGAGATGCGCAGGCAGCGTGACCTCACGCAGAGCGAACTGGCCGCGGCCACCGTGCTTGTGGTGGGTGGGACAGCACTTAGGCCGAAGCTGAGGCCATGAAGAACGGGATGGCGATCAGGAAGCGGTTGGTTTCGGCGCGGTGGTGTTGGTCGGTCAGCCACTCGTCCGCCCGGGCGCGGTCGACGGCGCCGGCGGCGTGGGCCGGTTCGGCGAGCCTGGTGGCGAGCGGCAGCATCGCGGGGTCGGTGAACACGGTGGTGTGTGCCTCGACCGTGACGTCGTCGAAGCCCCCGGCGAGGAGCAGGTTGCGGTACTGGCGGCCGGCGCGGGGAGTGGGCAGGAGGTCGGCGCGGGCTTGCACGATCGTGCGGGTGAGCGTCGCGTCGTCCGAGTCGATCATGATGGCGTCCCAGTCCTGACCGACGAGGACGATCCTGCCGCCCGGGCAGAGGACCCGCCGTGCCTCCGCCACCGCGCGCGCCGGTTCCTGGAGTACGTGGAAGACCTTGTCGGCACGGTAGCCGCGCACGCTTCCGTCGGCGAACGGCAGATCCTCCGCCCCCGCCTCCCGGAAGTCGGCCTCCGGCCATCGCTCCCTGGCCGCGGCCAGCATCCGCGGGCTCGGGTCCACGCCCACCGCGTGGACACCGCGCTCGGCCAGCTCGGCGACGGCTCGTCCGGCGCCGCAGCCGACGTCCACGACGGTCGAGCCCGGGACGAGAGACAGCAGTTCATAGGAGCGGGCCCGCAGCCGAGCGGCGCTCGGCATCCGGTCCGCGGCGTCGAGGACGGCCAGCAGGGCTTCGGTGTCGCGGGGCTCTTCCAACGCTTCCCGCGCTTCCTGATGCTTGGACATGGACGTCATGCTGCGACTTAATGTCGGCATGAAGTCAAGCGAAGACGGCGGCAGCGGAGACGGCGGCAGCGGAGACGACGGCGTCGGCACGTCGAGCATCGGCGCCCTCGCGGCACGGTTCGGCCTGGCCACGCACGTGCTGCGGCATTGGGAGGCGATGGGCCTGCTGCACCCCGGACGGGACGCCGGCGGGCGCCGCCGTTACGGTGCGGACGACCTCACCCGCGTGGCGACGATTCTCCTGTTGAAGGAGGCAGGCCTCGGCCTGACCGCCATCAGGAGCCTGTCCGCGACCGCCGACCGCGCCACCCGGCACGAGATCCTGCGCCCCACGGCCGAGGAACTCCGGTCGAGAATCGCGGCGGCCCAGGCATCGTTGGAGCTCATCGAGGGCGGCCTGAACTGCGAGCACGAGGACGTCCTCCAGTGCCCGAACTACCGGCGGCACATCGCCGAAATCATGACGCCGGCACGGAAAACGGCCGCGACCTCCTGAGGAGAGGCCGCGGCCGTCGAGAAGGGCGAGCCGGGCCGGCCGGCGGCTACTTCGCCGCGCTCACCCGCACCGTCACCGTCGAGCCGTCGAAGGCCTCGCTGACGATCCTGATGCGGGTGTTGGTGTCGGTGACGCGGACGCCGCCGGTGGGGTTGGTCTCGTCGTAGTAGGTGTGGGCGTGGTCGTCGAAGACGGGGTTGCCCCGCTTGGCGCGGATCTCGGTCGGGGCGTCGGTCTTGTGGAGGGTGATGCCGTCCGTGCGGTAGAGGCTGAAGGGGGAGTCGAAGGACTGGAGGGTGTTGCCCATCAGTGTGCCGTCGGACCACTTCATGGGCGTGGGGTGGGCGTCCACGGGGAGGAGGAGGCCGACGCCCGGGTGCTTGCCGGTGTTGTTGTCGCGCTGGGAGGTGTCCCACTTCCAGATCAGCAGGCCGTTCTGGTACGGGTACCGCTCCACCCAGTCGGGGCGCTCGGCCGAACCGTAGTTGTACGGGCCCACCTTGAGCGTGCGGTCGTACGACACGTACTGGCGGTTCTCGGCGATGTAGTACTGCTCGTAGTCGGTGCTGTACGAGCTGCCGAGGCGGGAGAAGCCCTTCGCCGTCCAGGCCGGGTCGGCGGTCTCGGCGTCGTCGGAGACGAGCGGGGTACCGTCGGCCGTGACCGTGATCCGGTCGGCGGTGAAACCCTTCTGGGCCACGAACTGGTCGGTCTGGTAGCGGAAGCGCAGCTCGATCTTCCGGCCCGCGTACGCGTCCAGGGGGTAGACCAGCTTCTGGTACGTCTCGGTGGTGCCGTCGAGGGCCGGCTTGCCGGAGGAGTCACGGCTGATGGGGTCGCCGTTCGCGGTGCCGTCCAGCGCGGTCCAGGTGGCGCCGCCGTCCGTGGAGACCTCGGTGTAGAGGAAGTCGAACTCCTTCTCGATGTCCCACCAGCCGTCGAGGGTGAGCGCGGCGGAGGACCTGCCGGTGAGGTCGACGGAACGGGTCAGGGTGTTGGACAACTGGTCGCCGCTGCCGCTCCACCACTGGGTGGCGCCCTGCGCCGGGGCGACGATCTCCGTCGTCACCGCCTTCTTCGGCAACTCGACGACCAGCGCCTGCTTGTCCTTGGTGTTGTACTCGGCGACGCCCAGCTTGTGGGTGGACAGGGTCGCGGCCCTCGCCGTGTCGTAGTTCAGCCAGCCCAGCTGGAGCTTGTCCCAGGCGGTCATGTCGCTGGGCAGGTCGCCGGTCTCGGTCTGGCTCTCGCCGATGAGGGCGCCGAGCGACATCAGCGTCCAGAAGCCGGTGGAGTTGTCGTTGCCGGTGCCGGAGGTGTCGTAGTGGTCCGGCAGGCCCAGATCATGGCCGTACTCGTGGGCGAAGACGGCGAGGCCGACGTTCTCGGCCTGGATGGTGTAGTCGCCGGCCCACACGCCGGTGTCGCCGATCTGGGTGCCGCCGAGCTTGTTGCCGGCGGGGCCGGTCTCGCCCCAGGCGTCGCTGTACGCGTACCAGCGGTGGGACCAGATCGCGTCCTCACCCTCGGCGCCGCCGCCGTCGGCCTCGTCGGCGCCGGCGTGCACGATCTGCATGTGGTCGATGTAGCCGTCGGGCTCGTTGAAGTCGCCGTCACCGTCGAAGTCGTAGCGGTCCCACCGGTCGAACCCGGCCAGCTCCGACTTGATCTCGGCGTCCGACCTGCCCTTCGCCTCCTGGTCGGCGACCCAGGCGTTGAGGCCGTCGCGGACCAGGTCCCAGACGCAGTTGTCGCACTTGTTGCTGCCGTAACGGGCCTCGTTGTAGCGGACCTTGACCCAGTCCGCGACCGCGCCCTCGACCGAGTAGCGGCCCGAGGACTGCTTCTCGAAGTACTTCTTCAGCGACTCGGTGTCCTTGCCCGTGCTCTCGCCGTCGCTGGTGCCGAAGTAGAGCTGCTCGTAGTGCTCCCTGTTGTAATCGGCCTTCCACGGGAACCAGTTGTTCTTGGTGCGGTCCGGCTCGGGGATACGGTTGTGCAGTGGGCCGGGGGTGCCGCCGTAACGGCTGTCGGTCTCGTCGCCGAACTCGACGAGGATCGTGAAGATCCGGTCAGTACGCTCCCGGCCGAGCTCCACGTACTTGGGCTCGCCCTTTCCGGTTTTGAGCTGGACGACCTTGGAGCCGTCGAGGTTCCTGACCTTGAGGTCGCCGGATATGACCTGCTTCAACGCCTCTTCGCGCTGGGCCGCCTGCGTGCGGGAGAGGGGGCCTTCGAGGTTGTGCTCGCGCCCGGCGCCGTGACCGGCGTGGTGACCGTGGCCCTCGTGGCCGTCGTGGCCGTCGTGGCCGTCGTGGCCGTCGTGGTCATCGGCCTGCTGCGGGCGGGAGTCGGCGGTGGTCTGCGGGTGGCGGTGGTCCGGGGTGGCGGCCTGCGCCACCGAGAGGGTCGAGAACGTCGCCGCGGCGGTGGCGAACGCGACGCCTATCGCCGCCGTTCTGAACGCCCAGGGGGTGTGGGTCACTTGTGGGGGGTCCTTCCTGAACGCGGTCCGTCGCGGGCCGCGACGTAGGACACGCGTGATGATTCAAGTGACCATATTTGACTGGTGAGTTAAGGGTAAAAGAAAGCCCCCTACCCTGTTTTGACCAAGTCACCGCATACGGGCCGGTAACCGATCAGCTTCCGCACAGCCCACTCACAAATAAAGCGAGGGGTGTGCACAGGGCGGGGGCGATGCTTCGTCTACGGCCGGCTGACGCGCCGCTCGTTCCGCCGCTCGTTCCGCCAGGACGCCGCCCAGGCGACGAGCGCGCCGGCGATGGCGTACGTGGTCAGGACGGTCAGGGCCTGGGTGGTGGCGTGGCCGGAGAAATAGACCGTGTTGCGGACGACGGTCGTGCCCGCGCCCGGTGGCAGGAGTTGGCCGATGGCGCTCCAGAAGGCGGGGAGGAGCGGGGCCGGGTAGACGCCGCCGGAGCTGGGGTTGCCGAGGACGACGAAGAGGAGGATGACCACGCCGGTGCCCAGCAGACCGAGGAGGGTCTGGAGGGCGAGCGCGGTGGCCGCCGAGGCGAACACGACCAGGGTGCCGATCGCTGCCAGCGCCCAGAAGTGGCCGCTGAGCGCGTCGAACACCGGGCCGACGATCGCCGCGCCGGCCAGGCCCGACACCGCCGCGTACAGCACCAGGACGCCCAGGCGGATCAGGGTGCGGTGCCGGTTCGCGGGGCGGGAGCCGGCCGCCATGCCCATGATGGTCGCGGTGAGATAGCCGCCGATGACCCAGCCGAGGACCAGATAGAAGGACGTCATCCCGCGGCCGTCGCCCGAGTTCGGGGGGCGGATGTCCTTGACGGTGACCTCGCGCTGCTGCGCCGCCTCTATCTCCTGGGCGATCTGCGTCGCCGTCTGCGACAGCGAGGGGCCGCCGGCCGAGGCGACCAGCAGGGTGTCCTTCGTGCCGGTCGCGTTGAAGAGGAACGCGGCGTCCGCCTCCCTTGTGAGCACCCGCTCCCGGGCCGCGTCGCTGTCCGACACGGCCGTGGCCTTCACCGGGTCGCCATCGAGGGAGTTCAGCTGGGCGACGATCTTCGCCGACGCCTGCTGCGGGGCGGCCACCGCGACCGGGATGCGGTGCGGGGTGGGCGAGTGGAAGGCGCCGACGTACGAGACGACGAAGGCGAGTTGGACGAGGAGACCGCCGAGGACCAGTCCGAAGGCGCGGAAGGTGACGGCGTCTTTCAGCTCGGCGAGGAAGCCGGAGCCGGGGGCGGCTGCCTGCCCGGGCAAGTCCTGGGGCTCGGCGGCGGCTTGCAGGGGTTCGGGGTCGGGGGCGGCTGTCTGCCCGGGCTCGGTGTCGTCGTCGGCGGGAGTGGGCGGTTCTGTGGGGGGTGTGCCCTGAGATGGGCTGGAAAGCGAGTTCACGGCGGGCATGATCGCATGTTCGGGTAAGGGGCGCGGGTGTCGGCGTCCGGCCGACGGGTGGATGTGGACCTGGGGCGGGCTGATCCTCAGTCAAAAGGGGCGCGAGATGCGGAACTTCACCTTCCGGTTGCCCGTTCAGGGAGTGAATATCCGTGCATCTCCGGAGGTTTCATGTCCCCCACGCCCCACCATCCGTCCAGACGTACTACGCTGCGCGGCCTCGCCGTAGCGGGTGCCGCCGTCGTCGGCTTCGACCCTTCCACCAGGAGCTGGGCAGCGGCGCCGGCATCGTCACCATCAGCGTCAGCGTCGTATGACTCCACGGCCGGATTCATAGGCGTCCCCGAACTCGACGGCACCCTGCTCACCGACACCGCGTCCCGGGCCGCCGTAGCCGACGACTACGGGCACATCGTGCATCGCACCCCGGACGCGGTGCTGCGGCCGGGCTCGGTGGCGGATGTCGTCGCGATGGTCAGGTTCTGCAACGCGCACGGCATCCAGGTGTCCGCGCGCGGGCAGGGCCACGCCACGCTCGGGCAGGCGCAGATCGAGGGCGGGCTCGTCATCGAGACCACACCGCTCGCCGACATCGGCACGGTGAACGTCGGTGCCTCGGCCGGGAGTTCCACGTCCGGGAGTTCCACCGTCACCGTCGGCGCGGGCGCCAAGTGGAGCGATGTCACCCGGGCCACGCTCGCCCACGGCCTCACCCCGCCCGTCTTCACCGACTACCTCGAACTCTCCGTCGGCGGCACCCTCTCCGTGGGCGGCGTGGGCGGCCAGGCCCACCGCCACGGCCCCCAGGTCGACAACGTCGTCGCCCTCGAAGTCGTCACCGGGGCAGGGGAGTTGCTGCACTGCTCCGCGACACGGCACCCCGACCTGTTCGACGCCGTACGCGCCGGACTCGGCCAGTGCGCGATCATCGTCGGCGCCACCCTGCGGCTGATGACGGCCCCGGAGTCCGTCCGCCACTACGTCCTGCCGTACGACGATCTGGAGACGTACCTGGAAGACCAGCGTGTCCTCGCGGAGGACGAGCGCTTCGACTATGTCGAGGGCCAGGTCACCGCCGACGACAGCGGAGCCTTCACCAAGTGCTCCATCGAGGCTGTTTCCTACGGCCTGCCCGCCGGTGACACCCCCGACGACGCGGTTCTGCTGCGCGGGCTGCGCCACGACCCGCAGGGCGCGCAGATCACCGATATGCCGTACTACGACTTCCTCGACCGGATCGCCGCCGCCGTCGCCGCGCTGAAGGAGTCGGGCCTGTGGTACTGGGCCCATCCGTGGCTCAACCTCTGGTTCCCCAGCGCCCGCGCGGCCGGCATCGCCCGGGAGATCCTCGCCGATCTCACCCCGGACGACCTCGGCCCCGGCCTCGTCCTCCTCTACCCGGTACGCCGCGAACGCTTCACCGCGCCGCTGCTGCGCATGCCGGACGACCCGGTCCCGTATCTCTTCGCCATCCTGCGCGCGACCCCACCGGACGACACCGCCACCGTCGACCGCCTCCTCCAGGCCAACCGCACGGCGTACGAGATCGCTCTCGCGGGCGGCGGCCACCGTTACCCGGTGGGCGCCATCCCCTTCACCGAGTCCGACTGGCGCCGCCACTTCGGCCCGGTCTGGCCCACGCTCAAGGCGGCCCGGCGACGGTACGACCCGAGGGGCGTCCTGGGCGCGGGGCAGGGCGTGTTCTGAGGGCCGACAAGGCCGAAAGGTTGCGTTCCCCGGTGAAGGTCTGCCCATTGGGCCGGGCGGGCCTTCCTGAGGTGCAGGAATGAGGGCAGGGTGTGGGCGCGAACGCAAGGGGGTGAGGGGTGAGTATCGGTGGGGTGAGGCCGTACGGGGGAAGACGCGGGTGAGCGATGCCGGCGGGAGGGGAACCCGGGGCAGCTTTGAGGGAGTTCACGCAGGTCAGTGGTAAGGCGCGGCCCCGGAGCGGGAGTTGACGTTGCCGGGCCGCGCGCCCCTGGGGGCGGCCGCGCCGTACCGCGAAGACGGGGGTAACTGCGGCCCGCACACCGCCGGTTCAGGGCTTCCGAAGCGTGATCGCCCACCCGGCACACGGCAGTACGCTCGCGCCCACCCCCCTCTCCTCCTCCCCCCTCTTCCTCCTCCTCGAATCAGAAGGACCCATACACCTCATGCGTAAATTCACGTCGGCCGTCGCCGCTGCCCTGATGACCGTCGCGGGACTGACCGCGGCGAGCGGTTCCGCCCAGGCGGCGACCACCGCCGAGTACGTCGCGCTCGGCGACTCGTACGCCTCCGGTGTCGGGGCGGGCTCGTACGACCCGGCGAGCGGTGACTGCAAGCGGAGCACGAAGAACTACCCGCATCTGTGGGCGGCTGCGAACCCCGAGTACGCGCTGAAGGACGTCTCCTGCAGCGGCGCGACCATCAAGGACATCCGCGAGAAGCAGCTGTCCGCGCTGAGCGCGTCGACCAACCTGGTCACGGTCACGGTCGGCGGCAACGACGCCCAGTTCGCCTATGTCGCTCAGACGTGCCTCACCAACACCGAGTCCGCCTGCCAGGTCGCCACCGGCTACATGGCGGACTACGCCAAGAACGCGCTGTCCGACTCCCTCGCCGGCCTCTACAAGGACATCAAGGCACGCGCCCCCAAGGCCCTGGTCCTCGTCCTCGGCTACCCGCAGGCGATCTCCACCACCGGCACCTGCCCCGTCATCGACCTCAGCGCCGCCCGCCGCACCGCGATGAACGGCTACGCCGACGCCCTCGCCGAGGGCAGCCTGAAGGCCGCCGTCAACGCGAGCGTCTACTTCATCGACATGCGGGGGCAGTTCGCGGGCCACGGCGCCTGCGGCCAGGACCCGTGGATCAACGGCGTCGACCTCACCGACACGACCGCCACCTTCCACCCCAACGCCACCGGCCAGGAAAAGGGCTACGCCGACAAGCTGATCAAGACCTGGGGCTGACCGCTCGTTCCCCCTCCGCCGAGGCGGCCCGGGTCCGTCCACGGGCCGCCTCTCCTCCTCATCCGCAATAGCGTGGAAACCGGATGAACCATGGAGGTGCGGATATGTCCACATCCGAGATGCGGCAGGGGGCGCTGGACGACGCTCGGCGGGAGGCGTTCGCGGGGGAGGTCGTCGATGTTCTGAACAAGGGGGCCCTGGCGCTGCTCACCGCTGTGGGGCATGAGTGCGGGCTGTTCGATGTCATGGCCGGGCTGCCGCCGTCGTCCGCCGGCGGGGTCGCGGAGGCGGCCGGGCTGGACGAGCGGTATGTGCGGGAGTGGCTGGGCGGTATGGTCCTCGGCGGTTTCGTCGAGTACGACCCGGACACGCGGACCTATCACCTGCCCCCGGAGCACGCCGCCTCGCTGACCAGCGCCGCCGGGCCCGACAACCTGGCCGGGATGATGCCGTACATCGCCCTGATGGGAGAGGTCGAGGAGCGGGTCGTACGGTGCTTCCGTGAGGGCGGAGGGGTGCCGTACTCGGCGTATCCGCGCTTCCAGGGCCTTATGGCGCAGGAGAGCGCCCGCGTCTACGACCTGGCCCTCGTCGACACGATCGTGCCGCTCGTCCCCGGCCTCACCGAGCGCCTGCGCGCCGGCGTCGACGCCCTGGACGTCGGCACCGGCCAGGGCCACGCCCCGTACCTCCTGGCCCAGGCCTTCCCGAACAGCCGCTTCCGGGGGCTGGACCAGTCGGAGGAGGGCATCGCGGCGGCCCGTGCGAAGGCGAGCCGCGCCGCTCTCGGCAACCTCGACTACGTCCTCGCCGACTCCACGGCCATCGACGGCACCTACGACCTGATCACCGCCTTCGACGTGATCCACGACCTCGCCCGCCCCGCCGAGACCCTCACCGCCATCGCCCGCGCCCTCCGTGACGACGGCCTCTTCCTCATGGGTGACATCGCCGCCTCCAGCCACCTGGAACGCAACCTCGACCACCCCTTCGGCCCCGCCCTCTACGGCTTCTCCGTCTTCTACTGCATGACCACCTCCCTCAGCACCGGCGGCGCGGGCCTCGGCACGGTGTGGGGACAGGAACGGGCGACGGAGATGCTCGAAGCGGCCGGTTTCTCGCACATCGAGGTCAAGGCGGTCGAGGGCGATCCGATCAACGTGTACTACGTGGCGGCGAAGTAGGTGGGGGCGAAGTAGGTGGGGCGAAGACGAAGGGGTGACCGCCCCCGGATCACCGGTTCAGAGGACGTCGTCGAGGTTCTGTTCCGTCCAGATGGTCTTGCCGGTGGGGGTGGGGCGGGTGCCCCAGCGCTGGGTCAGCTGGGCGACCAGGAGGAGGCCCCGGCCGCCCTCGTCGTAGGAGCGGGCGCGGCGCATATGGGGCGCGGTGTTGCTGGCGTCCGAGACCTCGCAGATCAGGGAGGTGTCGTGGATGAGCCGGAGCTGGATGGGCGGTTCGGCGTGGCGGATGGCGTTGGTGACCAGTTCGCTGACGACCAGCTCGGTGACGAAGGACGCCTCGGTCAGGCCCCAGTCGTCCAGCCGCCTCAGGACGTTCTTGCGGGCCTCGGCGACGGCGGACGGTTCCGGGGTGACGTCCCAGGTGGCGACCTGGCCGGCGTCGAGGGCGCGGGTACGGGCGAGGAGCAGGGCGACGTCGTCGGTGGGCCGGTGGGTGAGCAGTCCGCCGAGGACCGTGTCGCACAGCGACTCCAGTGAGGTGGCGGGGGTGGTGAGGGACCGGCACAGCCGGGCGATGCCGTCGTCGATTCCGCCGCCGAGTCCGCTGTCGATGCCCTCGCCGCCGAGTCCGCCGTCGCGGGACTGGATCAGACCGTCGGTGTAGAGCGCGAGCAGACTGCCCTCCGGCAGCTCGGTCTCCACCGACTCGAACGGCAGCCCGCCGAGGCCCAGCGGGGGCCCGGCCGGCAGGTCCAGCAGCTCGGCGGTCCCGTCCGGGCTCACCACGGCGGGCAGCGGATGCCCGGCCCGGGCGAGGGTGCAGCGCCGGGAGACGGGGTCGTAGACGGCGTAGAGGCAGGTGGCGCCGACTACGTCGCTGGAAGGGGCGGCGGCCGTGCCAGTGGGGGTCGCGGGGGCGCCGGTCGGGGTGCCCGGGACCCCGGTTTGCGTGCTGCCGTACGGGATGCCGTCACCGGCGGTGTCGCGCGGGATACCGTCCCCGGCGGTCGTCACCACCCCCTCTCCCCGCGCGCTCCCCGCACCCTCCGCCTCCATGGCCAACCGGCCCACCAAATCGTCCAGGTGGGTGAGGAGTTCGTCGGGCGGCAGGTCGATGTCGGCGAGGGTGCGTACGGCGGTGCGCAGGCGCCCCATGGTGGCGGAGGCGTGGATGCCGTGGCCGACGACATCGCCGACGACCAGCGCGACCCTCGCCCCGGAGAGCGGGATGACGTCGAACCAGTCACCGCCCACCCCGGCCCGCGCACCCGCCGGAAGATAGCGGGAGGCGACCTCGACCGCCGTCTGCTCGGGCAGGCTCTGCGGCAGCAGACTCCGCTGCAGGGTGACGGCGGTACCGCGTTCACGGGTGTAGCGCAGGGCGTTGTCGATACAGACCGACGCCCGGGCCGCCAACTCCTCCGCCAGTACGAGATCGTCCCGCTGGAACGGCTCGGGACGCCGGTGCCGGGCCAGCACGACCACCCCGAGGGTGGTGCCGCGCGCCGACAGGGGCACCGTCATCGCCGAGTGGAAGCCGTACTCGCGGACGCTCGCGGACCGCAGCGGATCGCGGGCCAGCCAGTCGGCGATCGTCGGCTCGGTGATCCGGTGCATCACGGCCCGCCCCGCCCGCAGACTCTCCACGGGCGGCGAACCCTCCGGATACTCGTCCACCTCGCCCGGCGCCACGACCGCCTCGGGCGTCCCCTCGTGCACGGACCGGTGCGCGATACGCCGCAACGTGAGCGGCGCACCCGTCGCCGGCGCTCCCAGAGGCCGCTCGGGTACGTCGTCCAGGGACGCCAGCAGATCCACGCTGAGGAAGTCGGCCAGCTCCGGAACCACCACCTCCGCCAGTTCCTGAGCCGTCCGCGTCACATCCAGCGTGCTGCCGATCCGGGTGCTGGCCTCCGCGATCAGCTGGAGCCGTTTCCGGGCCCAGTACTGCTCCGTCATGTCGTGCCCGGTGGAGGCGACGCCGACGACGCGGCCGTCCGGGTCCCGCAGCTGATAGAGATGGACCGACCAGGCGTGTTCGCGCGGCTCGCCGGGGGCCCGGCCGTGGTTCTCCAGATGCTGCGGTTCCCCCGTCTCCAGCGCCCGCCGCATCGCCCGCTCCACCTCCGGGGCGATGGGGTCGTCCAGTACGTCCGTCAGACGCAGCCCGCGCAGAGCGTCGTCGTCGAGACCGAGGGCCGTCTGCCCGGACGTGGTGGAACCGCGGAAGCGGAGCGTCGTGTCGTAGACGGAGGTCGAGCAGCTCGGCGAGTCGAGAAAACCACGCCGTACGAGCGCGTCGTCCTCCGGACGCGGCTCGCCACCGCTGACGGCGGAGACGAGGAACCAGTCGGACGCCGCCCCCGGACCACCCCCAGATCCCGGGTGCGCCCCCCGATGGTGCGCCAGCACCTTCACCGTCACCCGGTGACCGTCACGGTGAAGGAGGGGGAGGATGCCGTGCCAACGCCGGAGGGCAGTCAGCTCGGATACGGAAGGGAGGGGGGAGGCGGTTGGGTGGCCGGCCGGTGGGTGGGTGGGCAGGTCGGGGGCGGATGCGTGGCCGGCCGGCGGGTGGGTGCGTGGGTCGGAGGCGGTCGGCTGATCGGCCGGTACGTCGGAGACGGTGGGCGGCTCGTCGGTCGGGGCACCCGGGGGCTCGGGGTGGGCGCCCGGGGGCTCGGTGGCGAGGAGGGAGGCGGCCGGGAGGCCGAGGATCTGCGACGGGGAGTAACCGAGCAGGCGTTCGGCACCGGCGTTCCAGCCGGTCACGATGCCGTGCTCGTCGACCGTGGCGCGCGCGACGGCCTCCTCCTCCGCCGCCGCTGTGCTCCCGCCTTCGGCGTCCGGACCGCGCCCCGCGATCCCCCGGGCGTCCTGCGCCCGACCGTCGACGCCAACCCGCTCCATATCCGCTCATCTCGCTCTCGTCGAGTCGTCCCACGCCCGTGGAGCTCCCCTACCGGCCCGCCCCCCGCTCTCGGGGAGCGCCGCGACCGGCTCATCCCGCTCGCTCGCGTGGGCTCTCCGCCCGGCGCGGCTCGCCGGCACCCCGCCCGCCCCCCCATGCGGCGGCGGGCGGCCCGAGTACCGGAACCGGCCCCTCTATGCCCTATTGCCCGCTTTGGCGACTCTTCACCTTATTTCGGTACCGATGCTTGGGCATGAGGAGAACCGGGCGCCACGGCCCGCCCCCGGAGGCGAGAGGCGAGGGCGGCCCGCACCCGGTGGTGCCGCACCCGGTGGTGCCGCACCCTGCCGTGCCGTACCCGGTGGTGCCCGTGGGGCGGCGGTCGGAGACTGACCGTATGGGCATCGATGTGACGGCCGAGCGGGTGCTCCCACTGGCGCCGGAGGAGGTGGCCGCGTACGCCATGGACTGGCGGCACGACTCGGAGTGGACGCAGGGCATCCGTACGGCGGAGCTGACCCGGGAGGCGGACGGCGGAGGGTTCGGTGTCGGCGCCGAGGTGACCCGTACCGCGTACTTCCTGGGCCGCCGTATCGACTACGTACTGCGTGTGACCGCCCACGACCCGCCCCGCCTCCTCGACATGACCTCGGTCGCGGGCCCCCTCCCCATGCACGTCACCTACACCTTCGCCCCCCACCCCACCGGCACCCTGGCCCGCATCCGCGTCCGAGGCGGCGAGGGCGGCTTCTACCGCCTGACCGCCCCCCTCATGGCCCGCCAGGTACACGGCAACCTGATCAAGGACCTACGCGACCTGGAGAAACGGCTCACGGAGAGGGGGGAGGGCTGACGGGGCCGCTGTCGGCCAGCCCGAGATCCGCCATGGGCCGGGTCGTGGTGACGACATGGATGGGGGCCGTGCGGGCGTATGCGGCGAGCGTCAGGGAGAGCTTCGGCTCTGCCGCAGAACTCCGTGCGGCTGTGGCCAGGTCCCGCAGCAGGCCCTGAGTGATGCGCATGCGGCCCTGCAGTAGCCGCAGGCCGTCGGCCCCGTGCTCGGTCACCAACTGGCGTGCCCGCGAAGGGCTGGGTTTCTCGACGAGCCCGACCATCGTCCGGACCGGCCCCGTACCCGCGCAGACGATCACCCCGTGATGGCCGGCCGAGTCCACGTCGAACGGCGTGGCCAGCACCGCCGGAACTCCGGGCGTTACCGCGGCGGCGAGGAGGGGGAGCGCCGCGTGCGTGGGATCGACGTTGTCAGCGAAGACCACGTACACGTCACCCGAGAGCAGATGTTCGGCACCTTCCAGCACGGAGGTGACGTCCGCGTACCGGCCCCGCTGGGCGATGAAGTCGACCTGAACACGGTCGGCGGGGCGGTGCTCCTCGACAGGCTGCCGCGCTATCTCCTGGTACCGGGCGAGTGCACCCGGCGCCAGAACCCGCCGGCTCCAGGCCGTGAGCGGCGTGTAGTACGGGTGGTGGACCACAACGGCCCGTGCGGCCCCCATGGCTCCCACCTCGTCCACGATGTGCGCGAGACCCGGCCGACCGTCAACCGGCCTGAATTCCTTGGGCAGATAGGGCGACCAGCCGCCCACCCGGGTCCCAAGACCCCCGGCGGCGATCACCACCGGCGCCACGGCGACGGTCGTCATCTGATTCATCGGTGTCCCTCTCAACTCCGGTCTGCAGGCGGTAGCGTCGGCGAATGCACACACGCGTGACAGGCATCGCCATCGAGGGCGACAGGATTCTTCTGCTGCGTCAGGACACGGACGGTCCGCGTGCCTGGTCTCTGCCCGGGGGCAAGGTCGAGGACGGCGAGACCCTGGAGCAGGGGCTGGTCAGGGAGATGCGGGAGGAGACCGGCGCCGAGGTCGAGGTCGGCCGGCTGCTGTACCTGTGCGACCACGTTCCGGCTCAGGTCGTGCACATCACCTTCGAGGTCCGCGTCGTCGGCGGGGAGATCGGCGCCGTGACCGAGGGCGCGGACACCCGGCCGATCCACGCCGTCGAGTACGTGCCCCTCGCCTCCCTGACCGACCTCGGCTTCAGCGAGCGGTTCGTCAAGCTGTGCAGGGACGGGTTCCCGGGCGCCGGATCGTACATGGGACCCAAGGCCGCCATCGGGCTATGACCCCACGGTCTTGATCAGGAGACGGTCAATGGCGCCCGGAGTGATCTGGGCGCCGCTGTCCGCCGTCTCAACCCACCGGCTGAGCTGATGCGCCAGCTCCCACGCCCCGATCCCGCCGGTACCGGTGGTGCGGCCGTCGCGCACGAGGCGGACGCCCACGCCCCGCGACGAGCCCAGCAGGTAGCGGGAACGCTCGGCGGAGACCGCCTCCCACGTGCCCGGTGTGTTCCACGCGGCGCCCACCAGGTACCGCTGCACCGGCTGCTCTCCGGACTGGGGCGGGCCGTCGGCACACCACACCTGAACGTTGCCGATCCTGTGATGCACATCCAGACGCCCGAGCCCCGGCTCGGCCACCGGGCAGGTGTCGCCCACCGTGTAGTCGCAGTTGTAGGCCCGGCCGCCGGCCGCGGCATCCAGGAACTCCGCGCGGGTAGGCAGCCTCGCGCCGGACCAGGCGGCCACGAGGGCCGCCCCGAGCCAGGTCACCCAGTACGCGGGATGCTCCTCGTACTCCCGGCTCACCCGCCACTGCCGCCGCTCCGGGTCGAAGTGCAGGCGCCCGCCCCGCTCGTGCGGCATCGGGCAGACCAGCAGATTGGTGCCCAGGCGGCTGTTCGGCGCACCTCCCGCGTGCAGCAGGGTCAGGAACTCCGCCATCTCCGCGTTGGTGACCAGCACGTTCCGCAACCGGACTTCCGAGGCTGGCCGGTAGTCGGGACGAGGGACCGGTACGGGGACCGGGACCTGCCTAGTCCGAGCGGGACGTGCGACGGGCTCGTGGGCCTCGTACAGATCGTCACCGGCGAGCCACTGCGCAGCTGTGTGCGTGACTGCCGGGACGAGCGTGTTGCGGGCACGGTCGAGCGTTGTAGCCACCGCGTCCCGGACCAAGTCGGCTTCACCGCGTCCGAGTTCGGCGACCAGCCCGTCTTTGCGCCCGGTGGTCGCGAACGTGTCGTCCATAGCCCCCCGGTCGGGGCCGGGCGCCTCCTCCTCAAGCATGGGCGCCGGTAGATCCAGGAAGCGTGCCAGCGCGGACAGTGTGGCCGCGCGGTCGGTGACGTGCCGCTCGTAGGGGATGACCAGGCGGGGCCGGGCGCCGGTGACCGGGTCGTACAGAGCCTTGGCCAGTAGCAGGACGTTGACGGTGATGAGCCGGCCCAGGGCGGTGGACGGGGCCGGGGAGTCTGCCGGGAGGAGCCCCGAGAACGATGTACGCCAGCGCGGTGCGCGGGCGGAGGCCGACACCTGCGCATACCGGTCCCCATACCGCCACCGGTCCCACAGCCGCCCGCGCGCGAACGACGAGGCGATACCGATGGGCGCCCGGGTCAGGACGACGGCCGGCGACCGGGGCAGTAGCCCGAGCACCGTGTCGGCCGCGAAGAACAGATTGGTTTCCTTGACCAGATGCCGAGGATGGCCGTGCAAGTCGCTGAGGGCGCATACCAGTTGGTGCCAGCCCAGGCCGGACAGCCCGGCCTCCGCCAGGCTCGGCGGGACGCGGTCGGGCGAGAGCGGATGCGAGCGGCTGAGCTGCTGGCGGAACGGCTCGTTGTGCTGTGGCATCACCCGGCGCAGCGAGTCGGACAGCCAGTTCGAGCCGACCCGCTCGAAGACACCCAGGGCCAGTACCGGCGCCGGAGACCCATCCGTCAGGTGCTCCACCCGGGCGGCGAGGTTCTCGACGCTGCCGTCGAGGAGTTCACTTCCATGCGTATTCACGCGAAACCTCCAGTGGGCGCAAGCCCGAAGGGAGTGGGAGTGGAAGGAAGTCTCCGAGCCCGGACGCGGCCACAACAAGGACAGGGAGCGGCCATTGAGCGGCCACTTCACGGCCGCGCATGACGGTTCGGCTTGCCTGTCGGCATTCATGCCAGTAGCTGTGGACATCCACCGTGTTGGGAGGCTGTGTTGACGATCAATCAACGGTTACGGACGGCCAGGCTCGACCGGGGATGGCTGACCCAGAAAGCGGGCGCGGCGGGGGTCAGCCGGGCCGGCCGCAAGGCCCTGGAAGATCCGTTCTTCGAGGTCTCCGAGCGCACCTTCCGCAGGTGGGAGTCCGAGGCCCCCGGCTGGCCGCGCCCCGACTACGAGACCGCGCTGCGCGCCGCGTTCGGAGTCGGGCCCGAACGCCTCGGCTTCCTGCCCCCGCAGGGGCACCCGCGCACGCCTCTCGCTGAGCCGACGCTCGCCGGTGTCGATACCGTTGAGGTGATACTCGCTCTGGAAGGGAGCCCAGTGGATCGCAGAGGATTTCTGGCCACCTCCAGCGGCGCCGCTCTCTCGCTGCTGGGCGTACCCGACCCCGAGGCCATCACCCGCAGGGTGGCCGGCCCTCTGCCGGGAGCCGTACGGGTCGGCCACGGGGAGATCCGCGCGATCCAGCAGATGGTCTCCACCCTCGGCGACCTGGCGGCCGAGTACGGCGGAGGCCACGCCAAGCACCTCGCCGCCCGCTACCTCACCGGCACCGTCGGCCCCTGGCTCCGGGGCCGCTACACCGAGGACACCGGCCGCGCCCTGTTCGCCGCGACTTCCCAACTGGCCCACCTCATCGGCTGGATGGCCCAGGACCTCGGAGACGACCCGGCCCACCAGGGCGAGGCCCGCCAGTACTACGCCAGCGCGTTCCGCCTCGCCGACGAGGCCGGCGAACCCGAACTGGCCGCCACCGCGCTACGCGGCATGACCGTCCAGTCCATCGCCATGGGCCCCCGCTACCGCGCCGAGGCCCTCGCCCTCGCGGAGCGCTGCATGGACCACGCCCGCGAGCTGAACGACCCCCGGGCCATCGCCTACTACCAGTCCACCCACGCCGAGGCCGCCGCCCTCGACGGCAACCACCGGCTCGCCGCGCAGGCGCTGAAGGCGTCCCAGGCGCAGATCGAACGTACGGCGGACGCCCCCGCCGGGGAGTCCTGGGCCGGTCACTTCAGCATCGGCCGGTGGGCGCACTCGGCCGGGCTGATCCTCGCCCGCATGGGCGACACGGCAGGTGCCCGCGTCCAGTTGCACGACGCCATGGAGATCCACGGCCTCGACCGTCGCCGCAGCCGCGCCGCGGTCCTGGGCAACCTCGGCGAGATCCACCTCCAGGAAGGCGACGTGGACGGCGCCCTCGCGACATGGGCGGACTTCCTGGACTGCGCCGAAGGCGTCCAGTCCGTGAAGGTCCGCGCGGCAGCGGAGGACATGCGCGTACGGCTCGCCCGCCACCAGAACCTTCCGGCCGCACGAGACCTGTCCCATCGGGCAGATCTGCTCCTGGGCGCTTCCCCGACCGGGTCACAAGAGGGGTGACGTGTGGCCGGGACTCCGCGCCGCGGATCGCGGAGGCGCGAACGGCCCGCTCATCCGCCTCAAGGGAGACGGATGAGCGGGGTCGCCATGGGGCCTCCCCTCGAAACGCGGGTCGATAGGCTCACGCGGACAGGTCCCCCGAGCAGATTGTGGGCCGCACGGTGATACGAGACCTCTACAACGTCCGGGTGCTGCCCGCCGAGGACGCCATCACGCCGCTCACCGATGAGGAAGAGCGGCGGGTGCGGGCGGTGTTGTTCAGTGAGCTCGGGAACCAGATCGCCGATCGGGGCTGGACACGTTTCCCGGCGTACACGCCGGAGGAGCGGCGCCGCCTGGTCGCCGTCGCGGATCGACTGACCGCCCACTGGGGGCAGCGGGTGTACGTCGAGGCGGAGGATCAGACCCGGGTGAGGCTCAGCCTGGCCGGGCACGAGGTGTTGTCGGGGTCGTCCACGGCCCAACGCTGACGACGCCTCCCTGGTGATGTCTCACTGCTCATCACTCGGACCACGGCCCCGTACCGCACAGCACCGGACCGGGGGAGTCCGCCCGGTGCGGCGTGGGTGGTTGCTCAGGAGCCCTGAGCTTCGCTCTCGCGGTAGGGGGTGCCCTCGGCGGGTGTGACGCGCCAGAACGTCTCGGCTGCGGCCTTGAATTGACGGTGTGTCGGATGCAGGCCCGTGTGCTTCAACGCCCAGACCTCAACCGGCAAGCGCTCATGGGCAGTCGGTTCTGCTCGCGCCCCGCACGTCAGGCACTCCGCCGAGTAGACACCCTGCGGGGCACCCTCGACGGTTTCCGGACCGAGTGTCCATTCGGCGGCCCTGATGATCGAGCGCGTCACAGCGCCTCCCGACTGCGCCGGTTGGCCTCGGCCACCTTGGCACTCAGCGCACCTGCGGCATCGACCGCGTCGGTGGCGGCGACAGCGACGGCGGCGCGGCAGTCCGGCGCGTCCCTGGGCGGCGGGTGGCCGTCGAGGGCCCGGCACAGGGGACGCGTGCAGGTGCTCGGCCTCGACCAACGAGAGCACGAGATCAGCGTCTGTCGCATGCTCGCCGTCGTGGGAGAGTCGCAGTGGAAGGGTCACGTATCCCTTGCCGGCGCGGCGCACACGGCTTCCGGGAGGGCATTCGATCCCCCAGCTCATGACCCCCTCCCGGCCCGCGCGAGGCGGTACGTGCCCCACAACTCCCGCCCGGTCCCACATCCCTCCCGCGCCTTGGGCCTGCCCTTGCAGCCGGCGCACTTCCTCGTGTGCTCGAACCAGAGGCGGTAGGCACGCAGCATGGGCAGTTCGGCAGTGCGCACGCCCGCCTCGACTTCTGTCGGTGACCGTAACGCTCAACTTGACCACCGCGCCAAGTTATCGTCGGCCGCCCCGAACGGAAAATGCGACCGTGGACGCCGAACACATGACCAGGCCGGGAGGAACGCCGGATGCGGGCCGACGCGCAGCGCAACGCGCAGAAGCTGCGGACAGCAGCAGCCGAGCTCTTCCGTGAACGCGGCCTGCAGGCGCCCCTGAAGGAGATCGCCCGCCGCGCCGGGGTGAGCCACGGCACCCTCTACAACCTCTTCGGCAGCCGCGAGGCGCTCATCGACGAGGTGGTGACGGAGCTGGCGGCGGCCCGTCTGGACGAGGCCGCGCGGCAGGCACTGGCGCACGAGGACCCCTGGGCCGGCTTCGCGACGTACGTCGAGACGCTGTGCGAGTTGCAGGTCACGGAGCCGGCGATCAGCGACGTCCTCACCGGCCGCTATCCGGACGCCGCGCGGCTGATGTCCGTCTGCGAGCGCTCGCGCGACGACGCCCGGCGCATCATCGAGCGGGCCCGGGCGGCCGGTGAACTGCGGCCCGACTTCACCGGCGAGGACCTGGTGTTCATCCTCGGCGCCAACGCGCTGCTGTCACGCGCCGCCCGGGACACGGCCCCCGACGCCTGGCGCCGGGCCGTCGCCTTCACCCTCGACGGCCTGCGCACCACGGCCGCCCATCCCCTCCCGGCACCCCCGCTGACCCACAGCAGGTGTACGACGTGATGAGCAACCTGGCGGGGTCGGCGTAGCCCCCCTCCTCCCCACTCACCACCTCCACAGAACAACCGCACAACCCACAAGGGGAGTTGACCCGCTCCGGAGCCGCGACCTCCCCTTGTTTACATTAAGCTTCAAGTAACTCGGGGGATCGCGTCCACCAAGGAAAGGGCAGCGGCATGACCACCGCTACAACCACCACCACGGGACTCACGAAGAACCGCCTCGCCGTACGGCTCACCGCCGCGCTGGCCACAGCGGCTGCGGCCTTCGGACTCCTCGCCTTCGGCTTCACCGGCGGCTCCACCAGCGACCAGGCCGACGCGCCGTGGAGCTGCAACCGCGACGGCAGCGTCTGCCACGACTACTGATCTGAACGGCTGACCTGGGCGACTGATCTGAACGGCTGACCCGGGCGACCGACCTGGGCAGCTGACTTGAGCGGCTGACCTGGGCGTTTCAGCGGTTTGAGGGTGCGGGGGCGCAGACGCTCCCCCGCACTCGTCGTCGGGGCCCGGAACTCCCGGGGCCCCGGTGGGCGTTCACAGGGAGACGCGCGGAACGCGTGTCGCTGGTCGGGAGACCGGAACGACGACACTGCTCAAGCCGAGGTGGCACGGATGGCGATGTGGGATCGGATCAAGGACCAGGCCAAGGGTCTGCAGCAGCAGGCGCAGGCGGCCCGGGGCGGCGGACACGGAGGGCACGCGGGTCAGCCGGGCCAGTCGGGGCACGCGCGGCCGGGTACGGGCATGGGGTCCGGGTCGCGGTCGGGCGGCAGCTCGAAGGCCCAGCTGGTGAGCGCCCTGAAGTCCCAACTCACCTCTCTGAAGACCGAGTTGAAGAGCGGCGCGTACCGTGACGCCAGCATGGCCATGTGCGCGTTGGTCGCCGCCGCCGACGGCAATGTCGACCCGGCCGAGCGGCAGCACGTGGAGTCGCTGATCCTCAACAACGACGTCCTGCAGAACTTCCCCGCCGACCAGCTCCGCCAGCGCTTCAACAAGCACGTCGACCAGCTCTCCTTCAACTTCCAGCAGGGCAAGTCGGAAGCGCTCCAGGAAATCGCCAAGGCCGCCAAGAAGCCTACGGAGGCCCGAGCCGTCATCCAGACCGGCTTCGTCGTGGCGGGCGCGGACGGCTACATCGCCCCGGCGGAGGAACAGGTACTGCGCGAGGCATGCTCCGTACTGGGCGTACCCGCCCAGGAGTTCGGCCTCTGAGGTCGTCGGTCTGGCTGGACGCCCTCGTCGCACGGCTCGCCGAGGAGGGCGTCGGGGCCGTCGCCTTCCCGGCCGACCTGTCCGATCCCGCCGGGGTTCCCGCCCTGGTGGACGCCATTCGTGGCCGGTTCGGCCGGATCGACGTCGTCGAGTACGGGCCGATCGGCGGTGAGGTCTCCTTCACCCCGGCCGCCCGGCTGGACGCGGCCACGCTCCAGGCGTACGCGGGGCTGCTGCACACGCCAGTGGACGTGTTCTATGCCGTGTGCTGATCAACGGCAGCGAAGCGGCGCGGCAGGCCCCCGGGGCGGGGGCCGAGCCGTCCGGCGCCGGCGGCGGGGGCGACGCGGCGGCGTCCGGCGGGGTGCGCGAGCGGTTCCCCGCCGTCCACCCGGACGAACTCGCCGAGCTGTACTGGGACATGTACACCAAGCGGGACCGCGTCGAGAGCTCGTACCCCGAGGCGCTGCTGTCCCGGCAGCCGGTGCCGCCGCGTAGACGACGGCCGGGGTCCTGCGGCCGAACGAGTGGAGTCGTCGGAGGGGGCGCCGGGCCCGGGCTCGTGACGGGAAGGGGACCGGACGGTGATCCCGCCGTTCGAGCCTCGCGCCGGTGCCCGCACCGGCTCCCGATCCGGAAGAGCAGCGACATGCGACGTGCCCCCTCCCGCCGGTTGTCCGCCGCTGTGCTGCTCGTGGCGGCGGCGATGGCGCTGGTGCTGGCGCCGGCCCCACTGGTGACGACATCCGCCACGGCAGCCGTCGATGCCGCCACGGCAGCTGTCCATGGCGCCACGGCCGTCGATAGCGCCACGGCAGCCGTCCATGGCGTCACGGCCATCGATAGCGCCACCGCTGTCGATGCCGTCACGGCCGTCGATACCGCCGTCGGTGACGACGGTCGGCCCGACCAGAAGGCGTGTCCTTCGGCCGGGCTCGGGTCCCGGCTGAACGCCCGGCTGGACCGGGCCGTCGAGGGTGTCCGGCGGGAGGCGGGCATTCCCGGGGTGGCCGTCGGGCTGTGGATGCCGGGCAAGGGGTGTTACGTACGGGCCACCGGGGTCGCCGACAAGGCCACCGGCAGGCCCATGACGACCGGCCTCTTCATGCGGATCGGCAGCGAGACCAAGACCTTCACGGTGACCGCGCTGCTGGAACTCGTCGACGACCGCCGGATCGGGCTGGACGACCCGATCTCCCAGTACGTCAAGCGCGTCCCCGACGGGAACCGGATCACCCTGCGCCATCTCGCCGAGATGCGCAGCGGACTGTTCTCGTACTCCGAGGACTCGGACTTCGTCCAGGCGCTCCTGAGCGATCCGACCCGCTCGTTCACCCCGAAGGAACTGCTCTCCTACGCCTTCCGGCACCCGAACACGGCCGATCCGGGCGAGACCTTCCAGTACTCGAACACCAACACCGTGCTGCTGGGGCTGGTGATCGAGAAGGTCAGCGGTCAGCGGCTCGCCGACTTCGTCCACGAGCGGGTGGTCCGCCCGGCGGGGCTGCGCCACACGCTGTTCCCGAAGGGCGCCGAGTTCCCCCAGCCGCACGCGCACGGCTACACCGATCAGACGTTGAGCGGTGAGGTCGAGGACACGACCGACTGGAACCCGAGTTGGGCCTGGGCGGCCGGGGCGATGATCTCCGATCTGGGGGATCTGCGGCGCTGGGCCGAGACCGTCGCCACCGGCAGGCTGCTCAGCCCCGCGACCCAGCGGGAGCGGGAGCGGTTCCTGCCGATCGGCGTTCCCGGCACGGCATACGGGCTCGGCCTCTTCAACAGCGGTGGCTGGATCGGCCACAACGGTTCCATCCCCGGCTATGAGAGCGTGACCGTCCATCTGCCCTCGAAGAGGGCCACGTTGGTGGTGCTGCTCAACACCGACATCCTTCACGAGGGGCAGGAGCCGTCCACCCTCGTCGCTCGCGCGATCACCGAGATCGTCACGCCGGGGAACGTGTACGCCCGTCCCGCGCGGCGGTAGCCGCACATCCGACACTGCCCCGCGCCTCTTTGGAGCGCCCCCACCCGCCCCTTTGGGGCGTGGCAGTGACCGGGGTCTCACAGCTTGCCTCGCCTGGGGTCGAGATAATTGCTCGCCAACGTGCAATTATCTGAGGGTGCCCCCGGCCATCCGGCGACCCTTCGTCATGCCTGCCCGGGGCCCGGATTTCCGACCCCTGTGGAGACGCGCGGTGAACCTCGGCGGACCAGACGATCTGACCTTTCCCCACACGGGTCACCCGGTGGCGATGCTCGGCGGCCGGTACGAGCTGCGGCTGTTGCTCGGCTCCGGCGGGATGGCCGAGGTGCACCTCGCCCAGGACCTCCGGCTCGACCGCAGGGTCGCCGTGAAGACCCTGCGCGGAGACCTCGCCCATGAGCCCGGCCTCCAGGAACGGTTCCGCAGGGAGGCCCAGTCGACCGCCTCCCTCAACCATCCGGCCATCGCGGCGGTGTACGACACCGGGGAGGACATCGCGTACGGCGGCGGGCAGTTGCCGTATCTCGTGATGGAGTACGTCGACGGGGCGACCCTGCGCGACACCCTGCACTCGGGGCCGCCGCTGACCGTCGCCCGTGCCCTGGAGGTGACCGCCGGCGTACTGCGCGCCCTCGCGCACTCGCATCGGCACGGCATCGTGCACCGGGACATCAAGCCCGCCAACGTCATGCTGAACCGGGCCGGCGAGGTCAAGGTCATGGACTTCGGGATCGCCCGGGACGCGCGCGACACCGGGATGACCCAGACGTCCGTCGTCATCGGCACCGCCCAGTACCTCTCCCCGGAACAGGCCCTCGGCAACGACATCGACGCCCGCTCCGACCTCTACTCCGCCGGCTGTCTCCTCTACGAACTGCTCACCTTCCGTACGCCGTTCACCGGGGAGACCCCGATGGCGGTGATGTACCAGCAGGTCCAGGAGACCCCGCGCCCGCCGAGCCTGTTCAACCCCGAGGTCGGCCCCGAGGTGGACGAGATCGTGCTGCGCGCCCTGGAGAAGGACCCGGCCCACCGCTATCAGTACGCCGAGCACATGCTCGCCGCCATCGAGGCATACCTCGGTACGGGTACGCAGTCGACAGGGGCGGCCGATCTCGCGTACGGCGACACCGAGCGGGGCGAGCAGGAGGAGCCGGAGGAGGAACCCGGCCGGCGCCGGGGGAGTGTCGCGCTGGTCGCGGCGGGGGTGGCGGTCGTCGTCGTGGCGCTGGTGCTCGGGTGGTTCGTGTTCGGGCGCGGCACGGGGGACGACGGCAGGACGGACGTACCCGATCTGGTCGGTCGGACCCTGGAGGAGGCGCGGCGCACGGCGGACAACGTCGGGCTCACCGTCACCGTCGACAAGGAGGAGCCCTGCGCCGACCAGCCCAAGGACCGCATCTGCGCCCAGAGCCCCGTCGACGGTGAACTCGCCGAGGGGGAGGCCGTCACGGTCACCGTCTCCACGGGCGCCCCGAAGGTCGAGGTGCCGGATGTGACCGACAAGGACGAGGACGACGCCTCCCGCATCCTTCAGGACAAGGGATTCAAGGTGAAGCTCCGGCACGTCGAGGCCGAGGACGACGCCGGGACCGTGCTCAAGCAGAACCCCGCGGGCGGCGAGAAGGCCGAGAAGGGCACCGAGATCACCCTCACCGTGGCCGAGGAGGCGGCCAGGGCCACCGTTCCCGACCTCACCGGAGGCACCCTCGCCGAGGCCCGCAAGCTCCTCGCCGAGGAGGGGCTGGAACTCGGCGACACCATCGAGGTGGAGAGCGACGCCGAGGCCGGGACCGTCGTCGGACAGGGCACGGCTGCCGGTACGGAGATCGCGCCGGGCACGGCCGTCGACGTCCAGGTCGCCAAGGCGGTGGAGACCGTCCGTATCCCGACTGACGTCGTCGGCCGGACGCTGGGCGAGGTACGTGAGCAACTGGGCGCACTCGGCCTCCAGGTGAGCGTCGCCACCGGCTACTCCCGGGCCTCCGACGCCGTCGTCACCTCCACCACACCGGTCGCGGGCAGCGAGGTCGAGGTGGGCAGCACCGTGGTCGTCGTCACCGAGAACGCGAGCGACGCGCAGTCCGACGAATCCGGCCAGTCGGAGGGCGGAGACGGTACGACGACGGAGGAGAGCGGGGACGACAGCGGCGACAGCGACGGCGATGGCGATGGCGACGGTACGACGACGGACGGCGACACGAGCGCCGTCGAACCCGAACTGCTGCCGGCGCCGTCCGTCCCGTAGCCCTTCGGCCGGGCCTCCCGTGGCCCTTCGGCCGGGCCTCCCGTGGCCCTTCGGCCGGGCCTCCCGTGGCCCTTCGGCCGGGCCTCCCGTGGCCCTTCGGCCGGGCCTCCCGTGGCCCT
>NZ_JBSFVY010000012.1:156525-287432 GCF_053592555.1 Streptomyces sp. NPDC002643
CCTTCGGCCGCCGAACAGCCGTCAGCCCCCGAACGCCGATGTCCGCGGGCGGCCGAGGGGGCCGTCCGCGGGCAATGACATGCCTCTCGGGAAGTGTTTCGGAGGGGGAGCGGGGCGGACGGCCGGTCAGCTGTAGGAGAGGTGGGCGCCATCGGCGTCCTGCGTGCCGTTGGTGCGGTCGGTGCGGTCGGCGTCGCCGGTGCCGCCGGGGCGGCCGGGGCCGTTGAGGCCGCGGCGCGGGGCCTGGGCCACCGTGGCCATGGCCGAACCGGGGAGGGCGAGGGTGAGCAGGAGCCGGGCGACCGCCGGGACCCGGAGGGCCAGGCTGAGGACGATGTAGCCGATGAGACCGCCGAAGGTGCCGCCGATGATGTCGCCGATCATCACGGGGTGCGGGTCGCCGCCTGCGATGTACAGGATGTGCTGGCCCATTTCGAGGGCCAGGGCCGACGTCACCGCGAGGCCGGTGACCCGTTCCAGCGTGGTGGCCCTGGAGTACAGCAGCGGCAGCAGCATGCCGAGCGGGAGCATCAGCGCCAGGTTGGCGAGGAGACTGGCGCCGAAGCTGTTCTGCGGCGCGGACTCCAACTGCCCGGCCATGTGACCGCCGTACGTCCCGTAGGTCACGAGGACCGGGAAGACCGCGAGAGCGAGCACCCCGGCGACGTACGCGGCGGTCAGCAGCCGGGTCACCGCGTGGGCGCCGGTCCAGCCGGGCGTTCCGCGCCGGGCGAGTACGGCCACGAGCAGCCCGAACCCGGCCAGCAGCGGCCCGAGCGCGATCGCGGCACCGATCCCGGAGCCGCCGCCGGTGAGGAAGTCGAGGCCGAAGTCGCCGATGCCGATGCGGCCGATGCTGAAGACGCTCATGGGTGTGCTCCTCGCTCCGAGGGGGGACGGTCGGATGCCGGGCGGTGCCGGTGTTGGGTGCCGGTGCCGGCGTCGACGTCCTCCGGCGGCGAGAGCAACTCTCGTCCACCGCACCCCCGCCGCGGATCTTGCGAAAGGCAGAACTTCCGAGGCGCACTACGACTTTCGGCCGATCCCCCGGCTACGCTCCCGGCATGAGGTCCTGGCGATGGTCCCGGTCGGCGAGGTCGTGGCAGCGGCCCGGGGAACGGCCCCGGTCGGCGCGGGTGCGGCAATGGCATGGGAGTTGGTCCCGGCCGACGTCGCGGCTGCGGACGGTGGTGTGGCCCGTGGTCGCGGTGCTGCTGTTCGGCCTCGGTGCCTTCGACTACGGGATGGGCGTGTTCGGTCTGCTGGGCGACCCGTTCGCCAAGGCCGACGCCACCACGGCCGGCCCGCTGCTGCTGATCTCCGAACTGCTGTCGTGCGCCGCCCTGTTGCTCTGGCCGCGCCTCGGCGCACGGCACCTGTCGCTGGTGACCGGCGCCGTGGCGGCCCTGTCGCTCGCCACCACGGCCGTCGTCCACGTCGTCGCGGTGTGGGAACACGGCTCGGACTCCTACACCCCCGTGGGCTCGGTGGGCGGCTTCGCCGAACCGGCCGCGCTGGCGGGGCTGTTGGTCCTGACCGCCTGGCGTGGCTCGCCGCGGTGGGCGGTGCTCGCCGTACCGATGGCCATGGCGGCGATCGTCGTACGCCCGCTGGCCGCGAGGGTCGATGTGGGCGGGGTGCTCCTGGCGTTCTTCTTCACCCTGGTCGTGACGGCGGCCCTGGCCATCGGTCTGACCGCGCGGCTGGTGGCCGAGGACCGCCGCCGCCGGGCGTCGGCCGTACGGCTGGAGCAGCGCGCCGAGTTCGCCCGCGATCTGCACGACTTCGTCGCCCACCACGTCACGGGCATCGTCATCCAGGCCCAGGGCGCCCGCTCGATCGCCGCGCGCCGCCCGGACCTCGTGTCACCGGCCCTGGAGCGCATCGAGTACGCGGGCGCGGAGGCGCTGAAGTCGATGCGTTCGATGGTGGGGATGCTGCGCGACACCGCCGCGGAGGGCTCCACCGGGGCGGACGGGACGGACGGGGCGCACGGTACGGACGGCGGGGACCGCGGACGGGAGGCGGCGGCGCCCCTCGCCCCGCTCGCCGGGATGACCGAAGTCCGCTCCCTGGTCGAGGAGTTCGCGCCGGTGGGTGGGGCGCGGGCGAGCCTGCGGACGGAGGGCGACTTCGACGATCTGCCGATGGAGGTCGTCACCACCCTCCACCGCGTCGTCATGGAGGCGCTGACCAACATCCGCAAGCACGCCCGCGACTTCACCGAGGTCGAGGTGGACCTGGTCCGCACGGGCCCCCGCCTCACGGTCACGGTCACCGACGACGGCCACCCCCGCACCGGCCACCACACCCTCCAGGCCCTCGGCGGCGGTTACGGCCTGAAGGGCCTGAGCGAGCGCGTGGGCCTGATCGGCGGCCGGGTCGAGGCGGGCCCCGTGGAGGGCGGCGGCTGGCGGACCGAGGCCACACTGCCGGTGGGCGGCGCCGCCGCGCCGGCCGGGCGGGTACGGGTGGGGAACGCGGCGTGACGTACGGGAAGCGCGGCCTGACGTATATGACCCCGGATCAGAGTGTGAGCGCGAAGGTGGATGTGGATGTGGACGTGGACGTGGACGCTGTGAGCATCAACCCGAACCCGAACCCGAACCCGAACCCGAACCCGAGTGCGGGCGCGGCCGTGAATGCGGGTGTGACTCCCCACCAGACTCCGCAGGCGGGCCCGGCGAAGATCCGTGTCCTGCTGGCCGACGACCAGGCCATGGTCCGCACCGGCTTCGAGATGATCCTTTCCGCCGAGGACGACATCGAGGTCGTGGCCCAGGCGGCGGACGGCCTGGAGGCGGTGGAACTGGCCGAACGCCACCGCCCCGACGTGGTGTTGATGGACATCCGCATGCCGCGCCTGGACGGTCTGGAGGCCCTGCGCCTCCTCACCCGCCCCGGCCTGGTCGACCCGCCGAAGGTCGTGGTGGCCACCACCTTCGACGACGACGAGTACGTCCACCGGGCGTTGAACGACGGCGCCTGCGGATTCCTCCTCAAGGACTCGGGCCCTGCGCTTCTGATCGAGGCGATCCGGGCGGCGGCCTCCGGCGAGGCCCTGGTGAGCCCGTCGATCACCCTCCGCCTCCTGCGCGGCCGCACGGGCCCGTTGGCGACGGCCCGCCCCCACCAGAACCCGGACTCCGGCCTCTCCTCCCGGGAGACGGACGTGGTCCGCCTGGTCGCCACGGGCCTCACCAACGCCGAGATAGCGGCCGAACTCTCCATCTCCGTCGGCACGGTCAAGACCCACCTCGGCAACATCCAGACCAAACTCCCGGCCCGCAACAGGGTGGAGATCGCGGCGTGGGCGTGGCGGTCGGGAGTGGTGGAGGGGTGAGAGGGGCCTGAGCCGCCGTAGGCGTGCCCGGCCACATCTCGGGAGGCGGTAAGAGGATTGCCGTGAGGTGCGGGGAATGACCGGCTGCCGCACGGGGCAGCCGTCGGGGATACGGCGGAGCCGCCGGGCGGTTCGCTCAGCGCGGTGCCTCGCCGGCGAGGGGAGCCTCCAGGTGGTTCAGGGTGTGCGGGGCCGGTCGGGCGGGGTCGAGGTGGGGCGGCTCGGCGGGCTGTGGCGGGTGGCTCGGCCCTGGCACCCGGGGCTGCGGCCGTTTCTGCGCAGCTACGTCGGCTACTGGGAAGCCGTGGCCACCCCGTACGAGGCCCGGCTGGTGCCGACCGGGCGGGCGACGCTGCTGATCAACCTCGCGGAGCCGTTCACCGGGGTCCGGCGGCTGGGACTGGCGGGCGGGGACAGCGGAAGCATCGGGTCGCTGGTGGTGGGGGTCGAGGACCGGCCCGCGATCTGTGTGCACCCCGGCGGGCAGGAGGCGATCCGCGTCGAGTTCACCCCGCTGGGCGCCTATCGGCTGTTCGGCATGCCGATGAGCGAGCTGACGAACCTGGCCGTACGGATCGAGGACGTACTCGGGCCCGACGCGGGGAGACTGGTGGAGCGGCTGGCGGCCATGCCGGACTGGGCGGGCCGGTTCGATCTGCTGGACGCGGCGCTGCTCGCCCGGCTCGGCGGCGGCCCGGAGCCCGCCCCCGAGGTCGGCCACGCCTGGCGGCTGCTCACCGGCAGCGCGGGAGTCGTCCCGATCGCCCGTATCGCCGCCGAAGTGGGCTGGAGCCAGGGCTACTTGATCCGCCGGTTCACCCAGCAGATCGGGCTCACCCCCAAGGCGTCCGCCCGGGTGCTGCGCTTCCGCCACGCCGTGGCGATGCTCGGGCGCGGGACCGCGAGCCTCACCGAGATCTCGACGGCCTGCGGCTACTACGACCAGGCCCACCTCAACCGCGAGTTCCGCGCCATCGCCGGGACCACCCCCGGCCGGATGATCGCCGCCCGGCGCGTGGAGGGCGCGCTCTCCCTCTCGGGGAGTGCGAATTCGTCCAAGACGGCGCCGCCCAGCGGCCGATAACGTCGCGGCGTGCGGGGCCGGTGTCCGTGCAGGACCGTTGGACCATGTCGGGCCGTTGGCCGGTCGGGCGGCGCGGGGGACCGTCCGACCGGCCCGCAGGACTGGAAGCTCAAGGTCACATCCCAGGGGCCGAACTTGACCGACAACCGCACACGGCCGTACGGGAGTTCCGTCGCGGCGTACGACGACGGCTCCGCGCCCGAGCGTCGGCCGTTCTGGCGGCGCGGGGCAGACGTGCCGTCGAGTTCGGCGCGGCCTGGCTCATCGGGGGCCTGCTCGCCGCCGTCGTCACCCACGACCAGGCCGAGGGCGCGCTCGGGTATGTGGTGAGCTGGGGGCCGATGCTCTACGGCGTCCTCCGCATCGCCACCGGGGTCCGACTCCTCGTCAGGAGCCGTGAGTCGCCCTGAGCGTCGTCATGCCCGGCGGCGCCGGTTGCCGACCACGTAGGCGAGGGCGAACGCCGTGCCGGCGGCGAGGACCAGGCCGAGCGGGGAGGTCCAGTCGACCCCGCCGCTCCCCTCGTCGTTCCACCACGCCTTGGCCGGGAAGAACGGCTCGTAGGTGATCAGGTCCCAGGCGGCGGAGGGGGTCTCCTCGATGGCGAAGATCAGGGGGAGCGCGTTGGTGTAGCCGAAGAAGGCGGCGAGCGCGGCGATGATCGCCGCGGCGACCCGCGCGCCGGCGCTGCGGCCGCCGACCAGGCCGATCAGTGAGCCGACGATCGCCGCGTTGAGCAGGGCGTGGCCCAGGTAGAGGGCCGTGCTCGTGGCGAACGTCAGGTCCTCGTACGTGGTCGCGATGAGGATGGTGAAGAGGAACGCGACGAGGAACGAGACGGCGAAGCCGAGGAAGACCGCGCCGACCGGGTGCCCGCCCGAGTTCGGCCGCGGCGGCATGGGCTGCGGCCGGAACGGCGGCGCGGGGTGCCCCGGATGGCCCAACTGCCCCGGGTGCCCTTGGTGGCCCGGGTACCCCGGCTGCATCGGGGGCGGCCCGGCGGCGGGCGTGGACTGCGGTCCGTAGCCGGGCGGCGGCTGCTGCGGGACGGGCCCCGGCGGCTGCTGCGGGACGCCCGCTTGTGGTCCGCCGTACGGGTTGTAGGGGTGGTGCGGCGGCTGCGCGGGCGGCGGTGGTTGCTGGTTCATCGGTGTCCCCCGTTATGAGCTGATGGGGCAGCAAGCTATCAGTGCGATCCGAGGAGCCGGTCGGCACCGGGGGCGGGGCTTGTGAAGGCGGGTGAGGGCGGGGGAGGCCGGGCGGAAGCAGGCACGAAGCCGGGCGGGAACGGGGGTGAAGCCGGGCGGAAACGGGGGTGCAGCCGGACGGGAACGGGCGCGGGCGTGCGCCGACGGGCCGGGCCGATGGCGGGCGCTTCGTTACGCTTGGGGGCAAAGGTCCAGTACATGGATGTATCGGACAAGCCTCCCTAAGGAACCGAAAATGGGTCTCGGTGTCTGGGTTTCGGTGGTGCGGCGCGGCCCCCTCGCGCGTGGGGCGGCGGCGCTCGCGGTGGCTTCCGCGCTGGCGCTGGCCGCCGGGTGCGGAGGGGGCGGGGACGGCGGCGGGGTAGGGAGTGGGGGCGACAGCCTCAGTGTCGGGGTGCTGCTGCCCGGCGGCGGGGCCTCCCGATTCGGGCAGTTCGACCAGCCGTTGATCGAGGAGCGGCTGAAGGAGCTGTGTCCGGACTGTCCGGACCCGGCCGTCGCGGCCACCCCCGAGGCGTCGACCCAGCGGCAGCAGCTCGAAGCCATGATCACCCGGGGCGTCGACGTCCTGATCGTCGCCGCCGTGGACCCGGAGGCGCTGCGCTCCTCGGTGGAGGCCGCGGAGCGGGCCGACATCCCGGTCGTCGCCTATGACCGGCTCGCGGAGGGGCCCATCTCCGGTTATGTCACCTTCGACGGCGAGACAGTCGGCGAACTCCAGGCCGAGGGCCTGCTGAAGGCCATGGGCGACAAGGCGGACGGCGGCCAGATCGTCATGATGAACGGCGCCACGGTCGACCCCAACGCCGCCTGGTACAAGCGGGGAGCCCTCTCCGTCCTGGAGGGCAAGGTGAAGATCGGCAAGTCGTACGACACCGTCGGCTGGCGGCCGGAGAACGCCTACGCCAACATGAACGGCGCCATCTCGGCCCTGGGTGCCGAGAACATCGACGGCGTGCTCTCCGCCAACGACACCATGGCCGGTGCCGTGATCTCCGCCCTCAACGCCGCCGCCGTCAGGCCGCTGCCGCCGGTCACCGGGCAGGACGCCGACCTCGCGGCCGTCCAGCGGATCGTCACGGGCGAGCAGTACATGACCGTGTACAAGCCGTTCAAGCCCGCGGCCGACGCCGCCGCCGAGATGGCCGTCGCCCTGGGGCGCGGCGACAGCGTCGACTCCATCGCCACCGGCACCGTCGACAGCCCCACCGACCAGGACATCCCGGCGGTCCTGCTCCCCTCGGTCTCGGTGACGGCAGGCAACATCGAGGACACCCTGGTAAAGGATGGTATGTACACCATCGACCAGATCTGCACCCCGAAGCTCCGGGCGGCCTGTGAGGAGGCCGGACTGACGGCCGGTTGAGCACCGGACTGACGAACGGTTGAGCACCGGACTGACGGCCGGTTGAGGCGGGAAGCCGGACCGATCGGGCGCAACGGGGAGACCGGCTGAGCGGAAGGAGGGGACCGGAGTGGTTCAGCCTCTGCTGGCGTTGCGCGGCGTCTCCAAGCGCTTCGCCGCCGTCCAGGCGCTCGTGGACGTCGAACTGGAGATCAGGGCCGGGGAGGTCGTCGCCCTGGTGGGGGACAACGCCGCCGGGAAGTCCACCCTGGTCAAGGTGATCTCGGGGGCCGGTCCCGCCGACAAGGGCGACATCGAGTGGGAGGGCTCGGCCGTACGGATCAAACGGCCCCAGGACGCCAAGGAGCTGGGCATCGCCACCGTCTACCAGGACCTCGCGATGTGCGGGAACCTCGATGTCGTCGGCAATCTCTTCCTCGGCCGGGAGATCCACCGGTTCGGCGTCCTCGACGAGGTGGAGATGGAGCGCCGCACCCGTGAGCTGCTGAAGATCCTCTCCATCCGCATCCCCGACGTACGGGTGCCGCTCGCCACGCTGTCCGGCGGGCAGCGGCAGGTCGTCGCGCTCACCCGCTCCTTCCTCGACCCGCCGAGACTGCTGATCCTCGACGAGCCGACCGCCTCGCTCGGCTTCGAACAGACCAACCAGCTCCTCGACCTCATCGAGGAACTGCGCGACCGGGGCGCCGGGGTCCTCCTGATCAGCCACAACATGGGGGACATCAAGGCCGTCGCCGACCGGGTGGCCGTCCTGCGCCTCGGCCGCAACAACGGCGTCTTCAACGTCAACACCACCTCCCAGGAACAGATCATCTCCGCCATCACCGGCGCCACGGACAACACCGCCGCCGCCCACCACCCGGCCCGCCCGGAGGAGACGTGGCCGTGAGGGGCGGGGGGAAGGGGATCGGCGGCGGGGAGGGGATCGGCGGGGGGAAGGGGATCGGCGGCGGGGACGGCGTCGGCGAGGAGCGGCCCCAGGGCGGGGACGGGGAGTCGGGCGGCGAGCCCCGCCCACCCCGCCCGCCGACCGGGCGACGGCCCTACGGCGCGCACCTCCGACCGCGCTTCCGGTCGTACGGCGCACGCCTCCGGTCGTACGGGGCGCACCTCCGACCCCACTTCCGGTCGCACGGCGGACACGTTCGGGCGTACGCGGGCAGGGTGCGGCGGCAGGTGCGTGAAGGGGACGTCGGGCCGGTGCCCGCGCTGCTCGCCCTCGCCGTCACCTGGATCGTCTTCCAGAGCCTGAACTCCAACTTCCTCTCGCCGCGCAATCTGTCCGTGCTCAGCGTGGACATCGTGGGCACCGGCATGGTCGCCATCGGTGTCGTCTTCGTCCTGCTGATCGGCGAGATCGATCTGTCGGTGGGCTCGCTCGCGGGCTTGTCGGGCGCCCTGTTCGCGGCCCTGAACGTCAACCAAGGGGTGCCGGAGGGGCTCGCCGTGCTCACGGCGGTGGCCGGGGGCGCCGCCGCCGGGGCGTTTCACGGGTTCGTCTTCACCAAGATCGGCGTTCCGGCGTTCGTCGTCACCCTCGCGGGCCTGCTGGCCTGGAACGGTCTGATGCTCTATCTGCTGGGCCCGGAGAGCACCATCCACTTCGGCGGCGACGGGTTCGTCGGCGAGCTGACCAGCCGCCACTTCGGTGACGCCGCCGTCACCTACGGCCTGGCGGCGCTCGGCACACTCGCCTATCTCCTCGTCTCGTACCACGACCGCCGACGGCGCGCGGCGGCCGGGATGCCGGCCCGGCCGGTGGGGGAGATCTGGGTGCGTACGGCGGTTCTCGCGGCGGTCGCGTTCACCGCCGTCCATGTGCTGGGCCGGTTCGAGGGGCTGCCGCTGGCGCTGCTGATCTTCATCGCGGTCGTCGTCGCGTCGGACCTGTTCCTGCGCCGTACCCCGTACGGCCGGCAGGTCCTCGCGCTGGGCGGCGGGGCGGAGGCGGCCCGGAGGGCCGGGGTGGCCGTGTCGCGGGTACGGATCTCGGTGTTCCTGCTGTCGGGGACGCTGGCCGCGATCGGCGGACTGTTCGTGGCGTCCCGGCTGACCGCGGCGACGCAGGTGCCGGGCTCCGGGATGCTGCTGATCAACTCCATCGCCGCGGCCGTCATCGGCGGCACCAGCCTCTTCGGCGGCCGGGGCTCGGCCTGGTCGGCCCTCCTCGGCGTCCTCATCATCCAGTCGATCGCCTCCGGCATGGCCCTCCTGGGCGTGGCGCCCGCCGTCCAGTTCATGATCACTGGCGGTGTCCTCCTCATCGCCGTCATCTTCGACTCCCTGGCGAGACGGGCGGCGGAGTCGCGGGGGCGGGCGTGAGCGCCGCCCGGGCGGAACGCGGTCAGCGGGCCCCTGTGCCGAGTGACAGGTCCGACAGTTCACTGGATCAGGTCGGTGTGTGGATGCTCGGGCGAGGCCGGACAGACGTAGAGCTGCATATTGTCCGTGCTGCCCACTTCGACCCTCGTCGGCTGCGCCGGGTGCCGGCCGGCGTGATGACCGGCGGCGTAGGCGGCGGCCCGGTCTTCGTACGGCGCCCAGCCGCGTCCCTCACCACCGTCCCATTCGAAGGAGGCGATGGTCAGCAGCGGGACCATCCGGGCGTCGCAGACGGCGCAGTACCGGGGGTACGGGTCGGTACGGCCCCAGGGCGGCCAGCCTCCGACCTTCCAGCCCGGAGCGTCGGCCAGATGGTCGTCGTAGAACTCCTCCGGACAGTCCGCGTACGAGTCGTCCACGTCCACGCCGGCTGTCCGCCATCTGCTCCAGTCCCCCACCGCCGATCTCATCTCCGGGCTCAGATCGAGGCTGTTGGGGTACTCGGTGATCGCTTCCGGTGCCAGCAGACAGGGCTCCGGCACATAGCCCGGGTAGTCCGCCTCATACGGTTCCGGCGGCGCGGCGAGGACATCGACGACCGAGGCGGCGGACCGCCAGAACACCGCGGTCGCGGGCTTCGCGTCCGGGGCGTGGTCGTAGGGACACCAGAGGACCTGGAGCAGATCGGCCTCTCCCGGCGGCCGCAACAGGGGTATGTCGCGCAGATACAGCTGAGCCACGGCCACCATGGGGACCGGGCACTCCGCGGGCCAGGGAGGGCCGGCGTCGCGTCGCTGCGCGAGCCTCGCGGCATTCCGCTCCTTGACCGCCTCCTCCTCGGCCGTGAAGGCGGGACCATGGGGATCACGGTGCAGCCGGGCCAGCCTGCGCCTCTCCAGCCGTACGTCCGCCGGCGACTGGCGGAACCCGCTGTCCAGGTGCGCGCTCTCGCAGTGCGGCCACGGCTCCTCGGCCGGCCACAGCAACGGCCCCCCGACCGAACTCTCCCCCGCCGAAGGCGACCCGGGACGCGGATGCAGCCGAATCGCGGGACGCGCCAACGGAGCCAGCTCGGGAAGGACCGCGGTCACCTTGACAGGACGCGGCGGAGTCGTACGTACGAGAACCATGCCGGTGATCCTGCCAGCAGCCACCGACAGTCCCCTGTCACTCGCGGGGATCGGTTGCCCCAAAGGGCAGGGTTCGGGCGGCGTGACTGAGTAGCGCAACTCATGCCGTGGTTTCCCCGTCTCGGACATCGTGAGGAGTGGCTGCCGGATCTCTTTTCGGACGAGTCCGGGCGGGCCTCTCGACCAACCGATCGGAGAAGACCATGAGTTACTCGCGCCGCGCCCGTGCCCTGTTCGCTCTGGCCGTGAACAACTGGGTGTCCCGTGCCTACTTGGCCGTCGTCGCCCTCACGGGTGGATACGCGCTCTACGAAGAGCTGTTCCTGAGCAGAGCCGACGCCTCCATGGCGTATGTCGTGCCGATGCTGCTGACCGCCCCGCTGAACTGGGTGTTCACCATCGCGCTCGGCTGGATTCCCACCGACGCGCCCTTCTACGCGGGGATGGCGATCGGCGCCGTCGCGAACGCCGCCGTCATCGGGGCGGTCGTCCGCGCGCTGAGCAACCGCCGCCCGTCGATCACCCGCCCCGCGCCCGGCGCCTGACCGCCCGGCCCTCCGGCACCTGACCGGCCCACGGGCCCGGCGCCCCCGCCCACGGCTTGCCACCACCCGCGAGCCCCCGCCCACTGCTTGCCCGCAGGTCCCGAATGGGCAAGGCGGATGTCCGCCTCGGGAAAGACCCGGTGTCCGCCGACGGAGTTCACTGTCGGCCGCCCGATCTCCCGTTGCTCAGAGACAAAGGGGGCCGACCATGCCCGAAGCCGCAGGCGGTGAGTTCTGGAAGGGGCTCAAGCCGATCCAGGACTCCGTCAAACCGGACGCGCTGCCCGAGGTCTGCCTCCCCCAGGTGGCCACCGACGACGACCGCTACTACGCGGCCCTGGACCGCCCGAGCCGGTGACTTCGTCTACGAGGCGCCGGGCGAGGGGCACACACTCGTGGCGTACGAGAGCGACGAGCCGATGAAGGCGTTCTTCATCGTCAAGGGCCCCCTGATCTGGCTCGACGAGGACGGGAACACCGCCGGTTACTTCGACGTCCACGACTACATCGAGATGTGCCGTACGCACTACGAGAAGGTCGGTATCGGGGCCGACTACGTCAACTCGCTCTTCCGGTGATCCGATACGTCGTCGATGCGCTGATACACCGATGCGCCGATACACCGATGCTCCGGTAGCTTCGCCGTGTGAGCGTGGCCCTCGTCTCCCGTGTGTCCACCCTGTCCGTCGACCCCGACGACCGGATCGAGTTCTGGCAGGAGTACAACCGGCGGGCCCTGGTCGGTCTGACCTGCTCGTCGTACTCCCCCGACGGTCTGCTGGCCACCCAGACCAACTTCCGGCTGGGCGGACCACGGCCGGACGGACTGCGGCCCGCCGAGATCTCCGGCAACGAGCACGTCATCGAACGCACCCGGCGCACCTGCCGGGACCTCCCCAAGGACTCCGTCTTCGGCAGTCTCCTCACGGCCGGTCAGGCGGTGTTCTTCCACGAGGGCGGCTGCCACACACTCCGGGCGGGCGACGTCGTCCTCTACGACACCCGCCGCCCGTATCTCTTCGGCTTCCCCTCCGCCATGCGGCAGTTGCTGGTCGACATCCCCCGCGAGACCTTCACCGAACGCTGCGCCGCCGGTGACCTGCCGGCACCCCTGCTGTTCGAGCGGGGTCCGGCGGGCGAGGGCGCGGTGGCGGCCGCCTTGGAATCGGTACTGGAAGGCCGGGGCACCGAGGATGCCGTACCGATCGAGGACACCGCCCTGGACCTCGTACGGGCCCTGGCGGCGCCCCGGTTGGGGAACGGGGCCGTCCCGCCGACCGCGTCCTCGCGGCTGGCCATGGCCCAGGACTACATCGAACGGCATCTGCGCGACCCGGGTCTGAGCGCGGAACGCGTCGCCGACGCGATCGGGGTCTCCGCCCGCCACCTCAGTCGCATCTTCCGGACGACCGGTACCGGTACGGGTGCCGAGGCCGGTGGTGACGGTGACGGTGGTACGGGCACCAGCCCCGCCCGTCACATCCTCGACCGGCGGCTGGCGCAGGCGTATGCGCAGCTCACCGACCCCGGCTGCCGCCATCTCACCGTCGCCGAGATCGCCCACCACTGGGGCTTCGCCGGCCAGGCCCACTTCACCCGGGTCTTCCGCGCCCGCTACGCCCGCACACCGGGCGAGATCCGTCCGCCGCGCCCCAGGCAGCCGCCCCCCTCCACGACTGTGACGCAGGTCATGGGAAGGCGGCAGAGGGTGCCGGACAGCTGACGGGAGTGAGCACTCATATGCGAACCCGGGTACGGGCCGGGGAATCCAGCGCGTTCGCGGAACTCTTCGACAGCTACGCCCGCGCGGTCTACAACCATGCCTTCCGGCTGACCGCCGACTGGTCGGTGGCCGAGGACGTGATGGCCGCGACCTTCCTTGAGGCATGGCGGCTGCGGGAGAAGGTGGACCCCGAAGGCGGTTCCCTGCGGCCCTGGTTGCTGGGCATCGCCACCAACACCGCCCGCAACCAGTACCGGAGCAACCGGCGTTACCGCGCCGCCGCCCATGCCGCCGCGGCGGCCGAGCTGTCGGTGCCCGACCACGCCGACGAGGTGGCCGACCGCGTCGACGACCGCCGGCGCCTCGCCACCGCCCTCACCGCCCTCGCCGAGCTGCGCAGAGCCGAACGCGAGGTCGTCACCCTCTGCCTCGGCGAGGGACTGGACTACGAGGCGGCGGCGGAGGCCCTCGGCATCCCGGTCGGCACGGTGGCCTCCCGCCTCTCCCGGGCCCGCAAGAAGCTCCGCGCGATCGCCGGCACCGGCACCCATGGCGATGCCGACACCGATGTGCGCGGTGAGTCGTACGGAAAAGTTCGCGGAATTCGGGAAGGCGGTCGCGCTCCCCGACAGACAAGAGGTGATCGCACCCACGTGATCCGGCCCGCACAGGAAGGAAACCGATGAACGCGAACACGTCCCGGCAGAACCCTGCCGAGTGGGATGAGAGCGCGGCGGAGCTGCTGTCCCGGACCGCGCGTGACCTGCCGCCGGGCCGCCACCGGTTCCACAAGGAGCAGCTGATGGCCCAGATCCATGACATGCGGCAGGACGTACAGGGTGTACAGGGTGCACGGGGAGAGCGCACCGAGACGGCGGCGGCGCCCGCGACCACCACCGTACGGCCCCGGCGGCTTCGCCTCCCCCGCCCGGCGTTCGCGCTGCCCGCGCTGGCGGCGGCCGTGGCGGCGGCGGTGATCGCCGGGGTGTCGCTGTCCGGCGGTGACGGCACCGGGGTCAGGGACAGCGGGGTCGCCACCGGACCGGCGCTGACCACGGAGATCGGCAGCGCGACCACCAAGGGTGTGCCCCAGCTCCTCGACGAGATCTCGCTCGCCGCGGCCGACACCACCCACCCGGACGTCGCCCCCGGCCAGTACATCTACATCGAGTCCAAGACGGCCCAGACGTACATCAAGACCGTCGACGACAAGTCGAGCCTGGTCAGTGACGAGTTGCACCGCCGTCAGGTGTGGGAGTCCCCGGACGGCACCAAGGGCTGGCTGATCGACCCCGGTGTCAACGACAGCCCCGAGGGCGAGACCCTGAGCCTGCCCGACGAGCGGGGCGACACCCCGGAGGCCACCCTCAACGCCCCGTCGTACGACTACCTCGCCGACCTCACCACCGACCCCGACGCCCTGCTGGCCAAGATCTACAAGGAGACCGAGGGGCAGGGCAACTCCCCCGACCAGCAGGCGTTCGCCACCATCGGGGATCTGCTCGGCGAGAGCTATCCGCCGGCGGAGCTGTACTCGGCGCTGTTCAAGGCCGCCGCGAAGATCCCGGGGGTGGTGGTCGTCGAGGACGCCGTGGACGCCGACGGGCGGCACGGGGTGGCCGTGGCCCGGCTGGACGAGACCAGCGGACAGCGCGAGGAGTGGATCTTCGACAAGAAGACCCATGTCTTCCTCGGCGAACGCATCGTCCAGATCCACAAGGGCACCGGCGACGACGCCCTGCTCACCCCCGGCACCGTCGTCTACACCAGCGCCGTCATCAACCGCGCGATCGTCGACGAGCTGAAGCAGACCCCTTCGCGGTCGCGGTTGTAGTCACAGTCGGGGGTGGCCTCCACCCCGTGCCGCCGAACGCCGCCCCTGGGTCCCTGCCCAGGGGTCGGCTCCCCCGACTTTCGTTCTCCGGGCCCACCACGGCAGTGCCGCCCGTGAGGTGCCGGTCCGGCAAGCACGGGCTCGCCGCCCCGCCGCGGTCCGACCACGCCGGTTTCGAGGCGCTGCACGCGTACGTCCTCGACCGGCTGGTCCCCGTCCGCACCGAACTGCTCGACGCGTCGGCCGCCGCCGGCGAGCCGCGTCACCGCCGGACACGTGCACCCCGGACGGACCCGTCCCGGACCCGTCCCGGACCCGTCCCGGACCCGTCCCGGACCCGTCCCGGACCCGTCCCGGACCCGTCCCGGACCCGTCCCGGACCCGCCCCGGGCCAGGCCCGGGGCTCCCCGAAGGGCTACGTCCCCCCCACCCCCTCTCTATCTCTGGTTGCAGACGGGCGGGCCGCAGAGCAAGCCCTCCCGGTGATGTGACCGGAGGACCGGCCTCCGAGAATTTCAACCGAGCTGATCAGGAATCGCTGGGAGGGCGCGGTGACGGTTTCCTCGGCCGAGCGGCCCGGTACGGGCGCGGCGACAACACATGAACAACAGCGGAGCAACGACGCATTGGTTGACTGCGTGACCGGGGACGTCGACCCGCCGTCCCGGCCTCCGCACAGGTCAGACGCGTACCCTGCGTGCCCCGATGCCGTGTTCGGCGACGCCCTTCGTACGCTGCGCCACCCAGGAGGGCCCACCCGGTGAACTCACGTCTCGGACCCGAAATGCGTTTCGGGGTGCTCGGCCCCGTCGAGGTGCACAGGGGCGAGGACGCCCTCGAACTGGGCCCCCGGCAGCGACGGTTGCTGCTGGTCCGGCTGCTCATCGAGGACGGCCGACCCGTCTCGCAGCACACGCTCTGCCGCGACCTGTGGCCGACAGACCGCCCGACGGGCGCCGCCTCCTCCGTACGCGCCCACATCAGCCGGTTGCGCGCGGTGCTCGACCCCGACCTCCAGGGCCGGTCGAACATGCTGGTCAGCGGCCCCGCCGGGTACGCCCTGAAGGTGCCGCGCGAGGCACGGGACGCGACCCGCTTCGAGGAGTCCGTGGGCCGCGCCCGCGAGGCCCTGCGGCAACGGCACCTGTCCACCGCCCGCCAGGAGATCGACGCGGCGCTCGCGCTGTGGCGAGGCGAGGCCCTCGCCGAAGCCACCGAGCACGCCTTCGCGATCCGGGAACGCACCCGCCTCGACGGCATCCTCCAGGACGCCCGGGAGCTACGGGCCGCGATCCTCGTCCAGCAGGGCGAGACGGAACTGGCCATCGACGTCGCCGACGACCTCGTCCTGAAGGAGCCGCTGCGCGAGACGTCGTGGGCGCTGCTGATGCGGGCGCTGTACGCGGCCGGGCGGCCGGTGGAGGCGCTGCGGCAGTACGAGCGGTTCCGCGACATGCTGGCCACCGAACTGGGCCTCGACCCGAGCCCCCAACTGCGGGACCTGCACACCGCGATCCTCCGGCACGACGTCGTCGTCCTCGGCACACCGCGCCCGTCGGCTTCGGCCGCGCTGGCGGCGATGCCGGGCGGGGGCGCCGTGTCGCCGGGTGCCGCTGTGGCGCCGGGTGCGGTGGTTTCACCGGGGGTGGCTCTGGCGCCGGGTATGGCTGTGCCGCCGGGTACGGTCGGGGCGCCGGGTACGGTCATGTCGCCGGGTACGGCGGTGTCGGGCGCGGGCGGGTTCGGCACTGTGGAGTCCGGCGGGGCGGTGTCCGGCGGGGCGGTGTCCGGCGGTGCGCTGTCGCCGCGCCACGGCCTCGGCGCCGGGGACGTATCCCCGTACCCCACGCCCGGCCCTGACCACATCCACAGCCGTAACCACAACGTCAACCACAACCTCGGCCTCGACCCCGTCGACGTCACCCCCCTCGTCGGCCGGGGCCGGGAGATGGCCCAGCTCGCCGCGCTGTTGTCGGCCGCGACGGCCGGGCGGCCCCGGTGGGCGGTGGTCGGCGGGGAGCAGGGGTTCGGCAAGACGCGGCTGGCGGAGGAGGTGTCGGCGCGGGCGGCGGCGGCCGGGTTCACGGTCGCCCGTACCCGGGCCGGTCAGGCGCTCAGCGGCAACCGGGGTATCTCCCAGACCTGCCCCACCGTGCAGCTCCTCGACGCGCTGCGGCAGGACGGCAAGGACTCCGCCGAGGACGAGGTGGCGCAGAAGGACCCCCTCGCCACGGTCGTCCACGAGCTGACCCAGGCGCCTACGCTGGTCGTCGTCGACGATCTCGACCAGGCACCGCAGGGCTTCCACCGGCTGCTGCGGCGGCTCGCGAAGGTACTCCGTGAGGGCCCCGTCGTGTTCGTGTGCACCCTGCGCGGCGACTTCGACAACCCGGCGACCAGCATGCTCCTCGCCGACCTCGCCCTGCTCGACACGGCCTGGCTGACCCTGGAACCGCTGACCGCCGCCGACGTGGCCCAGCTGCTGGTGGCGCACGGCGAGGAGGCCACGCCTCAGCGGGCGGCGGGGCAGGCGACCGCGCTGCACCGCCGGGCCGAGGGCCACCCGTTCGCGCTGGCCGAACTGCTCAAGCTGCCGCCCGAGAGGCGCACCGGCCCCGAGGCACGCATACCGGCCGCCGTACGCAACCTCCTCCACGCCCGCCTCGTCGAACTGCCCGACCCGGCCCGCACGATGCTCGCGTACGCCGCCGCCGACGGCGCGTGGCTGGACGTGGAACTGCTGGCCGAGGTCCAGGACCTGGCCCCCGACGAACTCCTCCCCCTGATCGACGCCGCCGTGACCGCCCGCATCCTCGTGTGGGACACGGACACCGCCACCACCACCACCACCGACATCGGCAGCGCCACCGACATCGGCAGCGCCACCGACATCGGCAGCGGCACCGACATCGGTCGCTACCGCCTCCCCGAACTCCCGCGTGACGTGGTGCTGAGCACCCAGACCCCCTCCGCACGGCAGCTGCGGCACGCCGCCCTCGCCCGTGCGCTGGCCCGCCGGGACGACGTCGACCCGGCCCGACTGGCCCGGCATCTACGGGCGGCGGGCCCTTCCCTCTCCCCCGGACACACCGGACACACCGGACACACCCACCCCAGGAGTCTGTGATGAGCACCAAGACCGGCCCCCAGCGTTTCCCCGGAGCCAGCCGGGCGAACTGGTACCAGGACGACTTCGGCGGCGACCCGATGCAGGTCAACGTAGTCGTCCTGCACACCACGGAAGGCCCGAGCCTGCCCGACTACGGCGGCGGCACCTCGGCCCCCAACCTGACGGCGGTCCCCGACCTCGCCGCCAAGAAGCTGAGGTGGTACCAGCACTTCGACATCGAGACCTCCGCCCGCGCGCTGGTCAATCTGCGCGGCGGTGTCGAGACGAACACGATGAACGTCTGCCAGGTCGAACTGGTCGGCACCTGCGACCCGAAGACCCACACCAGGTGGAAGGCGTCGGGCAGGTCGCACGTGTACTGGCCGGACGCCCCCGACTGGGCGTTGCGCGGTATCGCCCGCTTCCTCGCCTGGATGCACGAGGAGCACGGCGTACCGCTGACCGGCCCCAAGTCCTGGCCCGCGTACCCGAGTTCGTACGGCAATGGTGGCGGCCAGCGGCTGACGGGGGCGCGGTGGACGGACTTCAAGGGGGTCTGCGGTCATATGCACGTCCCCGAGAACACCCACGGCGACCCGGGCGCGGTCGACTTCGCGCGTGTCCTGAAGTACGCGAGGACCGAGCTGGACCTCGACCTCGACGACGACAAGCCCGAGACGACGCCCCCCGCCAAGCCCAAGCCCCCCGCCTTCCCGGGCCGCAAGCACTTCACCGCCGGCGCCTCGAACGCGTACGTCCTCCAGCTGGGCAAGCAACTGGTCAAGCGCGGCTTCGGCGACCACTACAAGGTGGGCCCCAGCAAGACCTGGGGCGAGGCCGACCGCCTCAACGTCCGCGACTTCCAGAAGTCCCGCAAGGAACTGCGCGGCGACGCCGACGGCACTCCGGGCCCCCTGACCTGGCGCCTGCTGTTCTCGTAACCGAAGTCCCTGCCGGCCGCCCCGGTGTCAGCCGACGTCGAAGAAGTAGTCGTAGGGCGCCAGTTGGATGCCGGAGGCGGTCGTCGCGTAGACCGAGAGGTAGTGGAAGCCGTCCGTCGGCGGGGTCCAGTCGATGCTCGCCCCGTGGTCGGCGTTCGCGGGGATCGTGGTCTCGGGGCCGCTGTCGAAGGAGTAGGTGTAGCTCACGACGTTCTGCACCTTCGGAGTGAGCGCGAAGGTGCCGGGTACGCCCGCGCCGCCGCCCGAACCGTTCTCCGGGTAGACCTCCGAGGTGACGGTCGGGGTGGTGTCGTAGCCGATGTACCAGGAACCCGCGTCGCTGACCCAGCCGTTGGCGCTCCTGCTGGTCACATACACGGACTCACCGTGGATGCCGTCCAGCGTGAGTTCGACCTCCGCCGTGCCGTCGGCCGCCGCCTCGACCTCCACGGTCCGGTCGTTCTGGCCGCCGACGGTCCGTACGGAGTAGCCGACGACGGGGCTCTTCGACTGCAGCCCGGCGTGGGGCCGCAGTGTGAACTCGGTCGGCTCGCCGAACTCGGGCGACGGGACGGCCGGGGTGACCGTGGGCGCCGTGGAGCTGACGCGGAACGAGTAACTGGTGATCGCCGAGGTGTTGTACGCCCGGTCCAGGCCGCGCACCCACAGGGTCATCGGACCGGAGCCGGTCGGCGGGATCAGGCTGAGCGTGGCCGAACCGCCGAGCGCGTCGGCCCGCTTTCGGTAGCGCGTGCTGTCGTACGGGTCGACGGGCTGCGGAACGCCGTAGTCGCCGATGCTCGTGCCGATGACGGGGAAGTCCTGCTGCCAGGTGAACTCGAAGCCCTCGACGTCGGCGGCACCGTTCGCGCTCAGCTCGAACGTCACCGGCTCACCGCCCTCCACCCAGCCGTCCTGCGGATAGTTCGGCGAGGTGATGGTGGGCGCCTTCGCCGGGCGGGTGTTGTCGATGGTGACGTAGCAGGGGGCCGACCAGTCCGAGGCCGCGTCACCCGCCACCGTCCGCGCCTGCCAGGCGTAGGTCTGTCCGTCGGCGAGCGCGGCGGCCGGCAGCGTGGCCGGGGCCTCGTAGCCGGGCCTGACGTTGTCGCGGCCGACGGTCGTGATCTGCGCCGGGTCGGCGACCGGCCACACCTGGTAGCCAATGCCGAGCAGCGAGGTGTCGGAGGCGTCGGTGGTCCCCGGGATGCCCTCGACGACCAGCCCCTCGCCCGCCCAGCGGTACGAGGGCCGCTCCGCGTCGGTCGAGCAGTGCCGGTGGCCGTTGAAGAGTTGGGTGGGAGTGGTGGGCGTTCCGTCGGCCGCGCTCGCGGGCGCCGCGGCGGTGAGCGCCAGGGCGAGGGTGCCCAGAGAGGCGAGTACGGCGCGCGATCTGGCGCTTAAGGGCGTGGGCGTGGGTGTGGAGACGGACGTGGACATGGTCGAGTGATCCCTCCCGTTTGGATGCCCCGCACATTGGCTCATGCGCACCGTGATGCGCACTGGTGTGCGGGCGGCGAGGGGGATCGTATGGGTTGTCGCTGACGGCCGCTGGGAATTAGCGGCGCCCGTCCGGCAGTGATGCCATGAGGTCTTCCCACGCCTCGTGCGCGCTCTCGCCGACGATGCCGAGTTGGGTGATGACCGCGACGCAGTGGCCGTTCTCGTCGTCGAGTTCGAGGGCCGCGGTCGGGCCGTGGGCGGCTGGGGAGTGGACGAGGTGGCAGGAGCGTATGCCGGTGAGGTCGAACTCCACCGAGGCGGTCTGGCCGATCGCCGCGAACACCCGGCCGTCGACGGTCCGGTCCGTGACGTGTACGCGGCCGGTGCACGCCTGCATCGCCGATGGGGCGAACACCGCGACGCCGATGGGGAGTTCGGCGGAGCGGACGTGGTCGAGGAGGGTGGGGAGGGCGTCGATGTCGATCGGGCGATCACCGGCCCGGTGGCCGTCGAACGCGTTGCGGCGCCGGGGCGACCTGCCCTCCGTGAGGATCGCGTCGAGGTGGGCGAGCTGGTCGCCGTTCTCCCACGCCGGCTCCTCCGACGTCGGCGCCTCCCACGCCGGTACCTCGGTCGCCCTGTACGGCAGCGCGGTCCCCGCCCCCGCCAGCGCCCCTGCTCCAACAGGGGCCACCAGCCCGGCCAGCACGCGGTCGCCCTCGGAGAGCAGTCGGCCCCGGTGGGCCGTACGGCCGTCCGCGTGGAGCAGGCGTACCGTGACCGCGCCCGTGGGCTCGTCCCGGGTGAGTACCGCCGAGGTGACGCCGGTGGGGTCGAGCCGCAGGGCGATCGAGTCCGGGTGGACGGTGAACGCTTCGCCGCGCAGGGTCGGTACCGCGTAGCCGCCGACCTGTTCGATCCTCGCGACCGGGCCTCCGGTGACCGCCTGGACGTACTGGAAGAGGGTCAGACAGCGCGCCAGCTCCGGCATCCGCGCGTCTATCAGCCGCGCGCTGCGCCTGCCCCCTCCCCGCCGCCCACAGCAGTCCTCGAAAGCGCAACCGCCGTCGGCGTCGGCGTCGGCGTCGGCGTCGCGAGGATCGTGGGGCGTCATGCTCAGTACACGTCCCGTACGTAGCGCTTCGTCCGGCGCAGGTCCGCGAGGTACTCGGCCGCGTCGTCGTCACCGCGTCCGCGCTGTTCGGCGATGACGGACAGCAGGGCCGTCTCGACGTCCTTCGCCATGCGGGAGGCGTCGCCGCAGACGTAGAGGTGGGCGCCCTCCTCCAGCCACGCGTACAGCTCGCGCGAACGCTCCCGCATCCGGGTCTGGACGTAGATCTTCTCGGCCTGGTCGCGGGAGAAGGCCAGGTCGAGTTCGGTGAGGACACCGCTCTTGCGCAGCTCGGCCAGCTCGTCCTCGTAGACGAAGTCCGTCGCGCGGTGCTGGTCGCCGAAGAACAGCCAGTTGCGGCCGGTGGCGCCTCGCGCGGCCCGCTCGTGGAGGAAGCCGCGGAAGGGGGCGATGCCCGTGCCGGGGCCGATCATCACCATCGGGGCGTCGTCGTCCGCCGGGACACCGAAGGCCGCGTTCGGCTGGACGTATACGCCCACCGGTGCGTTGTCGGCGACCCGGTCCGCGAGGTACGTCGATGCCACGCCCTCGTACGTCCGCAGGTCGGCGCTGCCGTAGCGGACGGACGCGACGGTGAGGTGGATGCGGTCCTGGTGGGCGAGGGGGCTGGAGGAGATGGAGTACTGGCGGGCCTGGAGCGGGCGGAGGAAGGGGAGGAGGTCGGTGAGGCCGGGCGCGGCCGTCCCGGCGTCCCGCAGGAGGTCCAGTACGTCGCGGCCCCACAGCCAGGAGTCCAGGTCGGAGCGGTCGCCGTGGGCGACGACCGACGCCAGTTCGCTCGTCGGGGCGCGCTCCACGAGGTCGGCGATCAGGTCCTTGGACGGGGTGCGGATCTCGCGTTCGGTGCGGAGCACTTCGGCGAGGGGGCGGCCGTCGATCTCCTCATCGCCGCTCGCGCCCAGATGCTCCAGCAGCGAGCCGACGAGCGCGTCGTCGTTCACCGGTACGACGGCCAGCGCGTCGCCCGCCTCGTAGGTGATGCCGCTGTCGCCGAGGGCGAACTCGTAGTGCCGGATCTCCTTCGCGCTGCCCGGGGAGGAGAGGAGCCGGTTCACGACGAGGGGGGAGGGGTAGGGGTTGCGCTTGTTCCAGGGGGAGCGGGTGCGGGAGGGCGTGCCCGTAGCGCTGGTTCCGGTGGCCGTGCTGCCCGCCGTCGCCGCCGTCGCGCCCGTCTCCGCGGCCAGCTGGTCCAGGACCGCCGTCGACCACTCCGCCGCCGGTTCCTCGAAGTCGACGTCGCAGTCCACGCGGTCGTGCAGCCGGGTCGCGCCCAGCTGTTCCAGGCGGGTGTCGATGAGCTTCGCGGCCTGGCAGAAGTCGTCGTAGCCGCGGTCGCCGAGGCCGAGGACCGCGTAGGCCAGGCCCTCCAGGCGGGGGGCGGTGTCCGACTGGAGCGCCTCCCAGAAGAGCCCGGCGTTGTCGGGCATCTCGCCCTCGCCGTACGTCGAGGTGACGACGAGGACGTGGGACATCGCGGCCAGCGCCTCGGGGGTGACGGCGTCCAGCGCGGTGGCCCGGCCGCCGAGGCCGTGGGCGCGGGCCCCGGCGACGAGTTCACCGGCCAGGAACTCGGAGTTGCCGGTCTGGGTGCCGAACAGGACGTCGATCGTCGCGGCGGGCGCGTCACCCGCCGCCGCGCTCCGCCGCCCCGCCGCCGCGATCCCGGCGATGAACCCGGCGAGCCAGGCCTCCTGCTGGGCGGAGAACGGCGCGTCCGCCGGGATGAGCGCCCCGGTCGGGGGAGCCGGGGGCGCATTCAGGGGCGCGGGGGTCGTGAGGGCGCCGGTCTGGGAGCCGGTGGAGGGCATGAGGGTCACCTGGTCACCGCCTCGGTGGGGGTCTGCGGGATGTGGCTGTGGCGGGCCGCGATGTCGGCGAGGTCGTCGAGCGCGGCCGTGGCGAGCAGTTCGTCGAAGCGGGCGGCGCGGGCGCGGCCGGCGTTCTTGATGGTCTGGTGGAGTATCCAGCCGTAGGTGCCGGGGGCGTCCACGCTGAGGTTGTTGCGCTGGCGGAGCGCGCTCTTGTAGTCGTCGAGGCGCTTGATCGCGATGAGCGTCGCCAGTTCCTCGTCGTCGAAGCGGTCCAGCGTGCCGCGCAGATACTTCACGACGCGCTGCTTGACGGAGAAGTCCTCGGTGAGGATCAGATGGCGTACGGCCTCGGCGACCCGGGGGTCATGCGGGCCGGTCGCCCCCGGCACCCGCTGGAGCGCGAGGTCCTGGGCGGCGCCGAGGACCGTGTACGACGACAGCAGCGAGAACATGTCGTCACTGCCCTGGTCGCCGAAGGCGGGGGCCCGGCCGCCGAGCACGGTACGGCGGTCGCGGTAGTCGACCTTGAACGCGCGCAGCTTGTCGGAGGCGAGGGAGGTCGCCAGCTCGTCCAGCAGCTCGGAGCGGGTGGCCGCGGCCAGGATCTCGGTGGAGTCCTGGTACAGCAGCAGCGCCCGGGGCATCCCGCAGTACACGTACTCCCGCTCGCTCTCCCAGTCCTCCAGCAGCCGGGCCGCGAGCGGTGATCCGGTGGCCTCGACGTGCCAGGTCAGCAGCAGTCGTACGGCCTCCTCGTGGAAGTCGCCGTGCGCGGTGTCGGTCACCGGGAAGACGAGGAGCGAGTCGGCGCTGACCCGGCCGGGCAGCTCGCCCGAGGGGTCGTACTGGTAGAGGAAACCGCCGCTCATGCCGTTGCCGAGGCCCTTGCCGAAGCCGCCCAGGTTCAGGACCGTACCGCCGGTCATGTACTCGCAGCCGAAGTCGCCGACGCCCTCGACGACCGCCGTGGCGCCGGAGTTCCGTACGGCGAACCGGTCACCGGCCTCGCCCTGCACGAACGTACGGCCGCCCGTCGCGCCGAACAGCGCGAAGTTGCCGATGAGGACGTTCCCGCCGCGCTCGGCGCTGCCGCCGCCGGGGGCGCGGACGACGATCCGGCCGCCGCTCTGGCTCTTGCCGACGCCGTCGTTGGCGGTGCCGGTGTGTTCGAGGGCGATGCCGTCGTTGCAGAAGACGCCGTACGACTGTCCGGCCGAGCCGGTGGTGCGGATACGGACGGCGCCGTCGGCGAGACGGCGACGGCCGCGGTCGTCCACCACGACGGCGGGGACGGCGGAAACGTCCAGGGAGTCGATCTCGTGGTTGAGGAGGCGTTCCACGTCGATGCCGAGCTGGCCGCCGACCGACTTGTCGCTGTTGCCGAGGTGGATGCCCTCGACGAGGAGGGTCGGCTCGCGGCGGTCGATCAGTGCCGCGCGGACCCGCTCGATCAGGGCGTCGTCGGTGGTGAAGTCCTTCTCCAGGTACTGCGGGTTCTCGACGATCTTCTCGGGCACGTGCGCGAGGAGGCGGCGGACGTCGAGGCGGCCGACGCCCGCCGGGTGGTCGAGGAGCTGCAGCAGATCCGTACGGCCCCGGGCCTCGCGCAGCGAGCGCAGGCCGAGGCGGGCGAGGATCTGCCGTACGTCGTGGGCGATGTTGAGGAGGTACTGGGCGAGGGCGCGCGGGTCGCCCTCGAAGACCTCGGGGTTGGTGGTGAGCCCGGCGGGGCACTTCACGTTGCAGTTCTTCGCCATGACGCAGCCGAGCATCATCAGGGCCGTCGTACCGAACTCGAAGCTGTCCGCGCCGAGCAGCGCCGAGGTGACGACGTCGCCGCCGGTCTGGTGGGCGCCGGAGCAGCGCAGCACGACCTTCTGGCGGAGCCCGTTGGCGACGAGGGCCTGGTGCACCTCGGCGACACCGATCTCCGCCGAGCGGCCCGCGTACTTGAGGCTGGTGACGGCGGCGGCGCCCGTGCCGCCGGTGTTCCCGGCGACGTTGATGACGTCCGCGCCCGCCTTGGCGACCCCGACCGCGATGGTGCCGATGCCCTCCGAGGACACCAGCTTGACGATCACCCGGACGCGGGCGGCCTTGCAGTCGTGGATGAGCTGGGCGAGGTCCTCGATGGAGTACGTGTCGTGGTGCGGGGGAGGGGAGATCAGCTCGATGCCGGGGGTGCCGCCACGCGCGGCGGCGATGTCGACGGTCACCTTGGGCGCGGGCAGCTGACCGCCCTCGCCGGGCTTGGCGCCCTGCCCGATCTTGATCTCCAGTTCCTGGAGCATCGGGTCGGCGAGATAGCCCGCCCAGATCCCGAACCGGCCCGACGCGAACTGCTTGATCCGGGAGCCGCGAATCGTGCCGTACCGGGTGTGGTGCTCGCCGCCCTCACCGCTGTTCGACATCCCGCCGACCATGTTGGTGCCGTGCGCCACGGCCTCGTGCGCGGTGGCGACGAGCGCGCCGTGGCTCATCGCGCCGGAGGCGAGGGTCGGGGTGATCTCGTGCGCGGGCTGCACCTCGTCCAGCGGGACGCTGTCGGGGGCGCGGGAGAGGAGGGCGAGGAGACGGGCTGCCGTGCCGGTGGCGGTCACGGTCACTCCGTCGGGGCCCGCTTCGGTCGTCTCGACCTCGCCGGGGTGCGCGAGGGCGAGGCCGTCGCCGAGGGCGGTGTGGCGGTCGGCGGCGTCGGGGCCGTCGTAGGGGCGGGGGCCGCCGGTGCTGTCGTGGCCGGGCGAGGTGAGGCGGAGGCGGACCGTGCCCTCCTCCAGGGCGGTTACGACGACGCCCCGGGCCGTGACGCTGGTGTTGCCGTCCGTCGAGAATCGCCCCAGCTCACGGGCGAAGTCCTCCGCCGTGCGCAGCCCGGTGACATCGGCGGGCAGCGCCAGCACGTCCCGCAGCGCGGAGGGGCGGCGCGACCGCTCCTCGTGGGTGGTCCGCAGGAAGGCGCGGTACCCGGGAGTGATCCGGAACGCGTCGATCTCGGCGTCGCTGAGGGCGTCGTAGCCGGTGTTGCGGTAGGCGGCGTCGGTGATGCCGAAGGCGTCGTCGAGCTGGCCGAGGGTGAGCAGGCGCAGCGCGTCGGAGTCGCCCTCCTTGCCGAACTCCGCCTTCTCCTCCGTCATCCCGCCGAAGCCGCGTACGGCCGTGACACCGAACGAGTGCCCGGCCCCGTCCGACCGCTCCTTGAACAGCCCCAGCAGCGGAATCTGCTGCTCGGTCTCGACCGTGCGGGCCCGCGCGTGCCAGTCCGTCGCGGCCTGCGCGATCCGGGCGAAGCCGACGCCGCCGACCGGGGCGTCCATGTGCGGGAAGGCCCGCGCGAAGATGTCGTCGCGGGTGTCGAGGTAGTTCGGTTCGAAGAACTCGCCGCCGATGTAGCTCTCGGCGGTGCACAGCCCGACGCGGCCCATGGTCTTGGCGAGGGCCTTCTCGGCGGCCTTGCGGAACTTGGCCAGCGCCCGGTCGGTCTCGGTGATCTCCCCGGCGGGGGCGGGCGCGCTCGGGTACTTCTCCTCGGCGCGCAGCCGGGCACTGAGGCTGTAGACGGCGGAGGCGCCGAAGCCGAGGGCGGTCGCGACGTGGTGGGAGTGGGCGAGCTGCCCGCTCTCCACCACCAGCGAGACCCGCAGCCGCAGCCCGGTCTCGATGAGCCGCTGGTTGACGGCGGCGACGGCGAGGATCACGGGCAGCGGGGCGCGGGTGGAGGAGACCGCCCGGTCCGTGAGGAGTGCGATACCGCCGCGTTCGGCGGCGAACCGCTCGACGTCGTCGCAGAGCGTCGTGACGGCGGCCCGCAGCGCGTCGGCGTTGGCGGCGCTGTCCCCGGCGACCGGCTCGTAGAGCATGGCGAACCGTTCCAGCGGCACGATCCGCTGGTCCCGCAGCCGCACCATGTCGAGGTGGCCGAGCACGGGCGAGGACACGACGAGCTGGCGGCCGTTGGTGTCGTGGGTGCCGTCGGGCTTGGGGCCGAGGGCGACCCGCATGCTCATGCCGTCGGCCTCGCGGATGCTGTCCAGCGGAGGGTTGGTGACCTGCGCGAACCGCTGCGAGAAGTACTTCGCCATGCCGCCCTCGGTGTCGCTGAGCGCGTTGATGGCGTTGCCGTAGCCCATCGCGGAGATCCGCTCGGACCCGCTGGCGAGCATCGGGTCCAGCATGAACCGGAAGCTCTCCTGGTTCAGCGAGTACGCCACATAGCGCCCGGCGAGGGAGAGGTCGCCGTCGTAGCCGAGGGTCGTGGTGCCGCGGTAGTAGTCGGGGGCGGGGAGATCGTCGAGGTTGATCCGCGCGGCGGCGAGCAGCTCGCTGTACGGCCGGCGCGCGGCGAGGGCGTCGAGCACGTCCCGCGTCCGCATCGTACGACCGCTGCGGTGATCGACGACGAGCATGCCGCCGGCCTCGATACGGCCCCGGTGCACGACCTCGTCGTCCGGGAAGGCGACCTGTCCGGCCTCCGAGGCCACGATCAGATACTCGGCGGTCTCGACGGTACGCAGCGGACGCAGCCCGAGCCGGTCGAGGCGGGCGCCGACGACGTCACCGTCGCTGAAGATGACGGCGGCGGGCCCGTCGTTCTTCTCCTCGTAGAGGGAGAAGTACTCCAGCATGTCGCGGACGGGGTCGGGGAGGGTGCGGTCGTTCTCCCAGGCGGGCGGCATCAGGGTGACGACGGCCTCGACGATGTCCAGGCCGTCGTCGAAGACCCGGCTCTGGAGGGTCTGGTCGAGCCGGCTGGAGTCGGACTGCCCCGGCGGCCGCACGATGCTGCGCGTGCGCGCCCGCGCGAGGGCTTCGTCGCTGAGCCGGTTCTTCCTGTCCGTGTTCAGCTCACCGTTGTGGGCCATGAGCCGGAAGGGCTGGGCCATGGTGGGGTGCGGCTCGGTGTTGGTGGAGAACCGGGTGTGGAAGTAGAGCGAGCGGACCGAGTGCCGGGGGTCGGTGAGGTCGCGGAAGAATCCGATGACCTCGCCGGAGTTCAGCCGCCCCTTGAGCACCTGGGTGCGCGCGCTCAGGGAGAGCGGGTACAGCCCGGCGTATGTGTCGGTGTCGGCGTAGGCGACGGCCTCGACGGCGAGCAGGGCGCGGTTGGCGGCGGAGTCGACCTCGGCGCGCTCCCAGCCCTCCGGGGCGCGGAACACCCACTGCACGATGGGGAGTTGGTACTGCTCGGCGGCGGGGCGGGCGACGGAGTGGTCGACGGGGACGTCACGGACGAGCAGGGTCTCGAAGCCCTGGTCGGCGAGGGAGCGCCCGACGAGGGCGATGGCGTCCTCGCGGCGCCCGGCGTCGGTGGGCACGAAACAGTTGGCGACGCCGAAGTGCCCGGCCCGAAGGCTCTCCCCGGTGATCGCGCCGAAGAACTCCACCGACAGGTCGACGCTGACACCGGCGCCGTCACCGACGCCCTCGGCGGACGCGCCGCCCCGGTGCGGGATGGCGCAGAGCGCTTCATGGCCCTTGCGGATGACGTCGTGGCTCGGCGTTCCGTCGAGACGGGTGATGAAACCGACACCGCAGTCGCTGTGGTCGAGGGCAGGGTCGTACAGCCCGAGGGGGGAGCGGTTCAAGTGCGCGTCCTATGAGCAGGGTGTTCCGGCTTGGGGGTACCTCCCAGGCCCTCAAGGCGCTGGCACGGCCTTGAGGCACTGGGGGAGGACGGCCAGGCTGCGTCGGTGGAGCGCTCGCCGCGCGGGTGGACCGGTCCCACGGTCCAGACCCTGAGTGGTGCGATTGAGCATGGTAAGGCTTACCTAATTTTCACCGCAACCACTGTTCATCATATCGCCTGACCATAGGTGATCGCCCGACCTTAGGGGCGGCTCAGGCGGTATCGGATCTTCCGGAAAAACGTACAGAATTGCCGGAAAGCCCGAGCATCCAAGCGCGCTCGACGTTCGTCTTACAGGCAAGTCCATTGCCCACAAGGGCAGTTCGCCTTGCCTGGAGGATCGAATGCAACGACGCCTCGTTCCCTCGGCCACCGTCGCCGCCCTGTGCGGCACCGCGCTGGTCGGCACCACATTGATCGGTACCGCCACCACCGCCGCCGCCGCGCCCAAGGCCGTCGACTGCCGCAAGGTGAAGTGCGTCGCCCTCACCTTCGACGACGGGCCGGTCGCCGACACCCAGCGGCTGCTGCGCATCCTGAAGGAGCAGAACGTCAGAGTGACGTTCTACGCCGTCGGCACGAACGTCCAGCGCTACCCGTCGACGGTGAAGAACGCGGCGGCCGCCGGCCACCAGATAGGCAACCACAGCTGGGACCACGCCGATCTGACCAAGCTGAGCAGCGCGAAGATCAAGTCGCAGTTCTCGCGGACGGACGAGGCGATCAAGAAGGCGACCGGCAAGAAGCCGACCACCGTCCGCGCCCCCTACGGCGCCCACAACGCGGCGGTCCGCAGCGCGGCGGGGCGGCCGCTGGTGCACTGGAGCGTCGACACCCTCGACTGGAAGTACCGCGACACGGCCCGCCTCATCAGGACCGTCAACACCCAGACCAGGCCGGGTGACGTCGTCCTCATGCACGACATCCACAAGACGACGGTCAACGCCGTCCCCGGCATCATCAAGGCCCTCAAGGCGAAGGGCTACCACTTCGTCACCGTCGACCAGCTCTTCGCCCCGACGAAGCTGGCCGCGGGGAAGGTCTACTACCACAACCGGGCGGCGTATCGGCCGTGAGCGGCCGTCGCCCGGCGTTGTTGACGACGGTGCCGTCGGCCGTACGCCGGCGGGCACCGTCCACAGCGGTGACGGGCTTCCCTCATGATGCCGATGCCGATGCCGATGCCGATGCCGATGCCGATGCCGATGCCGTATCCGTAGCCGACGCCGTCATCGTCGTCGGCTACGGTGAAGGCATGTGCTGCTGCGCTGCCATGACCACGCGTACCGCCACTCAGCGGCGGTACCCGAGGCTGCCGTAACCGCGGCCTCATCGCTGCCCCCTGCCGGGGGCAATGCCGAGACGTACCGCCGGATCAGTGTCCTGCCGGCAGTCACCCGCTCATCGCTGTGCTGCCGGGCCGTCCTGCCTGATCAGGGGAGCCATGTCCCAGCCGCAGCGTTTCGATTCACCGTACGAGCACCCATTCCCAGCCGGGCACGCGGCCGGGCCCGACGTCCCGCAGGACCCGCGCGCCGCCACCCTGTTCCTGATGGTCGGGCTCCCCGGAGCCGGGAAAACCACCCGGGCCGAAGAGCTCGCCGCAACGCACCGGGCGCTGCGGCTGACCCCCGATCACTGGATGATCCCGCTGTTCGGCGATTCGATGGCCGACGGCAAGCGGTGGGTGCTCGAAGGGCGGCTCATCTCGCTCGCCCTGCAGGCGCTACGGCTGGGAACCAGCGTCGTCCTCGACTACGGCCTCTGGGCCCGCGACGAACGGTCGGCACTGCGCTGGCTGGCACGCTCGGCCGGAGCCGCATGCCAGGTGGTCTACGTGCCCGTGGACAAGGACGTCCAACTCACCCGCATCGCGCACCGCCAGGCGACGACACCGCATCAGACGTTTCCGATGAGCGAGGCCGACGTGGACCGGTGGCGGGAGCAGTTCCAGACGCCCGACGCCGCCGAACTGGACGACGACGAGCTTCCCACCCCACCGACGGGCTGGCCGGGCTGGCGGGAGTGGGCGATGGACCACTGGCCCTCGTGTACCGACTAGCTTGTTGATCATCCGCTCGACGGCGTTCCGTTCCTTGGAGAGCCCGGCGTCGTGACTGACAGGTCTGCTCCCTTGCTGCCCTTCTCCTCCTCGGTGGCCTTGTCGGGTGTCGACTCCTCCAAACCGTGCAGGAGTTCGCGCATGGCGGCCAGGGCCGAGCGGGCGTCGGTGGCGACCTCCTCCAGTCGTCCCTGCCGGGCCCGTTCGACGAGTGCCCTCGTGCGGTGCAGTACGGCGTCCTGCAACCTGGCCGCCAGGCGGTGGCGTTCGGCGTCGGCGGCCTGTTCCGCGTGCCACAGGGCTCCGGCCAGCGCGTAGTCGTCGCGGGCCAGGATGTTCAGCCGTCGGCGTCGTACGGCGAGCCCGGCGCACCACAGGCCGACGAACACGATGGCCAGCGCCATGGCCAGGGGCACGAACATCACCACGGCGAAGAACCAGGCCGAGCGCTCGCCCAGCAGCTCGCCGTCCGCGCCCGCCGTGGCGACGAGCGCCCCGGACAGCGAGACCGTGGCCGCGCAGCACGCGGGCCAGGTGCGGGCGGCGCCCCGGCCGTAGACCGCCATCGCGTACACCGCCAGCGGTTCCGCGACCGCCCCACCGGCGAAGAACTCGGACATCCGCCCCGGCACCGCTCCCGCGACGACCGCCACCGGCCACAGCCACGATGTGGCCAGCACACCGATGAGCGCCGCCCACGGGGCCCGTCGCCGCCACAGCAGCGGCAGGGCGTGGACGGTCAGCAGGGCGGCCACGACGAGCAGGCCGGGGACCGCGCCGCGCAGGCGCGCGCCCGTCCACTCCTCGACCGTGATCAGGGCGAACACCAGGGGCAGGGCCGTCGCGGCGAAGGCCAGCGCCGGGTCGGCGAGCCGCTGCTCCCGCAGGGCGCCGCGCCGGTCCGCACCCTCGGGCGGCGCCCACGGCCCGGTGACATCGGGCAGCGTGGCCCGTACCCGCCAGCCGCCGTCGGGCGCGGGGCCGGCGGTCAGTTCCCCGCCCACGGCCGCCGCCCGCTCCCTCATCCCCCGGACGCCGCGTCCCGAGCCGAGGCCGCCCGCGCCGTTCGGTGCCGAGCCGCGCGGGGCGGCGTTCTCGACGCCTAGTTCCAGGAGGCCGTCCTCTCGCCGGACGCGCACGCGCGCGGCGGAGCCCGGGGCGTAGCGCAGGGCGTTCGTCAGGGCCTCGCGGACGATCCCGTGGACCGCCTCGGCCGCAGGACCGGCGAGGTCGTCGGGGAGTTCGGCCTCGATGGGGCGCCCCAACCGGCCGAATCCGGCGATGAGTTCCTCGATACGGGCGGTCATCGGCCGGGGGTCGGGACGGTCGGCGTCGCGCAGCAGCCCGACGAGCCGTCGCAGGGCCGTCAGGGTCTCGGTGCCGGTGCGTTCGGCGAACGTCAGCGCCTCGGCCGTCAACTCGGGCCGTTTGCCGCCGAGTCGGAGGGCGGCGTCGGCGGTGATGACGACGGACGTCAGATGGTGGGCGCTGACATCGTGCAGTTCGCGTTCCAGCCGCCGCCGTTCGGTGGCGCCCGCCCGCCGCCGGGTCTCCTCCGCCCCGGCCAGCCGACGCGCCGCGAGCGACCGCCCCTTGAGCCACTGCCGCCGGCCCTCGCCGAGCCCCGCGCAGACGACGTACACGAGCGCGCCGAGCGCCCACTCGGCGGCGAGTTCGGGACGCGGCCCGACCTGTACGAGGGAGAGGAGCCACTCGACACCCACGGTCGCGGCGACCGCGCGTACGGTCACGGATACGGGGCGTCGCACGGCCACCGAATACACCGCGACCACGGCCCCCGGCCCCAAGTACCCGTCGGGCCAGGCCAGTTGCCCCACCGCCAGAGCCCCGAGCGACCAGCCCAGCGCCCACACCGGCGACTGCCTCCGCCGCCCCAGCGCGACCGTCTCGGCGACCACGGCGGCCAGGACGACGACGAGTGCCGCCGCACCGGGCACCTCTATGTCGGCGGCCCGGGCGCCGCCCCACAGCCAGCCGACCTGCCCGACCGCAAGCAGAGCGGGAAGCAGCCAGTTACGTATTGTCTCCATCGCCGCACGAGCTTAGGGAGTACGGCCCCGAACGGCACGGCCCCGGCCCCGCCCCCGGTGCGACGGCCCCGATGCCCGGTGCGACGGCCTCTCCAACTTCCGGTAGAGACACCCTTCGTACCGGCGATCGATGTGAAGCCACCGACCGCCGACGAGGCTTGCCACCATGACCAATCCGCCCGCCGCCCCGGCGCCCGCCCCGCATCTCGCCGCTGCTGTGCCCGCACCCCTCCCCGGACCGCCCGCCACCCCGAACCCTCAGCCCGTCCCCGAGCCACCCACCCCCCTCCCCTACCACCGCATGGCCCTCTTCTCGGCCGGTCACCGGTGGTGGCGGCCGGTGGTGGGCACCCTGTTCGTGGGCGTGGTGTATCTCGTCGTGGCGACGGTGTTCTACGCCCTCACCTCCGCCCTCGGAACCGCGAAGGGTTACGACGAAGCCGCCGACGGGACCGTCGAGTTCGGTCCCGTCTCGGGTACCGCCGTCGATCTGGTGGGGCTCGCGCTCGCCATACCGGTCGTGCTGCTCGCGGTGCGCTGGATCGGCCGCCGCCCGGCCGGGACGGTCTCCTCCGTGACGGGCCAACTGCGCTGGCGCCGACTGGCCTTGTGCGTGCTGGTGGCCCTCCCGATCTTCGCCGCGTCCATCGGCGCGGTGCTCCTGCTGCCCGACCATGGCACCCCGCCGCCCCGGTGGGCGGGCTGGGAGGTCTTCGGCCCGGCCCTCGCCATGCTGGTCGTCCTGGTACCGCTGCAGGCCGCCGCCGAGGAGTACCTCTTCCGGGGCTGGCTCACCCAGGCGGCCGGCGCCTTCCTCCGCTCCCCCTGGTGGGCGCTGCTGCCGCAGGCGGTCCTGTTCGGCGCCGCCCACGGCTGGGGCACGCCGTGGGGCTTCGCCGACCTGGTCGTGTTCGGCTTGGTCGCGGGCTGGCTGACCGTACGCACCGGCGGCCTGGAGGCGGCCATCGGCCTGCACGCCGTGAGCAACCTCCTCGCCTTCGCCTCGGCCGCCGCAGCCGTCGACGGCCTCGCGACCGACGAAACCGCCGCGGACGCGACGTGGCAGGTGGTGGCCATCGACCTGACGGGCATCGCCCTCTACACGGCAGCGGTCCTGTGGCTGACCCGACCGCGAGGCAACCGGTAATCGGTGGCGCCCTCCGGCGAGCCGTAGAGAGCAACCGGTAATCGGTGGCGCCCTCCGGCGAGCCGTAGAGAAGCCGTAGAGAATACGTCCATGCGCATCCGAGCCGTACACCTGGACGAACTCCCCGTCCTCCAGGACATCGAGAGGGCCGCCGGACAGTGCTTCCGAGATATCGGCATGCTGGAGATCGCCGAGGACGAGCCGCTCCCACTCGACGAACTCGCCCGCTACCACCACTCGGGGCTGGCCTGGGCCGCGGTCGACGACGCCGACTGCCCGGTCGCCTATCTGATCGCCGACCGCGTCGACGGCAACCTCCACGTCGAGCAGGTCTCGGTGCACCCGGACAGCGCACGTCGCGGTGTCGGCCGGTCGCTGCTGGACCATCTGGCGACCGAGGCCACGAACGAGGGGGCACCCGCCCTGACCCTCACCACGTTCACCCAGGTCCCCTGGAACGCCCCCTACTACGCACGCTGCGGCTTTCAGCTCATGGACGACAGCGAACTCACTCCCGGCCTACGGAAGATCCGCGAACGCGAGGCGGCACACGGCCTGGACCGATGGCCACGGGCCTGCATGCGCCGCCCACTGTGACACCACGGTGCCGTCCGGCACCCGCAGTTCACTATCCGTCATGCGTCGGGGTCGCGGAGGCCGACCGCGTCATGCCGCCAGAACGGCTCCGCGTAGACCAGCGTCCCCGTCATCCAGGGCTCGTACGACGGGAACCTGACGACCTGGAAGGCGTCGTCCGGGATACGCAGGGAGGGCTTTCGAAAGCCCAGGCCGCCACCGGGCGCGAACCCGAAACGCGAGTAATAGCCCGGATCGCCCTCCAGGAAGACGAGGGGAACGGCCCGCTCGGCGAGAACGCCCAGTCCGTGTCGGACCAGGGCGGCGCCGATACCGCGCTTGTGGAGCTGGGGCAGCACGGCCAGGGGACTGAGGACGTGCACTTCCACCAGCCGCCGAGGGGCATCGAGCAGACCCCGGGTGAACATGACGTGGCCGACGACATGCCCGTCGTGCTCGGCGACCAGAGAAAGTCCGTCCCCGGCCGTGATGGTGTCCCTCAGACTGTCGACCAGGTCGGCCACGACAAGCCCGTGATCACCGAACGCCTGCGAGTGAACATCCCGCACGGCCGGCCCGTCCCCCGGAAGTTCTTCACGAAGCTCCATGCGAGGAGGGTAGAGACCCCGCCGGCCGGCTCGCACACCGTTTTGGAGCCGGGTGAGCACAGGGCCGGTAACCGCTCATGGGCGGAGCCGGTCAGCGGGTGCCACGGATCATCACGGTGAGCACAGGCGAGGCCAGTGACGGCCGGCTCTCGCCGATGTCCTCGTACCCCCACGACCGGTAGAGCGCGTGGACCTTTCCGTCCCCGGCGGCCGGGTTGACCATGAGCGTGACGTACGGCTCGTCGCGGTTGGCGAGGAGGGTGTCGTGGATGCGACGGGCGGTGCCGGTCTTTCGCCAGGCCGGTCGAACGCCGATCTCCTTCAGGGCCACGGCCGGATGCTCGGTGTACTTGTTCGGCGGCGTCGGGCTGGTGCGCTGCCAATAGCGGTCGCCGTGCTCGATGGTGTTGCCGTAGGCGTAGCCGACCGGATGGCCGTCTGCGTATGCGAGGACGGCCGTGAATCCTGGCTCGGTGCCGTGGCGGTCCAGGCGTTCGCCGAACGCGGTGACCGCGTAGTTGGGCAGGTGGAGGAGCGGGGCGCGTCGTCGGCGTATGCGTTGAGGGTTGAGGGGTGCCCCGGATGGAGTCGTGGGCGGTGCATGTGCGCGGTTGGTGGCGGGTGCCATGGTCATGTGGTGGTTCTCCGGGTGGCGACATGCTCGGTCCAGGTCCGCGCGGTGGCACTGTCTGGTGCTGTGGCGTGCAATGCGGCACTGAACCCTTGCAGCATGCGTGTCACCCGGGCGTGTTGGGCGGCGATGTCGGCGGGGACCTTCATAGCGGTGGCGAGGGCGGGTTCGAGATCGCCTTGTCCGAGTTGGGCGGCGGCGAGGCGGACGGTGTTGATGGCGTGGTCGCGCCGCATCTGAGGGCGGAGCATTGTCAGACTTCGATGGGCGTGAGCTTCGGCTTGGGCGAAGTTTCCGAGGCGGAGGTGCGCGGCGAGGGCGAGCGTCTCCAGCTCTGATCCGTCGCGGACTCCGGTCATCCACACCGGTCGCGGGAGATCTGGGTCGGAGCGTTGGAGTGCGTCCTGAGCGTGACCGAGGGCGTGCTGTACACCGGTGGCGTCGCCGATGAGGCCCAGCGTGGCGGCCTGACGAGCATGTCCCAGGCAGGCGAACAGGGGGTCTCGGCGTGTGAGATGGAGGTTGCGGGCCACGTCGTTTGCGGCGAGGGCGTCGGCGGGGAGGCCCAAGTGCCGGTACATGGTCCCGGCATGGCTCCAGATGCGGAACTTGATCGCCTGGTCACCGGACATCTCGGCGAGGGCTTGGGCCTCTCGCATGTGCGTCTTGGCGTTGTCGTAGCGGCGGCCGTCGATAGCGGCCCACATCGCCGAGGAGCGGAACGCCGCCGCAGACGCGTAGAGGCTGCTGCGTACGCGCTGGGTGGCGCTGCCCGCGTTCTGAAGGTTCAGCGCCTCGTCAGCGAGGGCGGCGGCCAGGTGCTCAAGTCCGAGTCGTCCGCCGTGTCGTTGGTCGCTGGCGATGATCTCGGCGAAACGTTGCTGGAGACGGTCGACGTCGCTCATGCCAATCCGGCGCGATGATGCGGTGCCGGGGGCGGCTGCGGCCACGACGGCAGCCGCCGCTATGCCGCCGACGAGGGTACGGCGCTTCATTTCGAGGTCCTCCTGCCGTGGTGGGGCCGGGGTGGACGAACTCCGGCCCCGCGGCACGAACCCTAAAGCGACGGCGGGCAGACCTGTCACATCCTCAAGTGCCTTGCGAGTAGCCGATTTGGGCCACTTGACCCGGCCCGCCTTCCAGTCCCGCACCGATGAGCCGTCGAGGCCACCGGGTCGGCCGGTCAGTCGTTCCACAGCACTGTTCACAGCGTCGGCAAGGCTGTTGGAGCTGTAGCCGTGTTCGGCCATCCAGGCCACAAGAACGGCGTTGCGTGTGCTGGTCATTCACGCACGGTAGCTCTTACGTCACCGAACTCGCCAGGTAAAGGGACAGTCAAATCGACCTAGGTCATTGTGTCGAGTGGCTGCCCCATCACCCTAATCGCCTTGCCTGGAAAGGGAGTTGTCTGGTCACTGGTCGCCCATCGCGCTCCGCTGCACGGGCGGCTGTTGACGGCCCTGCCCGTCCTGCGGACCCCCGCGAGGGCGGATCGGGCACCGGAGACAACACGAAGGCTCCACCCCATGACGAGTCTCAAGACGCCAGTGAAGGCCGCCTCAGTCGGCCACCCCGCCTACAGCCAGACTCTGCCGTGTGAGCTGGCCACCGCCGAGGTCGGCCGCAAGCTCGTCCGGGACGTCCTCGCGATATGGCGTCTCGACGCGCTTGCCGACCCCGCCGAGCTGATCGCTACCGAGCTGATCGCGAACGCTGTCAGGCACACCCACTGCCGTCCGATCCGGCTGATCGTCGGCCGGCCGAGCGCCACGCTCGTACGGCTCGGGGTCGTGGACCGTGCGCCGTCGCGTCTGCCGGTGCTCAGACCGGCCGGTGCGGAGGACGAGTCGGGCCGTGGTCTGCTGCTCATCGACGCGGTTGCCGACCGCTGGGGCTACGACCTGCGCGGCCCCGGCAGACGCCCCTGGGGCAAGGAAGTCTGGGCCGAACTCGTCGTAAGGGGCGGCGAGTGAGCATCCCGGCCACGGTGACGCCGCCCCTCCCGGACATCGCCCGCCTCCGTCCCCGCCAGCAGATGGCCATTGAGTGCGCACGCTGCGCCCGGCACCTCGGGGCGAACGGCGAGGTGTTGGGCGATGTGCGTCATCGGGGCTTGCTGTTCCGGCTCTGGGTCTGCGGGCCCGCCTGCCGGTAGCTCACGTGCACGACGTGCCGGGAAGGTCTCGGCATCAGTGGAGTTGAAGGAGGAACAGAGGTGGAGGAGTTCACGCCCCCGCCGAAGCGTGTTCGCCGCTTCGAGACGTTGTTCACGACCAAGGCGCAGCGGCGGATTCAGTCACCGGCCGAGACACACGAGTACAAGAAGGTCTCGGGTTCGTCGGACGGTGCCAAGACGTACGACACCACCGCTACCTGAGTCGTTCGGACTCAACGCCCGAGGGACTCGATCGCCGCGCCCCTCGGGCCCACCCGAAAGGTGATCACGCGTGATCCAGCTACGCCTCACTCCATATGCCAGCACGGTATGGACGTGGAACGGACGCAGGTACGTCACTGCCGACGGGACGAGTGAGATCGCCCCGTATGAGCACCCCTTGGTGGAACACCTCGCCGTCACGGATGGTGTCCGCACACTTCTCGTCGTACGTGAGCGCGTGGCCGGCCGGGAGACGCGCGATCCGACGCCCCGCGATGTTACCTCGGCTGAGTTCGACAGAACTCGCACTCTGGTGGAGCAGTGGCCCACGGACTACGTACTCGTGGAAACGGCTCCGGGCGATCCGTGCCGTGTCACTGCGGGTCCCGGAGGTGTCGCGCCGCTCTACGTCGCACACGACCGCACAACCCTGCACGGGTCGTGGGACATGGCTGACCTCGCTGAATACGCCTGTGGCCTCAGCCCTCGTGAAGTCGCGCGGCTGCTGATCTACCGGCCCCGATACAGCACCGAGACGGTTTTCCGGGGCATCCACCGCGTGACCGAGCGCGCGACCGCGATCTACGGCGGTCACCTCCACCTGCACTACCCCGAGCCGGTATTGCACAGTGGACCGCGTGAACTGGCTCCTGATGCCAACGTTCTCGGGGCGTTCGTGGAGGCGATGGACGATGCCCTTGACCTGCGGCCGATCGACCGCGTGGAGACGGTGTTGCACCTCACGGGTGGGTTCGACTCCGGCACCGTGGGAACCCGCCTCGCCGAGCGGTACCCGTACCGCTTCCCGACCGCAGCTCTGCTGATCGCCGGCCCCGGACGCGCCCACCAGGCCCGCCGACGCTCGGAGATCATCAAGGCGCTGCCGTTCGCGGCGCCGGATCACCTGATCGACGCTGTGGAGTACGCGCCGTTGTCGCCGGAGTGCGCTCGGGTCAGGGGCGAGATGATCAGCCCGTACGAGGAGCCTCTGCACCTGCCGTTCACCAAGCTGACCGAGGAGCTGGCCAGCCATGGTGCACGTGTGGTCGTGACCGGGCTCGGCGGAGACGAGATGGTGGCCCTGTCGCAGGCCGAGTATCCACACAAGTCCATGGGTGAGATCAGCGACGGCCTGCCCTGGATCGGTGACCGAGCACGCGCCGCGCTGGAGTTCGCCGACGAGGGCGTCGCCCCGCCCGCTGCCGTCAACTCGATGACCTTGCTTTCGCTGGAGACCACGGCACCGGTACTCCTGAGGGCCGGCATCTGGCCTGTGCACCCGTTCGCCAACCCGGGCATGGTCCAACTCGGCGAATGGCTGCCCATGCACTGGCGTGAGCTGAAGCAGCTTCAACGGCGACGGCTGGCCTCCCTCGGGCTGAGCGCGGACGTCACCGAATCCCGGCAGCGGGAGTCGTTCGCGGAGGTTGTTCAGTACACGCTCACCACGATCGCGCGGCCCCTGTTCGCCAAGATGTTCCACGAAGGTTCGCCGCTCTTCGACGAGAAGCTGGTGAACCCCGACGGCCTTCGGATCGCTGTCCGCCGACTCGCGGAAGGACCGTACCGCGAGGACGGAGACGCGCAACTGCTCGAAGTCCTTGACCTCCACTTCGCCGCTCGGTCCTTCCTGTAGCCCCCTTTTCACCCATGAGGAGACAGCGTGTTCGCCATGCGCCCGGCCACAGTCGATGACATCCCTGCCGTTGAGAGCCTGGTTCTCGCCCGCTCCCACTGGCTGGAGGAACGTGGGCTTCCGAGCTGGCGGGAGAACGCGGCCGAACTCGCGCGGCAGGCGGAGAATCCCGATGGCGACATGTGGGTTCTCGCAGAGGATGGCGGGCGGATCATCGGATGCACCACCGTTCAGGACCAGACACCGCCATGGGGCTGGACGGAAGCCGAGCTGAACGAGTCGGCTCACTATCTGTACTCCACCGTCACGGACCCTGCCCACCGAGAGAAGAAGCCAGGCACCGTGATGGGGCTGTGGGCGGTGGACAGGGCCGCACGGGAAGGGCGCACATGGGTTCGCCGTGGCTGTCTCTTCCTCGAACTGGTGAGGTACTACGAGACCCAGGGCTTCACGTTGGTGCACGAAGTGCGGCGCACGTGCACCAAGGTCTACCTCATGGGCCGCCGAGCCGAGCGTGTCGCTGACATGGAGGCGAGGTTCCGGGCGCTCTAGGGCGTGTATCGGGTCGTGATCAATCGGCGCAGCGCGACGCCATCGGGGCGGGCCTGGCTTGGTAGATCTTCTTGCGTGATGCGAGCACAACTGACAGACAAACAACGGGAGTTCGTTCGAGCCGTACCTGCCGAGGCCACCTACGAGGCCACCGGCAAGGTCACAGACGCGGCCCTCGACAAGGTGTGACCTTGTGACCTGGTGATCGCGTGACGGGTGGTGTGCCTGCCCCCTCATGACGTCGTCCTCGGTCACCGCCAGAAAGCGCCTCCGGCCTGGCTCCGGCTCGGCTTCCGACCCAGCCCCCGACCCACCCCCGGCCCCCCACCCTTCTGCAACCGTCTGTGTTCCCTCCGTTGACACCCCGCACATCCCCTCTTAAGGTCTCGCCAGCATTCCGGCCGTTTGGCGAAATCTCGAACGAGGGAAAGGCGAGTGCCCTGCGCAGCACCGAAGTCAGCTCACGCCCGGCCGGGACGCCGTGGCGTGAACCGACCGGTGAACGAGGGCGCGACGGCCGACGACCAGCCGGGCGACATCTCGCGCGACCTGCCGGGCGACCAGCCGGGCGAACTGCCGGGCGACCTGCCGGGCGATCTGCCGGGGCGGCGTGATCCGCGATGAACTCGACGCGATCCGCCCGCTGGTCACCACCGCAGACTGCGGTGCGCCACGCCCGCCGAAGACCTCGGCGGCCGGATGTGGACGCGGACGCGGATTCCCGAGATCGCCGAGCGGACCCTCCGCAGCCGCAGCCGCAGCCGCAGCCGCAGCCGCAGCCGCAGCCGCAGCCGCAGCCATGGCCCCGGCCTCCGGGCCCTCGCCGCTCCACCCGGACTCCGGTCCGTCCAGGGCACCCGGAACCCGCCCCCACCCGCGTCGCCGGACCCGCCGCCCGCCGCCCGCCGTCCCAGGACCGGCCCGGCCCACCCCCACACAACTCCCCGCCCACGCCCGGAATGCCCTCACCCTCTCAACGACGACAGGAACAGGGAACGATCACCATGCGCAACCGAAGATCCGTCCTCGCCGCCCTCGCCGGAGCGGCCTGCCTCGCCCTCACCACGTCCGCGTGCGGCGGACAGGGCGGCGAGGGTGACTCCGAGGGCGGGACCATCGGCATCGCCATGCCGACCCGGGCCTCCGAGCGCTGGCTGACCGACGGCCAGAGCGTCGTCGAGAACCTGAAGGCCAAGGGGTACAAGACCGAGCTGGTCTACGGCGAGGACGACCCGGCCACCCAGGTCTCCCAGATCGAGAAACTGATCGAGCAGGGCGTGGACGCGCTGATCATCGCGGCCATCGACAACAAGTCGCTGAACGAGGCCCTCAAGCAGGCCGCCGACGCGGACATCCCCGTGATCTCCTACGACCGGCTCATCCTCGGGACGAAGGACGTCGACTACTACGTCTCCTTCGACAACGAGCAGGTCGGCCGGCTCCAGGCCCTGCACATCATCGACAAGCTCGGCCTGGAGAAGGGCAAGGGCCCCTTCACCATCGAACTGTTCGCCGGCTCCCCCGACGACAACAACACCAAGTACTTCTACGACGGCGCGATGCACCTGCTCCAGCCGTATCTGGACAAGGGGCAGCTGGTGGTCCCGTCCGGCCAGAGCGACCTCGAAAAGATCACCACCCTGCGCTGGGACGGGCCCACCGCGCAGAAGCGCATGAACAAGATCCTCGCCAACTCCTACGGTGACGGGACCAAGACCGTCGACGCGGTGCTGTCGCCGTACGACGGCATCTCCATCGGCGTCCTGAACGCGCTGAAGGCGGACGGCTACGGCTCCGCCGCCAAACCCCTCCCGGTCGTCACCGGCCAGGATGCCGAACTGGCCTCGGTGAAGTCGATCATCGCGGGCGAGCAGTCGCAGACCATCTTCAAGGACCTGCGCCAACTCGCCGAGATGGCCGCCACCATGGTCGACGACCTGCTCAACGGCAAGGCCCCGAAGGTCAACAACAGAAGGGCCTACAAGAACGGCGTCAAGGCCGTGCCCGCCTACCTGCTCCAGCCGGTCAGCGTCGACAAGAACAACTACGAGTACGTACTGGCCGTGAGCGACCGCTACACCGAGGTCGGCGTCGGCTGATCACCCAGTCGACCAGCCACTTGATCGGCCGGCCCCCACCCGCATGGCGGGGCCGGCCGATCCGGTCAGGCGTCCGAGGGCCGGAGGCTCGCGACCGTCCCCCGGATCGTCGGGTGCCGGTACAGCTCGCGCAGCCGTGGGGACGGCAGGCCGCGGGCGCGCAGGGCGGCGCCGATGCGGACGGCGAACAGGGAGTTGCCGCCGAGTTCGAAGAAGTCGTCGTCCGGGCCGACGGGCACGCCCAGCACCTCGCTCCAGATCTCGGTGAGAGTGGTGATCAGGGTGGTGGTGAGGCCTCCGGTGCCCGTGCCGTCGTCGTCCGCCGGTTCGCCGCTCCTCGCCGGCGGGCGCAGGACGGTCGGTGCGGGGAGCTTCGCCGCGTCCAGCTTGCCGTTGGCCGTCAGCGGGAGCGTGTCCAGCGCCGTGACGGTGGCGGGGAGCATGTACTCGGGCAGGATGCCCGCCGCCCGTTCGCGCACAGCGTGCGTGTCGCCCCCGGTCAGGACCACATACGCGTCGATACGGGCGCTGGCGGCGTCGGACGGGTTGTCGCGGTGGACCAGGACGGCCGCCGCCCGTACGTCGGGGTCCTCCAGGAGGACGGAGCGGATCTCGTCCAGTTCGATGCGGAAGCCTCGGATCTTGACCTGGTTGTCGATCCGGCCGAGGTGTTCGAGCCGCCCGTCGGGGCGGAGCCGGCCCAGGTCGCCGCTGCGGTACATCGTGCCGCCGGTGTACGGGTCCGGCAGGAACCGCTGGGCGGTCAGCTCCTCCCGGTTGAGATAGCCGAGCGCGACGCCCGCCCCGCCGACGTAGATCTCGCCGACCACCCCGGGCGGCACGATACGGCCGGCCGGGTCGCGTACGTAGAGGTGCCAGCCGGGGAGGGCGGGGCCGACGGAGCGGGTGGCGGCGAGGGCCAGTTTCCGGGTGAGGGTCTGCTCGGTGACATGGACGGTGGTCTCCGTGATGCCGAACATGTTCACCATCCGGCAGGACGACTCGGGATGCCGGTCGAACCAGGGCAGCAGCATCCGCGCGTCCAGCGGCTCCCCGCCGAAGAAGACGACCCGGACGGCGACTTCGCCGTGGTCGACGCCCAGGAGCTGCGCGAAGGCCGACGGGGTCTGGCTGAGCACGGTGACCTTCTCGGCGACCAGCAGGTCCCGGAAGGAGTCGGGTTCGCGGGAGACGAAGTACGGCACCATGACCAGCCGCCCGCCCGTCGCCAGACAGCCCCAGATCTCCCACACCGACAGATCGAAGGCGCTGGAGTGGAACCAGGTCCATACGTCCGTGGCGCCGAACCCGTACTCGTCGCGGGTCGCGTCTATCAGGGCGATCACGTTGCTGTGCGGGACGACGACACCCTTGGGGCGACCGGTGGAGCCGGAGGTGTAGATGACGTAGGCGGGGGTGTCGGGGGAGGGGGAGGTGAGGGGCGACTTGTCGTCGGGGGCGGACGCCGCCGCGGCCGACAGCCCGTCCGGGGTCAGTGCCACACAGCCCGGCACCGTCGGGAACTCCGGCAGCCGGGTGACCACCACGCCCAGTTCGGCGTCCCGCGCCGTGTGGGCGATGCGGTCCTTCGGGTAGGCCGGGTCCACGGGGACGTAGGTCGCGCCGGCCTTCAGTACGGCGAGCAGGACGACGACGAGTTCGGCGGAGCGCTCCAGGCATACGCCCACCCGGTCGCCGCCGCCGACCCCACGGGCCCGCAGGCCGTGGGCCAACAGGTCGGCCCGCTCCTCCAGTTCGCGGTAGGTCAGGCCCGCCGCCCCGTCGGTGACGGCGATCGCGTCGGGTGTCGCCGCCGCCGCGCGGGCGACCGCCTCCGGGATGCTCTGCTCGGTGGTCACCAGGGTGCGGGTGGGCCGGCCGAGGGCCGCCGTGCGGGCGCGTTCGGCCTCGTCGAGGAGTTCGACGTCGTCGACCGGGGTCCCCGGGGACCGCAGGACCTGCCCGTGGACGTGGGCGAGATGCCGTACGAAGCGCTCGGCGATCTCCGGGGAGACATGGCCGGCCAGGTGGTCGCAGCGCAGCCGCAGTCCGCCGGAGTCCCGGAAGACCGAGAGGGTGAGCGGGAAGGGGGGAGCGAGGCAGGGCACGTACTCGGTCTCGGTCCCGGCGAAGCCGCCGCTCTCGCCGTCGCCGGGGAACCCCGTGTCCTCGGCGCCCTCGAAGAGCAGGCCCGCGAGGGCGGGGCCCGTGGCGGGGGACGGCTTCAACTCGCCCAGTGTGCGGGCGGGTTCGACGGTGAAGGTGCCGTGGTCCGTGCCGATGACGGGCGCGGTCTCGTTCTCCGGGTCGTACCGGCGCAGGGTGACGTCGAGTGCCGTCAGCCAGCTGGCCTCGTCGCCCGCCTCGCCGTCCAGGGTGAGGAGGACGGAGGAGGCGGCCGGGCCGTCGTCGTCACCGCCGCCCAGGCCCCAGGGGGGCGCGGGGGGAGGGGGAGTGGACGTACGGGGGGCCGCGGGGACGTCGTTCGGGGGGACGTGCCGTCCGTCGGCGAGCCGGGCGAGGGCCTCGCGGCCCCAACGCTCGCGCGGGGCGACGACGATCAGGTCGGACCGGCCGTCGCCGTAGCGGAGGAGGACCCGGCGCACGCCGTCGGCGGGGCGGGCGAGTTCGGTGGCGCGGCGGCGTTCCGCGCGCGGGTCGGCCGCCGGTACGGGGAGGTCCTCGGCCCAGGTCATCGCCTCCGACCGTTCGGCGGGACCTGGGGAGCGCTCCCATCGGACGCGCAGCGCATGGCAGAGGGGGCCGGGGTTGCCGATGGGGAGGGGGTCGGACGGTGAGGCGGACAAGGGCGTACTCCTTGGTGTTCGGGGGGAGTTGTCCGTGGTGTTCGGGGGAGTCGGCTGTCCGTCAGCGGATGCTGAAGCCGCCGTCCACGGTCAGGACCGACCCGGTGATCTGCCGGGACTCGTCGGAGGCCAGGAAGACGATCGCGGCGGCGACGTCCTCGGGTTCGATCAGGGAGTTCATCGGCTGGGCCTCGACGAAGGTCTGCTCGTGTTCGTGCACCGGTACGTCCAGCGCCCTGGCGATCTCGGCGAGCATCCGGCCCTCGGCCCGTACGTCGTCGCGCACCGAGCCGGGGCAGACCGCGTTCACGCGTACCTTCGTCGGCGCGTAGTCAAGCGCGGCGGCCTTGGTGAGGCCGACGACGGCGTGCTTGGCGGCGACGTACCCGGCGAAGTGCCGGTAGCCGACGAGCCCGGCGGTGGAGGCGACGTTGACGATGCTGCCGCCGCGCCGGGCGCTCATCGCCTTGCCGACCTCGCGGATCACCCGCCAGGCGCCGGAGAGGTCCACGTCGATCATCAGGGACCACTCGTCCTCGCCGATCTCGTGCACCGGCTTGCCCGAGGGCGCGGCGACGCCCGCGCTGTTGACGGCCACGTCGATCCGGCCGAACCGGTCCTCGGCACGGGTCACCGCCTCCCGCACGGCCCTCAGGTCGCGGATGTCGGCCTCGGCCGTGAGCACGGCCGCGCCCGCCTCCCGGCACAGGGCGGCGGTGTGCTCCAACTGGCCGGGGGTGCCCAGCGGATAGGGCACGCCGGGCAGATCGGCGCAGATGTCCAGCAGGGTGAGGTCGGCGCCCTCGGCCGCGCAGGCGACCGCGGCGGCCCGGCCGAGCCCGCGGGCGGCGCCGGTGACGAGGACCGACTTGCCGTCGAGACGCATCGGATGCTCCTTGATCCTTGGAGGTGGGTGGGCTCAGGTGTGGGCCGGGGTCACAGGACCGACGAGACGATCAGGCGGACCAGCGACGGGGCCTCGTCCGTCAGATACATGTGGCCGCCGGGCATCTCGACGTGTTCGAAGTCCTGGCCGGCCGCCTTGCTCCAGGCCTCGGCGTCGTCGTAGTCGACCAGGTCGTCGTCCTCGCCACGGATGACGGTGAGGGGGGCCTCCAGCGGGAGGTCGGTGCCGGGGGTGTAGTTCTCGTGCATCTCGACGTCCGCGCGCAGGGTGGGAAGGATCATGGCGCGCATCTCCGGGTCGTCGAGCGCGGGGTGGTGGTAGCCCGCGAACTCGCCGACGCGGGCGAGGAAGTCCTCGTCGGAGAGGCCGGTGGCGTGCTGTTCGCGTCCGTTGGAGGGTTCCGGGGAGCCGCTGACGAAGAGGTGGACGAGTTCGATGCCGGGCTCGGCGACCAGCCGGTGGGCGAGTTCGTAGGCGAGTACGGCGCCGAGGCTGTGCCCGAAGAGGACGACGCGGTGGTCGTCGCCGTCAGCGTCGCCGAGGCGTTCCTTCAGCTGGGCCAGCAGCCCGTCGGTGGCCGTCCGCACATTCCGGTACGGCTCCTCGTCGATCAGCCGTTCCCGGCCGGGCAGTTGCAGCGCCACGACCTCCAGCGCGTCCCCGGCCAGGGCCGCCCAGGGGCGGTAGAACGAGGCGCCCGCTCCGGCGTACGGAAGGCACACCAGCTTGGTGGTGTCGGTCGAGTTGCTGGCGGTCATGGTCGAGAACTCCTTGGTTCGGTCAGGCATGGGTGTTCGGACGGGTGTGGGTGTCGGTGTCGGCTGGGGTGTCGGTGTCGGTGTCGGTGTCGGCGGCCGGGGGCAGCAGGCCGGCCAGTCGTGCCGCCTCGACCGCCGTGCGCAGGGCGCGGGCCGCGCGGTCGGTGCCGGGGGGCAGGCCGGGGCCCACGGGCATCACGTTGAGCGTGGTGACGCCGGCCTCGGCGTACGCCGTCATCCGCTCGGCGATCCGCTCCTTCGGCCCCAACAGGGCGGTCGCGTCGAGGAATTCGAGCGGTACGGCGGCCATGGCGCCGGGGTAGTCGCCGCTGAGGAATCGCTTCTGCACCTCGCGTGCCTGGGGGCCGTACCCCATGCGCTCGGCCAGCTGGGTGTAGTGGTTGTCCTCGGGGCCGCCCATGCCGCCGAGGTAGAGCGCGGCGTATCCGCGGACGCGCCGGGCGCAGCTTCGCCAGTCGGGGCCGGGCACCAGGGGGACCGTCGGGGCGATGTCGAAGCCAGGCCCTAGGGTGCGTCCGGACCGGGCGAGGCCCGCCCGTAGGTGGGTGAGGTGCTTCTCGGCGTGCTCGGGTGCGAAGAACACCGGGAGCCAGCCGTCCGCGATCTCCCCGGCGAGTTCCAGGTTTCGGGGGCCGAGGGCGGCGAGGTAGACGGGGATACGGTCGCGGGGCGGGCGGATGGTCAGGGCGAGCGCCTTGCCGGGGCCGTCCGGCAGCGGCAGCGTGAAGTGGGTGCCGTCGTACTCCAGGGGCTCCCGGCTCAGCGCGCGGCGCACGAGGTGCACGTATTCGCGGGTGCGGCCGAGCGGTGCGCCGAACCGGACGCCGTGCCAGCCCTCCGAGACCTGTGGGCCGGAGACGCCGAGGCCGAGCCGTAGCCGTCCGCCGGACAGGGTGTCCAGGGTGGCGGCGGTCATGGCCGTGGTCGCGGGGGTGCGGGCGGGGATCTGCAGGACGGCGGTGCCCACGTCGATACGGGAGGTGTGGGCGGCGATCCAGGTCAGGAGGGTGACGGCGTCGGACCCGTAGGCCTCCGACACCCACACCGCCGAGTAGCCGAGCCTTTCGGCGATCGGGGCGAGGGCCAGGCTGGAGGCGTCGTTGCCGCCGACCCAGTAACCGAGGTGGAGACCGAGACGCAGGGAGGGGACGGGCATGAACAGCTCCTGTGCGGTGCGTCCTTCGCGGGCGGGGTTCCGCTCGCCGGGCGCGGCGCGTGTGGGGGCGGGGTGGGTGGCTCGTACGGGCGCGGGCCGGGTCAGCGGCTCGTACGGGTGCGGTAGCGCCATGTCGAGAGGGTGGTGAAGACGGCGATGAGCAGGGCCGAGAAGGCCACGGTGTAGAGCGCGGGATGGTGGGCCGGCCAGTCGTCCTGGAGGCGGAAGCCCGGCGGCGGGGTGTTGCCGAAGAGCCGGCGCAGGGCGTTCGCGAGCGAGGTGATCGGGTTCCAGGCGGCGACGGTGGACAGCGGGCCGGGGAGGCTCGTGCCCGAGACGAACCCGGAGGAGATGAAGGTGGCCGGGAACAGCCAGATGATGCCCACGCTCGCCGCCACCTGGACGTTCGGGGAGATGAGGCTGACGAACACGCCGATCCACGACATCGCGAAGGCGAACAGCAGGACCAGGGCGAAGCCGATGGCCACCTGGACGGGGTGGGTGTGCGGGTGCCAGCCCATCAGCAGCCCGCACACCGTGGTGACCGCGACGCTCGCCACACAGGTGGTGAGATCGGAGGTGGTCCGGCCGAGCAGCAGGGAGACCCGGGAGATCGGCAGGGTGCGGAAGCGGTCGACCATGCCCTGTTCCAGGTCCCTGGACAGCCCGACCGTGGTGAACGTCGTCGTGAACGCCACGGTCTGGGCGATCAGCCCCGGGACCATGTACGAGCGGTAGGCGTCGCCGCCCAGGCTGTTGCCGAAGACGTAGCCGATCAGCAGGGCGTAGACGACGGGTTCCACCAGGCAGGAGACGAGGAGTCCCGGTGACCGCCGTAGGTGGAACAGGTTCCGCATGGCGAGATCGGCGCTCTCGCGGGCGATGCGGGGGAGGGCGAGACGGGTGAGGGGGCTGGGGGCGAAGCCGGTGGGGGCGGCCGGGCCGGCCGGGCCGCCCGGGCGGGCCGGGCTGGTCGCGCTCACCGGGCCTCCTGGAGTCGCGGGGCGTGCGCCGCCGGGGGCCGCGCGGCGCCCTTGCCGGTGAGGGCGAGGAACACGTCGTCCAGGGTGCTGCGGCTCAGCCCCACCTCCAGGACGTCGACGCCCTCCTCGTCCAGCGAGGCGAGGGCGCGGCCGAGGACGGCGGGCCCGGCGGTGACGGCCGCCTCAAGGCGGCGGGCCCGGCGGTTGACCTCCGGTTCCGTGCCGGTGGCGCGGGTGAGGGCGCGTACGGCGGGGGCGAGTTGGCCGTCGTCGGCGACGCATACGACGAGCCGCTGTCCGGCCCCGGCCTTGAGCTGGTCACTGGTGCCCTCGGCGACGACCGTGCCCCGGTCGATGACGGTGATGCGGTCCGCGAGCCGGTCCGCCTCCTCCAGGTACTGGGTGGTGAGCAGGATCGTGGTGCCGTCGGCCACGAGTGCGCCGACCGCCTCCCAGATGTCGAGTCTGGCCTCGGGGTCGAGTCCCGTGGTGGGCTCGTCCAGGATCACCAGGGGCGGCGAGCCGACGAGCGCGGCGGCCAGGTCCAGCCGACGGCGCATCCCGCCCGAGTAGGTGACCGCCGGGCGTCCGGCCGCCTCGGTGAGCCGGAACCGGTCCAGCAGATCACCGGCGACGCGCCGGGCCGACCGGCCGCCCATACCGCGCAGCCGCGCGACGAGACAGAGATTCTCGAAGCCGGTCAGTACATCGTCGACGGTCGCGTACTGGCCCGCCATTCCGATCGATGATCTCACTTTTCCGGGTGCGCTCGTCACATCCCAGCCGTTTACCAGGGCGGACCCGGAATCCGGTTGCAGAAGTGTCGTCAGGATCTTCACCAGAGTGGTTTTTCCGGCTCCGTTCGGCCCCAGCAGGGCCATGACCTCTCCAGGGGCCACTTCCAGTTCCACTCCACGTAACGCGTGATGGTGGCGGAATTTCTTGTGGATTCCGCTTACCTGGATGGTCGGCGCGGTCGGGGGATGCACGGGTGCCCAACTCGTCTCTGTAGCTGGCTGTTGGTGTCTGCCGCTCCCTGTTGTACTACCGGCGGCGACCGTTGATCCATCTAGAGATGATCAAGGTTTTTTGGGTTCCGCTTGGTGTTTCTTGATCGTTACTTGAGGGGGGATTGGGGAGTTCGGTGGATCAGTCGGCGTAACGTTTGCACCGTGCGAGAATTACTCACGATGCTTCGTGAAAGGGCCCTGCGCGACCCGCACGAGCCCGCCGTGACATTCGTTTCCGAATTCGATGAGATCCGCTGCGCGGTGCGCACCAGAAAAGAACTCGATCTCATTTCCCGGCGCATTGCCTCCTGGCTCCAGGAAAGGCTCTCCCCGGGCGACCGGGTCCTTCTTCTCTATCCGCCGGGCATCGAGTTCCCCGCCGCTTTCTCCGCGTGTGTCTACGCCGGCGTCATCGCCGTCCCCGCCCCGATGCCGGGCCGCTACCGCCATGAGCGCCGCAGGCTCGCCGCGATCGCCCGGGACGCGGGCGTACGGGCGGTGCTGACCCAGGGGTCGGGCCTGCCGGACGTGGAGAAGTGGGTGGCCGAGGAGGGTGTCGTCGGCGCCGTCGTCCACGCCACGGACGCCGCTGAGGGCGCGGGCGACCCGGGCGCCTGGACCGAGCCCGAGGTCTCCCCGGACACGCTGGCCCTGCTCCAGTACACCTCCGGTTCGACCGGCACCCCGAAGGGTGTGATGGTCAGCCACGGCAACCTGACGCTCAACGCGGAGTGGGTCGAGCGGGCGTACGGCCTCGGACCCGAGGCGCGGTGGGGCAGCTGGATTCCGCTCTACCACGACATGGGCCTCATCGGCATGATGCTGCCCGGCCTGCTGCGCGGCAGCGGCTACGTCCAGATGGACCCGATGTCGTTCCTGCGCCGCCCGTACAACTGGCTGCGGATGCTGGACGCGCTGGACGTCCACGGCACCGCCGCACCGGACTTCGCCTACGACCTCTGCGTACGCCGGGTGACCGACGAGCAGCTCGCCGGGCTGGACCTGTCGCGGCTCGGCGGCGCGGGCGACGGCTCCGAACCGGTCCGCGCCGGCACGGTACGCCGCTTCTGCGAGCGGTTCGCCGCCGCCGGGTTCCGGCGGGAGCGGTTCCTGCCGGTGTACGGGCTGGCGGAGGCGACGCTGATCGTGTCGGGGACGTACGGGCGGCCGCCGGTCCTGACCGAGGCGGACGCGCCCGCGCTGGAGGAGGGGGTGCTGCGGCCCGCCGAGGGGACCCACGGGGGCGCGGCCCCCGCCCGCACGCTGACCGGATGCGGTCCCTCGGCCGGTGCGGAGGTGCTGATCGTCGACCCGGAGAGCCGTCAGCTCCTGCCCGACGGACGGATCGGCGAGATCTGGCTCGGCGGCCCGTGCGTCGCCGCCGGGTACTGGAACAACACGGACGCCACGGACGCCGTCTTCCGCGCGTACACCGCAGACGGCCGGGGCCCGTTCCTGCGCACCGGCGACCTCGGCGGACGACTCGACGACGACCTCTACATCACCGGCCGCCGCAAGGACGTCCTCGTCCTGCACGGACGCAACCTCTACCCCCAGGACATCGAGGACGAACTGCGCTCCCAGCACGAGGAGTTGGAGGGCCTGCACGGGGCGGTGTTCATGGTCGGCGACACGGACGGCGTGGACGCCGAACCCTCGGTCGTCGCCGTGCACGAGATACGCGCGCACTGGGGTGCCGAACGGCTCGGCGAGATCGCCGTCGCGATGAAGCAGACCGTGGCCAGGGAGTTCGGCGTCCCGGTCGGCGCCGTGGCCCTCGTCCGCCCCGCCGGCGTACGCCGCACCACGAGCGGCAAGGTACAGCGATCGGCGATGCGCGCCCAGTACGTGAGCGGCGAACTCCAGCCCCTGCACCTGAGCGAGGACCCCCGGCTCACCTCGGCCCTCGTGGAGCGTCGGCGGGTGAGCGCGTGAGGACCACGACGAGGGCGGCGACGGGGGCCACTGGGGCCGCCGGGGCGACCGGGGCCGCCGGGACCGCCGGGGCGACCGGGGCCGCCGGGGCGAGTGCGGCGACCGGGGCGACTCTCGCGGGCGCGACGCCCGCGACGACCGCCGCCATCGACGGCCGTGCTCCGCTCCACCCCGGCGGGCTGACCACGGCCGAACTGGAGGCCCTGCTCGCCGCCCACGAGGACGACGTCTTCTCGCCGGACGGGCTCGCCGCGCTCGACGAGCGTGAGGAGTTTCCCGAGGGGGCGGTCCGCGTCCTCGACGCGTCGGGGCTCGCCGGGCGGTACGTCCTGACCCCGGACAGCGACATCAGCGAGACCGTACGGCTGCTGCGGACGGTCGCCCGCCGTGATCTGACCGTCGCGATCGCCCACGGCAAGACCTTCCTCGGCGCGGTCCCCGTATGGCTGGCGGGCAGCCCGGAGCAGACCGCACACCTCGCGGAACGGGTACGCGCGGGCGACCCGGTCTGCTGGGGCCTGACCGAACGCGCCCACGGCGCCGACCTGTTCGCGTGCGAACTGGCGGCGGTGGCCGAGGGGGTGGAGAACGACGGTGCCGGGGCCGGGGCCGACGGAGTCGGAGACCGCGCCGATGTCGGGGCCGACCCCGAAACCGGAGCGGGAGCGGGAGCGGGAGCGGGCTTCGGAACCGATGGCGATGGCGATGGCGATGGCGGGGGCGCGGCCCCGGCGGGAGCCGGGGCCCGGTCCGGAGCCGTGGCCGGGGCCGGAGCCGGGGCCGGAGCCGGGGTCGGAGCCGGGGTCGGGGCCGGAGACCGAGCCGGAGCCCTGGCCGGGGCCCGAGGCCGAGCTGAAGCCCTGGTCGGGGCCGGAGGCGAAACCCGGGCGGGAGCCGGGGCCCGGTCCGGAGCCGGGGCCCGTGCCGGCGCCGGAGGCGATCGCTGGCGGCTGGACGGGGAGAAGTGGCTCATCAACAACGCCACCCGGTCCGCGTTCGCCTGTGTGCTCGCGCGGACCGACCCGGAGGGTGGCCCCCGGGGCTTCAGCCTCTTCCTCGTGGACAAGCGGCGGCTCCCCGGCGGCACTTGGCGGAACCTGCCCAAGGTCCGTACCCACGGCATCCGTGGCGCGGACATCAGCGGCTTCGCCCTCGACGCCGCCCCGCTGCCCGCCGACGCCCTCGTCGGAGCGGTGGGCGACGGCATCCCGGTGGTGCTCACCTCGCTCCAGCTCACCCGCGTCGCGTGCGGCGCGCTCTCCCTCGGCGCCGCCGACCACGCCCTGCGCCTCGCCCGGGACTTCGCCGCCGAGCGGCAGCTGTACGGCCGCCGCCTGGCCGCCGTACCCCAGGTGCGCCGCGTCCTGGGCCGGGCCGCGACCGCCGCGCTGATCGCCGAGGCCGTGGCCCTGCTGGCCGCCCGCTCGGTCCACACCCTTCCCGGTGAACTGAGCGTGGTCTCGGCGATCAGCAAGGCGTTCGTGCCGACCCTGACGCAGGACACGCTCACCTCGCTCGGCGAACTCCTCGGCGTACGCGGCTTCCTCACCTCCCCGCCCGGCGGCGGCTTCGCCAAGCTGGAACGCGACCACCGCATCTGCGCGATCTTCGACGGCAGTACCGCCGTCAACCGTGCCGCTCTGCTCCACCAACTCCCGCGACTGGGACGGCAGTTGAAACGCCGCCGGGTCGACGTCGACGCCGTGCGGGCCACCGCCGACCTCACCGCCCCTCTGCCCCCCTTCGACGCCCGCCGGCTGTCCCTGCTCTCCGTCACCGGCTGCGGCCTCGTCCAGAGCCTGCCCGACGCGGCGGACCGGGCACGGCGCGAAGGGCCACCGGAGCTGGCCGCGCTCACCGACCGGCTGCTCGGCGAACTCGCCCTGCTGGAGGCGGAGTCCGTGGCGTTCGTACCGGTGGCGGGCGGACTGCCGAGCGCCGCGTTCGACCTCGCCGCACGCTACGAACGCGCCTACGCGGCAGCCGCCTGCCTCCTGCTGTGGCTGGAGAACCCCGCCCTGCGGCAAGGCCGGCTCGGCGCGGACGCCCTGTGGCTACGCGCCTGCCTGACGGCCCTGCTGGGCGAGGAGCACGGGCACGAGGGCACCCCCGAGGTCCTCGACGCCATGGCCGAGGCCCTCCTCGACTGGACCGCACCGGAGTTCACCCTGCTGGGAGATACCGCGTGACCCACACCCCATCCCCCACCGGCACCCCCGCCTCGCGGGTCGAGAGTCCTGTAGTCCGGGGTTCTGCCTCGCAGGTCGAGACTGCTGCGGTCTCGGGCGTTGCCTCGCAGGTCGAGAGTCCTGCGGTCTCGGGCGTCGCCTCGCAGGCCACGACCGCTGCTGCTCCGGGCGTCGCCTCGCAGGACGTGGTTCCCGCGACCTCAGCCCTCGCCCCGCAGGACGCGCCCCCCGCCACCCCCGGCCTCGCCCCGAAGCGTGCCGACGCGCTGGAGCATCTGCTCGGGGGTCTCCTCGACGCCGGCAATCCCACGGGTGCCGCCGCGATCCTCGACGCCGATGAGCGGGCGGAGACGTTCGCCGCCGGGGAGTCGCTGCTGGACTCGTACGGGCTGAACGCGGAGTTCGTGCCGCCCGCGCTCGGCGGCCGGTTCGAGCGGGCCGATCACCTCGCCGAGGTCATGCGGAGCGTCTACCGCCGTGACCCGGCGCTCGGCCTCGGCTACGGCGCCAGTTCGCTCATCGCGGGGGTCACCCTGTGGACGGCCGGGGACGAACGGCAGACCGGGCGGGCCGCCCGCATGCTCCTGGACGGCCGCCGTATCGCCATCGCCTTCCACGAACTCGCCCACGGCAACGACATGGCCGGCACCGACTTCACCGCCACCGCCACCCCCGAGGGCCTGCTGCTGAGCGGCCGCAAGGAGGTCGTCACCAACATCCGGCGCGCGGACGCCCTGGTCGTCCTCGCCCGCACCGACCCGAAGCCCGGCCCGCGCAGCCACTCCCTGGTCCTCGTCGACCGCGCCACCGCCGACCCCTCCCGGCTGACGGACCTCCCGCGCTTCGCCACCGTCGGCATGCGCGGCGTCCAGCTCGGCGGGCTGGGCTTCGACGACCTGCCGGTGCCCGCCTCCGCCGTCCTCGGCCACACCGGAGCGGGCCTGGAGTACGCCCTGAAGGCCCTCCAGATCACCCGTACCGTGCTGCCCGCCATGGCGACCGGCATCCTCGACACCGGGCTGCGCCTCGCCGTCACCCACCTGAGCGAACGCCACCTGTACGGCGGCCCGGCCACCGACATCCCGCACGTCCGCTCCACGCTGACCGGTGTCTTCGCCGACCTGCTGCGCGCCGAGACACTGTCCGCCGTCGGGGCCCGCGCGCTGCATCTGCTGCCCGGCTCGGCGAGCGTGTACTCCGCCGTCGTCAAGTTCGAGGTGGCCCGGCTGCTCCTGGAGGCCATGGACCGCCTGGCGGAACTGCTCGGCGCCCACTTCTATCTGCGGCAGGGGCCGACCGCGCTGTTCCAGAAGCTGCTGCGCGACCTCGCCCCCGTCGGCTTCGGCCATATCGCCCGCGCCGCCTGCCAGATGAGCCTGCTGCCCCAACTCCCGCTGCTGGCCCGCCGCTCATGGACCCCCTCCGGCACGGGCGGGTCCGTCGCCGAGCCGCCCGCCGACCTGTTCGCCCTCGCCGAAGACCTGCCGCCGCTGCCCTACGACCGGCTGGCCCTGCACGCCGCAGGCCGCGACCCCCTCACCGCCTCGCTCCACGCCCTGGCCGACGAACTCTGGGCGCCGGACCAGGCCGACCTGCATGCCGCCGTCCGCTCCGACCTCGCCGACCTGGCCCAACTCGCCGAGGAATGCGTCCGGTTGACGCCCCTCGACCTGGGCGTCGACGCCCGCCCCGACCACTACGACCTCGTCACCCGGTACGTACGCCTGCTGACCCGGACCGCCTGTGTCCAGGTGTGGCGCCACGCGGACCCGGCGAGTTTCCTGGCCGACCCCGCCTGGCCCCGCGCGGCCCTGCACCGCTCGGCCCCCGGCCCCCACCGGCCGGGCCCACCGCCAGGCCCGGTCGAGGACGCCCTCTTCGCCGAACTCCTGCACCGCCACAGCACCGGCCGCTCCTTCGGCCTGACCGCCCGCCCGCTCGCCGTGTGACCGCTCATCGTGTGACCGCTCATCGTGTGACCGCTCGCCGTGCGATCGCTCGCTGTACGACCGCTCGCCGTGCGGCGGGGACGGCTCCGCTCCCGGCCGATCTCACCGCCGCCCTCCCCGCCGTTCCCACCGCCTCTCGTCCCGCCCCCACCCAGAAAGAGAACTCCCTGATGACCACCGCTGGCTCCCGTGACGTGCACACCTGGCTGACCGAGCGGGTGGCGACGTATCTGCGCCGCTCGCCGCAGGACATCGACACGTCCGTCCCGCTGGCCGACTACGGCCTGGACTCGCTGACCGCGCTGGCCGTCACCGCCGACATCGAGGACGAGTTCGAGGTGACCGTCGACGACGCGCTGACCTGGGACCACCCCACCATCGACGCGCTGGCCACGGCCCTGGCCGACCTGGTCGGGCCGCAGGCAGAGGCGGAACTCACGAGCGAGAAGAAGGCCTGACGATGCGGTACGAGGAGCACCAGCAGGACACCGGCGCGGCGCACCCCGGCCTGCCGCTGACCGCCGCCCAGCACGGCGTGTGGGTCGCCCAGCGGCTCGCCCCCGACAGCCCGATGTACACCTGCGGCATCTACTTCGACGTCCCCGGCCCGGTCGACCGCGACCTGCTCGCGTCGGCCGTCGCCCGGTCGGTGGCCGAGACCGACGCCCTCCGGGTCCGCTTCCACGAGACGGGCGAGAACGGCGAGGACGTACGGCAGGTCCTGGACCCGTCCGTGACGGGCGAGCTGGCGTACGCCGATGTGAGCGGCGAGCCCGATCCGGACGCCGCCGCGCTGGCCCGGATCGACGCCCTCCAGGTACGGCCGATCGCCCTCGACGGGAACGGCGGGCCGCTGTTCCGGCACACCCTGCTGCGGCTGGGGCCCGAGCGGCACTGGTTCCACTTCGGCTACCACCACATCCTTCTCGACGGACGGGGCCAGGTCCTCCACTGCGGCCGGGTGCTCCAGACGTACACCGCGCTCGCCGCCGGTGAGGAGCCGCCGCCCTCCGGCTTCGCCACCCTGGACGAGGTCATCGCCGAGCAGGACGCCTACCGCACCTCCGGCCGCCGGGAACGCGACGGCGCCTACTGGCGGGCCGAGTTCGCCGACCTGCCGGACTCCACGGAACTCGGCACCGGCACCCCACAATCAACCTCCGGCGCCACCGACCTCGCCCCCAGCCTTCCCAGCGTGACCGGCCGACTGTCGCCGGACGTCGCCCACCGGCTGCGCGGCCTCTCCGGGGCCCGCTGGTCCCTCCCGGTGATCGCCGCCATGGCCGCCTACACCCACCGGGTCACCGGCGCCCACGACGTCATCGTCCGGCTGTTCATGGCGGCCCGGCTGAGCCCGCACGCCCTGGCGACACCCGCCATGCTCGTCAACGACGTCCCGCTGCGCGTCCCCGTCGACGGCTCCACGACCTTCGCCGACCTCCTCGACCGGGTCGCCGCCCGTCTCAACGAGGCGACCCGCCACCAGCGTTACCCCCAGGAGCGGCTGCGCCGCGATCTCACCGCCGCCGCCCAGCCGGGCAGCCTCGGCGGGCCCTCCGTGAACGTCCTGTCGTTCGCCTCACCCCGAGTGTTCTTCGGCACCGTCGAGGCGGAGGCCCACCAGCTGGCCTCCGGCCCCGTCCGGGATCTCGCGCTGCACGCGTTCGGCGATCCCGAGGGCGAGGGCATCGAGATCGTCCTCAACGCCCACCCGGGCCGCCACGCCCCCGACACGGCCGCCGAACACCGCGCCCGCTACCTCCGCCTGCTGGACACCGCCACCGAGCGCCCCGACCTCCCGATCGGCGCGATCGACCTCCTCGACGACCAGCAGTGGGAGCGATTCCACGCCTGGAACGAGACGGGTCGTACGACGAACGACGTCGACCGCACCACGAACGACGTCGACCGCACCACGAACGGGCCCGGCCGTACGACGAACGAGACCGGTCGGCCCACGGACCCCCGTTCCCTGGTCGCCCTGTTCGCGGAACAGGCGACCCGGACCCCCACCGCCGAAGCCCTCGTCTTCGACACCCACCGCCTCACCTACCGCGAACTCGACGCCCGCGCCAACCGCATGGCCCACGCCCTGCGCCGCGCCGGAGTCGGCCCCGAGGCCAGGGTGGCCGTCGTACTGCCCCGCTCGGCCGACCTGATCGTCGCCCTGCTCGCGACCCTGAAGGCGGGCGCCGCCTACGTACCCGTGGAGCCCGGTCTCCCGGCCGACCGGATCGCCTACCTCCTCGCCGACTCGGGCGCCCGCTTCGTCATCGACGAGGCGAACGTGGCGACCCTCGGCGCGGGCGAGCCGGACACGGACCCGGGTGTCGTCGTGCGCGGGGACGACGCCGCCTACGTCATCCACACCTCGGGCACCACCGGCCGTCCCAAGGGCGTGGTCGTCACCCACGCCGGGATCGCCGCGATGCTCGCCTGGATGCAGGACGAGTACGGGCTGACCCCGGCCGACCGTGTCGTGCACAAGACGCCGATCGGGTTCGACGTGTCGGTGTGGGAGGTCTTCTGGACCCTCACCCGGGGCGCGACGCTCGTCGTGGCCCGCCCCGACGGCCACCGCGACCCCGCCTACCTCGCCCGGCTGGTGCGCGACGAGCGGGCCACCGTCATCCACTTCGTCCCGGCCATGCTGGGCCCGTTCCTCGACGAATACAGCGCTCTGCCCAGCGAGTCGCTGCGCATGGTCAGCTGCGGCGGCGAGGCGCTTCCCACCGCGCTCGCCGACCGCTTCCACCGCCTGTCCGGGGCGCGGCTGCACAACTCCTACGGCCCCACCGAGTTCTCCGTGACGGCCACCTCCCACGCCTGCGCCCCCGGCGTACCGGTCACCATCGGCACGCCCACCACCGGCTCCCGCGCCTATGTACTCGACGCGGCCCTGCGGCCCGTGCCGGACGGCGCCACCGGCGAGCTGTATCTCGCGGGCGTCCAGCTGGCGCGCGGCTACCTCGGCCGGCCGGGCCTGACCGCCGACCGTTTCGTCGCCGACCCGTACGGCCCGCCCGGCACCCGGATGTACCGCACCGGCGACCTCGTACGCCGCCGCGCCGACGGCGAACTGGAGTTCGCCGGACGTACCGACGACCAGGTCAAGATCAACGGCCAGCGGGTGGAGCCCGCCGAGGTCGAGGCTGTCCTCGCGTCGGCGCCCGGCGTCCGACAGGCGGTCGTCCTCGTCCACGACACCGCCGCCGGCGGCCGTCAGCTCGCCGGGTACGTCACCGGCAGCCCCGAGACCGACCCGCGTGCCTGGCTCGCCGACCGGCTGCCCGCCCACATGGTGCCGGTGTCCGTCCTCACCCTGCCGTCGATCCCCGTCACCCCCAACGGCAAGGTGGACCGCCGGGCCCTGCCCGCCCCCGCCGAGCCCACCACCGGACGCGCGCCCTCGACCCCCGCCGAACGCACCCTGTACACCCTCGCCGCCGAACTGCTCGGCCGCCCCGGACTGGGCGTGGACGACGACCTGTTCCTGCTGGGCGCGGACAGCATCCACGCCATCCAGCTGTCCGGCCGCGCCCGCCGCCGGGGCCTGGACATCGCTCCCCAGGACGTCTTCGACCACCCGACCGTCGCCCGCCTCGCCGCCGCGAGCCACACGGTCCCGGCCGACGCCCCCGCCCCCGACGACGACCCGGTCGGCCCCTTCCCCGAGACCCCCATGGAGCGGCGCCTCACCGAACGCGGCGGCCCCACCGCCGGATACGCCCAGTCCCTGCTGCTCACCACCGAGCCCGGCCTGTCGTACGACGGACTGCGCGCCGCCCTCCAGAGGGTCCTCGACCACCACGACGCCCTGCGCACGCACGGCCGGGAGATCAGGCCGGTGGGCGCGGTCCGGGCGGAGGACTGCCTCGTACGCGTGGAGGACGGTGAGGTGTCCGCGCACCGGGAAACCGTCCGCCGCCAACTCTCCCCCGAGAACGGCGAGATGGTCCGAGCCGTCTGGTGCGACGCGGGCCCGTCCACCCCCGGCACCCTCCTCCTCGTCCTGCACCACCTCGTCGTCGACGGCGTCTCCTGGCGCATCCTCCTCACCGACCTCGCCGAAGCACTCGCGGCCGGAGCCGAGGGCCGTGCCCCGGCCCTGTCCCCGGCGGGCACCTCCCTGCGCCGCTGGGCCGAGCACCTCGCCGCCCTCGCCGACGACCCGGACACGCGGGCCGAACTCCCGCTGTGGACCGAGCGGTTGTCCACCGAGGAGCCCGTACTCGGCGCCCGCCCGCTCGACCCGGCCCGGGACGTCCACGGCACCGCCCGCACGGTCACCGTCACCGTCCCCGCCGACCTCACCGACACCCTGCTGACGACGCTGCCCGCCGCCTACCGGGCGACCCCCGACGACATCCTGCTCGCCGCGCTCTCGGCCGCCGTCCAGCGGCACCGGGGCGAGGGCGCCGTCCTCGTCGACCTGGAGGGCCACGGCCGCGACCATCTGCCCGCCGGGCTGGACGTGTCCACCACGGTCGGCTGGTTCACCCGTATCCACCCGGTGCGCCTGGGCGCCGGTACGGAGACCGGCCCCCACCTCATCAAGCGCACCAAGGAGGAGCTGCGTGCCGTCCCGCACGGCGGACGCGGCCACGCCCCGCTACGGGATCACCTCACCGACCTCCCGGCCCCGCAGATCTCCTTCAACTACCTGGGCCGCCTCGACGCGCACGCCCTCGGCGGCTGGCACCTCGCCGACTCGATGACGGCCGTGGAACTCCTCGCCGACCCCGGCCTCGCCCTCACCCACACCCTCCAGATCGACGCGTACGTCCGTGACGGCGCACTCACCGCCGTATGGACGTACCCGGAAGGCGTCCTCACCGACGCCGACGCCCGCGCCCTCGCCGACGCGTGGACCGGGGCGCTCGCCGAACTCGCCACGCACACCCGGGGCGGCGGCCTCACCGTCTCCGACGTGCCCCTCGTACGGATCACCCAGGAGGAACTGGACAAGTTCCGGGGCGCGGCGGACGTGCTGCCGCTCTCCCCGCTCCAGGAGGGCCTGCTCTTCCTGGCGCTGTACGAACCCGACGACCCGTACGTCGGGCAGCTCGTCCTCGACATCGACGGCGGCTACGACCGCGACCGGATGAAGGCCGCCGCGGGCGCGCTGCTCCACCGGCACCCGAATCTGCGCGCCGGCTTCCGCACCCGCCCGACGGGCGCCCCCGTCCAGATCGTCCCCGCCGATGTGAAGGTGGCGTGGAAGGAGGAACGGGAGGGCACCGAACTGGAGGACTTCCTCGCCCGTGACCGGGCGCGCGGCTTCAGCGTCGTCCGGCCCCCGCTGATCCGGTTCACCGCCCTCGGCGACCGCCTCGTCGTCACCCACCACCACCTGCTGGTGGACGGCTGGTCCCTGCCGCTGCTGGTCCGCGAGCTGTTCACGCTGTACGGCGGCGGTGGCGACCGCGACTGCGGCGGCGAGCTGCCCCCGGCCCCCGCCTACCGCGACTATCTGGCCTGGCTCGCCGAACAGGACCTGGACGCCTCCGCCGAGGCGGTGCGGAAGCGGCTCGACGGTCTGGCAGCGCCCACCCTGATCGCCCCTCCCGGGCACACCCCGGAGGGTTACGGCTTCCACGAGGTCGTCCTGCCCGAGGAACTGACCGACGCCCTGACCTCCGTGGCCCGTGCGCACCGGCTCACCCTCAACACCGTCTTCCAGGGCCTGTGGGCGCTGCTGCTGGCCGGGCTGACCGGGCGGGACGACGTCGTGTTCGGCACGACCCTCTCCGGGCGCCCGCCGGAGCTGCCCGGCGCGGAGTCGACGATCGGGCCCTTCATCAACACACTTCCGGCCCGGGTCCGGATCGAGCGGGACGAGCCGCTGGCGGCGCTGCTGGCCCGCATCCAGAGCGACCAGCAGGCGCTGCGGACGCACCAGCACGCCTCCCTGGCGACGATCACACGTGCCACCGGCTTCGAGTCGCTGTTCGACACGATCATCTTCTTCGAGAACTACCCGACGACCGACGGCATCGAGGCCGGCGGCCTGCGCCTCGCCCACGCCGACCTCGCCGAGCGCACCCACTACACCGCCAGCCTCTACGTCTTCCCGGGCGACCGGCTGAGGCTGCTGTTCGGTCACCGCACCAGCGCCATGAGCCCCGAGGCCATGACCCGCCTCGCGGACCTGCTGACCGGGCTGCTAGGGGAGGTGGCGGCGTCCGAACTCGCCGTATCCACCGGTGAGTTGGCGGCCGTGCCCGAGGCGGACCGGCTGCTGATCATGGGTGAGCGGGCCGACGACCCGACCGACTCCCCGGAGAGCGCCGGGCAGACCGGCGGCGGGGCGCCCCGCACACCGCAGGAAGAGACCCTGTGCGGCATCGTCGCCGAAGTCCTGGGCGTCGAGGAGGTCGGCGTCGACGACGAGTTCTTCGCGCTCGGCGGCACGTCGATCCTGATGATCCGGCTGGTCCACCGTGTACGCGACGAGTTCGGTGTGGACCTGTCCCTGCGGGACGTGTTCGCCGCGCCGACCGTCGCCGGGGTCGCCGAGCGGCTGTCGGGCATCGGCCCGCAGGCCAAGCGGATCACGGCGGACGAGCGGCCCGCCCGCGTGCCGCTGTCGTTCGCGCAGGAGCGCATGTGGTTCCTGCAGCGGCTCCAGGGCGGCTCCGGCACCTACAACATCCCCATCCAGGTCCGGCTGACCGGCCCCCTGGACGCGGACGCCCTCGGTGCCGCGCTCGCCGACCTCGTCGCCCGCCACGAGGCCCTGCGCACGCTGTACCTGGAGGACGACGACGGCCCGTACCAGCTCGTCCTCCCCCCGGAGACCCCCTTCGCCATGGAGGTCGTACGGGACGCCGGCCCCACCCCCGACCTGCTCGCCTCCGCCTCCCGGCCCTTCGACCTGGCCCGCGACCTGCCGCTGCGCGCCACCCTCTACCCGACCGGCCCGGACACCCACATCCTGCTCCTCGTGGTGCACCACATCGCCACGGACGGCGCCTCGCTGCGCCCGTTCACCGAGGACCTGTCCGCCGCCTACCGCGCCCGGCTCGCGGGCAACGCGCCCGAGTTCCCCGAACTGCCCGTCCAGTACGCCGACTTCGCGGTCTGGCAGCGCGACACCCTCGCCGGGGACCTGCCCCGCCAGATCGACCACTGGAAGCAGACGCTGCACGACCTTCCGCCGGAGGTCACCTTCCCCGGCGACCGGCCCCGCCCGGCGGTGGCCACCCACCGTGGCGACCACGTCGAGTTCTCCGTACGGCCCGAGCTGTACCAACGCATCCTCGACCTGGCCGGACGCACCCGCACCACCCCGTTCATGATCCTCCAGGCGGCCGTGTCGACGCTGCTGACCCGGCTCGGCGCGGGCGAGGACATCCCGCTCGGCGGTGTCATCGCCGACCGGCCCGACTCGGTCCTCGACGACGTGGTCGGCGTCTTCATCAACACCCTCGTCTACCGCGTCGACACCTCCGGCGACCCCCGCTTCGAGGACCTGCTGGACCGCGTCCGCGAGACCGGCCTCGCCGCCTACGCCCACCAAGGGGTGCCGTTCGAACGCCTGGTGGAGGAGCTGAACCCGGAGCGGTCCCGGTCCCGGCACGCCTTCTTCCAGGTGATGCTGGCCTGGCTGGACCTTACCGAGGCCCGTATCGACCTGCCCGGCGTGCACGCCGAACCCGGCCCGGTGACCAGCGGCACCTCCAAGTTCGACGTCCACTTCGACTGCCATGTCGAGGGCGACGGGCTGCTGTGCCGCCTGGAGTACACGACCGACCTGTACGACCGGCGCACCGCCGAGAGCTTCGCCGCCCGCTTCGTCCGCGTCCTGGAGAAGGTCACCGCCGACCCGGCGCTGCGGCTCTCCGAGGTCGACGTCCTCGACTCCGGCGAACGCGCCCAGGTGCTGAAGGGCTGGAACGACACCGCCGTACGGTTCGACGAACAGCCTTCCGTGGTCGAGCTGTTCGAGACGCACGCGGCCCGGCACCCGGACGCCGAGGCCGTCCGCTTCGAGGGTGAGCGGGTGACGTACGGCGAGTTCAACGCCCGCGTCAACCGGCTCGCGCACGCCCTGATCGCGCGGGGTGTCGGCCCCGAGTCGAGGGTCGCCGTGATGCTGCCGCGCTCGGTGGACCTGATGACGGCCCTGTGGGCGGTGCTCAAGACGGGCGCCGCGTACGTGCCCATCGACACCGGCTACCCGGCCGACCGCATCGCGTACATCCTTGAGGACTCCGGCGCCCGGCTGCTGGTCTCGGACCGGGACGTGGACGGCTTCGAGCGGATCGGAGCCGACACCGACGGACCGGCGCACAACCCGGGGGTGACGGCCCACGCGGACAACGCCGCGTACGTCATCTACACCTCCGGCTCCACCGGCCGCCCCAAGGGCACCGTCAACACGTACGCGGGCATGGCCAACCGGCTGTACTGGATGCAGCGCGACCACGAACTCATCGCCGCCGAGCGGGTGTCGCAGTCCACGCCGGTGAGCTTCGACGTGTCGGTGTGGGAGGTCTTCTGGACCCTGATGTACGGCGGCACGCTCGTCGTCGCCCGGCCCGACGGCCACCGCGACCCGCTCTACCTGGAGCGGCTGATGCGGGAGGAGTCCGTCTCGGTCGTCCACCTCAGCTCGTCCATGCTGGGCGCCTATCTCGCCGAGACCCGGCTGCCGGCCTCCGTCCGTCTGGTCGTCTCCGGTGACGAGGCACTGCCCGCCGAACTGGTCCGCCGCTTCCACGAGGGCTCGCGGGCCGTGCTCCTCAACGCGTACGGCCCGACCGAGGCCGCCGTCGACGTCACCGCGTGGGCCGCCCCGGCGGACACCGAGACCGTGCTGATCGGCGGCCCCGTCGCCAACACCCGTGCGTACGTGCTGGATTCGGCCCTGGCGCCCGTCGCCCCTGGGGCGCCCGGAGAGCTGTACGTCGAGGGCGTCCAGCTGGCGCGCGGCTATCTCGACCGGGCCGCCCTGACCGCCGAACGGTTCGTCGCGAGCCCCTACGGCCCGCCCGGCTCCCGGATGTACCGCACGGGTGACGTGGCGCGCTGGACGGCGGACGGCGAGCTGGAGTACCTGGGCCGCGCCGACGACCAGGTCAAGCTGCGCGGGCTGCGCGTCGAACTCGGCGAGATCGAGGACGCGCTGGCCGACCACCCGGCCGTCGCCCAAGCCGCGGCGGCCGTGCACGGGCAGTGGCTCGTCGGGTACGTCGTGCCCGCAGCCGATGTCACCGGTGGGACGGTGGACCTGGACGAGCTGCGCGACCGCCTGGCCGCCCGGCTCCCCGAGTACATGGTCCCCGCCCAGGTCGTCGCCCTGGAGACACTGCCGCTCACCCCGAACGGCAAGCTGGACCGCGAGGCCCTGCCCGTGCCGGACCTCGCGCACGGCTCCGGGCGCGGGCCGCGCACCCCGCAGGAGGAGATCCTGTGCGGTCTGTTCGCCGAGGTGCTGGGCGTCGACGAGGTGTCGATCGACGACGACTTCTTCGCACTCGGCGGCCACTCCCTGCTGGTGACCCGCCTGGCGAGCCGTATCCGCGCCGCCCTGGACACGGACGTCGAGCTGTCGGTGCTCTTCGAGGCGACGACCGTGGCGAAGCTGTCCGCCCGGATCGGTGCCGCCGGGCCGCGCCGCGCGGGCGTGGTCGCGCTGCCCCGCGAGGGCCGCCTGCCGCTGTCGTACGCGCAGGAACGGCTGTGGTTCCTGCACCGCTTCGAGGGCCCGTCCCCGACGTACAACCTGCCCGTCGCGCTGCGCCTGTCCGGCGACCTCGACGTGGCCGCGCTCACCGCCGCCGTCACGGATGTGGCCCTGCGGCACGAGACGCTGCGGACGGTCTTCGCGGAGGACGAGCACGGCCCGCACCAGGTGGTTCTGGAGCCGTCGGCCCTGCCGTCGCCCGCCGTCGTACGGATCGACGAGGACGCGCTCCACGCCCGCCTCGCCGACGCCGTCCGCGTCCCCTTCGATCTCGCCGCCGAACCCCCGCTGCGGGCCACGGTGTTCGACCTCGGCGACGGCGAGTACGTCCTCCTCCTCGTCCTGCACCACATCGCCGGCGACGGCGCCTCCATGCCCCCGCTGGCCCGCGACCTCGCCACCGCCTACACGGCCCGGGTGCGCGGCGAACAGCCCAGCTGGGCCCAACTCCCGGCCCAGTACGCCGACTACGCGGTGTGGCAGCGGGACGCGCTCGGCTCCGCCGAAGACCCGGACAGTGAACTCGCGCGGCAGCTGGCCCACTGGAGCACGGCTCTCGCCGGGCTGCCCGAGCAGCTGGAGCTGCCCTTCGACCGGCCCCGGCCCGCCGTGCCCACCCACCGGGGTGACACGGTCGCGTTCTCCGTGCCCGCCGAGGTGCACGAGGCGCTGGTCCGGATCGCCCGCGAACGGCACACGACCGTGTTCATGACCGTGCACGCGGCCCTGGCCGTGCTGCTGCACCGCCTCGGCGCTGGCGACGACATCGTGCTCGGCTCACCCGTGGCCAACCGCACCGACGACGCCCTCGCCCCCCTCGTCGGCTACTTCGCCAACAGCCTCGTCCTGCGCGCCGATCTGACCGGCGACCCGGACTTCACGGAGGTGCTGCGCCGCGTACGGGCCGCCGACCTGGCCGCCTACGCCCACCAGGACGTGCCCTTCGAACGGGTCGTGGAGGCCGTGAACCCGGTGCGCTCCACCACCCGGCACCCCCTCTTCCAGACGATGCTCAACTGGAACAACGCCGACCAGCAGGCCGTCCACGACCTCGTCGACAGCCTGCCGGGCGTCCGGGGGCGGGTGCTGCCGGTCGCCTCCCCGTCCGCCAAGTTCGACCTGTCGTTCTTCCTGAGCGAGCGGGCGGAGGGCGGGGGCGAGGGCGGTATCGGGGGCGGCATCGAGGGCATCCTCGAATTCGCCACCGACCTGTTCGACCGCGACACGGCCGCACGCATCGCCGAGCGCTTCACCGGCCTGCTCGCCGCCCTCACCGCCGAACCGGCCCGCCCGGTGCGGGAGTTCGACGTCGTGGGCGATCAGGAGCGGCGGCTGCTGCTCACCGAGTGGAACGCCACCGCCCACGAGCTGCCGTCCGGCACCCTCACCGATCTGATCGAGGCCCAGGTGGCCCGTACGCCGTCGGCCCCGGCCGTCGCGTACGGCGGCACCGAGCTGTCGTACGGCGAACTCGACGCCCGCGCCAACCAGCTGGCCCGGCACCTCGTCCAACTGGGCGCCGGTCCCGAGCGGTTCGTGGCCGTGCTGCTGCCGGTGTCCGAGGACATCCCGGTGACCCTGCTGGCGGTCCTGAAGTCCGGTGCCGCCTATCTGCCGCTGGACCCCGCCCACCCCGCCGACCGGCTCGGATTCATGCTGGACGACATCGCGCCGGTCGCCGTCGTCACCACGGCCGGCCTCGTGGAGAAGGTCGCCTCGGTGTCGGACGTCCCGACGGTCCTGCCCGGCGATCCGGCGATCGCGAGGCAGTCCGGGGCCCCGATCACGGGCGTCGAACGCCGTCCCGAGAATGCCGCGTTCGTCATCTTCACCTCCGGGTCGACCGGCCGGCCCAAGGCGGTCGTCGTCGAACACCGGTCGCTGGTCGCGTACTTGGCGTGGGCGACACACGAGTACGAGAGCATCCGCCGCCGGGTCCTCGTGCACTCGCCCGTCGCCTTCGACCTCACCGCCACCGGTATGTTCGGCCCGCTGATCTGCGGTGGCCGCGTGGAACTGGTCCGCTGGAGCGCGAGCGGCCCCGACCCCGAGGCGCCGGTCACCCGGCCCGACTTCGTCAAGGCCACCCCCAGCCATCTGCATCTGCTGGGCGCCGTGCCCGACGCGTACTCCCCGAGCGGCCAACTCGTCCTCGGCGGCGAGTCGCTGCTCGGCGACGTCCTGGACGCCTGGCGGGCCCGGCACCCCGGCACGACCGTCCTCAACGAGTACGGCCCGACCGAGACGACCGTCGGCTGCAGCCTGTTCCGCATCGAACCCGGCGACCAGGTCCCCTCCGGCGTCATCACCATCGGCACCCCCGCCTGGAACACCCGGATGTACGTGCTGGACGCGCTGCTGCGCCCGGCGCCCCTCGGCACCACCGGCGAACTGTATGTCGCCGGTGACCTCGTCACCCGTGGCTACCACGGCCGCCCCGGCCTGACCGCGGGACGCTTCGTCGCCAACCCCTACGGCCCGCCCGGCTCCCGGATGTACCGCACCGGCGACCTGGCCCGCTGGACGGCGGCCGGACGCCTGGAGTTCGTCAGCCGCGTCGACGACCAGGTGAAGATCCGGGGCTTCCGTGTCGAACTCGGCGAGGTGGAGGCCGTTCTGACCGCCCAGCCCGACATCGACGCGGCCGTGGTCGTGGTCCGAGAGGACCGGCCCGGCGACAAGCGCCTGGTCGCCTATGTGGTGCCGGAGCCGGGCAGGCCCGCCGATCCCGCCGCCCTGCGCGCCGTCGCGGCCCGCGCCCTGCCCGACTACATGGTCCCCTCCGCCTTCGTCCCGCTGGACACCCTGCCGCTGACCGCCAACGGCAAGATCGCCCGCAGGGCGCTGCCCGCGCCGAACCTCACCGCCGAGGGCATGGGCAGGCCGCCCGCCGAAGGTTTGGAGCGGCGAGTGGCGGACCTCTTCGCCGCCGTACTCGGGGTGCCCGAGGTCTTCGCCAACGACGACTTCTTCCACCTCGGCGGCCACTCCCTGCTCGTCGCCCGGCTGGTCAACCGCGTCCGCGCCGACCTGGGCGCGGAGCTGTCCATCCGGGAGGTCTTCGAGCACGCGACCGCCGCCGGCCTCGCGGACCTGCTGTCCGACCGCCCGACACGGCCCTCCCGGCCCCCGCTGGTCCGACGCGAACGGCCCGACCGGGTGCCCCTGTCGGCCGCGCAACGCCGGATGTGGTTCCTCGACCGCCTCGACGGCCCGGCCCGGACGTACACCATCCCCGTCGTCCTCCGGATGACCGGCACCCTCGACCCTGACGCCCTGCGCGCCGCCTTCGGCGACCTGGTCCGCCGGCACGAGGTGCTGCGCACGGTGATCGTCGAGGGGCCGGTGGAGTCTGCGGGGTCCATGGGGTCCGTGGGGCCGGACGGGCTGAGCAGGGCGGTCGGGTCGGAAGGGCCGAACGGGTCGAACGGGCCTGTGGGGTCGGACGGGTCGGACGGGTCAGGCGCGCCGGGCGGGCCGGACGGGCTGAGCGGGCCGGTCGGGCTTGGCGGGCCGGGCATGCCTGGCGCGCCGGAAGCGCTGGACGGGCCGTATCAGGTCCTCGTCGACACCGAGCCGCGCTTCGCGGTCCGGTCGTACGACGCGGCCGAGTTCGACGCGGCCCTGGCGGAGGCCGCCGGGACGCCCTTCTCCCTGGACCACCAACCGCCCATCCGGGCCGTGCTGTTCACCGACGGGCGGCACGAGCACGCCCTGCTCCTCCTCCTGCACCACATCGCGGGCGACGGCGCCTCCATGCGCCCCCTCGCCGAGGACCTCTCCACCGCCTACGCCGCCCGTCTCGCCGGCCACGCCCCCGACTGGGCCCCGCTGCCCGTCCAGTACGCCGACTACGCGCTGTGGGAGCGGGAACTGCCCGCCGACCGCGTCGACTTCTGGACACGCGAGCTGGCCGGCGTCCCCGACCAGATCGAACTGCCCACCGACCGGCCCCGGCCCGTCGTCGCCTCCCAGCGCGGCGGAACCGTCCCCTTCACCGTGCCGCCCGCACTGCGCGACCGCGTCGACACGGTCGGCCGCGACCGGGGCGCCAGCGCCTTCATGGTCCTCCACGCCACGCTCGTCACCCTGCTGAACCGGCTGGGCGCCGGCGACGACATCGTGATCGGAACGCCCGTCGAGGGCCGCCCGGACACCGCGCTCGAAGACCTCGTCGGACTGTTCACCAACACCCTCGTGCTGCGCACCGACACCTCCGGCGCCCCGACCTTCGAGGAACTGCTCGACCGGGTACGCCGGGCGGACGTGGCCGCGTACGACCACACCGACGTGCCCTTCGAGCACCTGGTCGAGGTCCTCAACCCGGCCCGCTCACGCTCCCGGCACCCCCTGTTCCAGGTCATGCTGACGGTCAACCAGGAGCCCGTCGCCCCCACCCTGCCCGGCCTCGACGTGACCCTCGGGGACGTACCCGGCGACCGCGCCAAGTTCGACCTGTCCCTGTCGCTCACCGAGACCGCCGAGGGCGGCTGGACCGGAACGGTCGAGTACGCCACCGACCTGTTCGACCACGCCACCGCCGAGAGCGTCGCGACCCGCTACCTACGCCTGCTGGAGGAGGCGACCACCGACCCGACGCGCCCCCTGCGCGCCCTGCCCCTGCTCACCCCCGCCGAACGCGAGGACGCCCTCGTCCGCCGCAACGAGACGGCCCGGCCACTGCCGAAGGCATCGCTGCCGGAGATGTTCGAGGCCCAGGTGACGCGGACGCCGCACACGTTGGCAGTCGTGGCCAACCGTACGGAGCTGACGTACGACGAGCTGAACCGGCGCGCGAACCGGCTCGCCCGGCACCTGATCACGCTCGGGGCCGGACCGGAGACGGTCGTGGCCGTGGTGCTGCCGCGCCGTCCGGAGGTGGTCGTGGCGCTGCTCGCGGTGCTGAAGACCGGCGCCGCGTACCTGCCGATCGACCAGGCGAACCCGCGGGCGCGCATCGAGGCGCTGACCGCCGACGCGGGCGCCGGGATCGTCCTCGACGAGGAGGCCTTGGCCGCCGCCCCGGACACCGGCCCGGCCGACGACCTCGGCGTCCGGGTCCACCCCCACCAGGCCGCCTATCTGATCTACACCTCCGGATCGACGGGCCGCCCCAAGGGAGTGGTCGTCGAACACGGCTCGCTCGCCGCGTATCTGAGCGAGGCCGAGGCGATGTACCCGGCCGCGTCCGGCGAGTCCCTGGTGCACACCTCCCTCGCCTTCGACATGCCGGTGACCACGCTGTTCACCCCGCTGATCACGGGCGGCCGGGTGCGGTTCGCGGACCTGGACGAGAGCACGCCGACCCCCGACCTGCTCAAGGTCACCCCGAGCCATCTACAGCTCCTGGAGTCGCTGCCCGACAGCGTCAGCGACGCCGCCAACCTGGTGATCGGCGGAGAGGCCCTGGACGGCACGGCGTTGCGGACATGGCGCGCGAAGCACCCCGAGGCCGTGGTGATCAACGAGTACGGCCCCACGGAGGCGACGGTCGGCTGCGTGGTCCACCGCCTGGAACCGACCGACGACCTGCCCGCAGGCCCCGTACCCATCGGCCGTCCCATCGCGGGCGCACGCGTCTACGTACTCGACAACCACCTCCAGCCCGTCCCCGACGGCGTCTGGGGAGAGCTGTACCTGGCGGGCACCGGCCTGGCCCGAGGCTACGCCGGCCGCCCCGCCCAGACCGCCGAACGCTTCGTCGCCGACCCCTACGGCCCACCCGGCACCCGCATGTACCGAGTGGGCGACCGCGCCCGCTGGAACCGCGCCGGGGTACTGGAGTACGCCGGCCGAGTAGACGACCAGGTCAAGATCCGGGGTTACCGGATCGAGCCCGGCGAGATCGAATCGGCCCTGACAGCACTGGACGAAGTCGCCCAGGCGGCGGTGATAGCCCGAGAGGACCGCCCGGGCGACAAACGCTTGGTCGCCTACGTAGTGCCACGTGGAACCCCCGGACGAGCAGCGCCCCGTAAGGGGCGCGGGGCAGCATCGATCAGCGGCTTCGCCGCGGGGCGCGACCGGCCCCCACTGACCGTCAGTGAACAAACAACCCCTCGCACCCCACTCAACCCCGACGACCTACGAACCAAGCTCGCCACAACACTCCCCACCCACCTCATCCCCTCCACCATCATCGAGATCCCCGAAATCCCCCTGAACCCCAACGGCAAGCTCGACCGCAGGTCGCTACCAGCCCCGCCGGACACCACCACCGGCACAGGCCGAGCCCCCCGAACCCCCCAAGAGGCTCACCTCTGCACCCTGTTCGCCGAGGCACTCGGCGTACCCACCGTCTCCCCCGACGACGACTTCTTCGCCCTCGGCGGCCACTCCCTGCTCGCCACCCGCCTCGCCCGCCGCATCGGCGACACCCTGGCGATCCGCTTCAACCTCTCCGCACTTCTCGAAGCCCCGACCCCGGCAGCCCTGGCCCACCACCTCACGGAGGACACCCCGCACACCACGTCATGGGTCCCGGACTCGGAAGCCGACCTGAGCCCCACCCTCCGCTTCACGCCCGCTCCGTACACCGCTGGCCCCCGGGAGATTCTGCTGACCGGAGCCACAGGTTTCGTCGGCGCCTTCCTCCTCGCCGAGCTGCTGCACAGCACATCGGCACGGGTGCACTGCCTCGTCCGCGCGCGGACGGACGCCGAAGCGGACGAGCGGCTGACCAAGGCCATACGGCGCTACGGCATAGACCTCGGCCCGACGACGCCGGACAACCCACGGCTGAATGTCGTCCGGGGCGACCTGGCGGCAGCGGACCTCGGCCTCGCCCCCGCCGACTGGGCGGAGCTGCGCGAGCGGGTCGACACGATCGTGCACAGCGGCGCACACGTCCACCACCTCTCGCCGTACACCCGGCTGAAACCGGCCAACGTGGAGGGCACCCGGACCCTGCTGCGCCTGGCCGCCGAAGGCCGGCCGAAGGCGTTCCACCACCTCTCCACCCTCGGTGTGTTCGGGCCCGGCCAGGGCCGGAACTCCCGGCTGGTCACGGAGGATTCACCGATCGACGGTGAGAAGCACCCGTTCGGGAGCGGGTACGCGGCGAGCAAATGGGTCGCGGACCGGCTTGTGGAGCGTGCCTTCGAACGGGGAGCCACGGGCGGCATCCACCGGCTCGGCCGCGTCTGGGCGCACACCTCGACCGGTGCCGTCAGCCCGGACGACATGTTCTCCCGGCTGCTCACCAGTTGCGCCGCGCTCGGCTGCCATCCGGTCGGACCGGATCTGGCGGAGGCGCTGCTCCCCGTCGATGTCCTGGCCCGCGCCGTCGTGGGGCTGATCCTGACGGGGACCGGAACCGGGACCGGGACCGCCCGTGTGCACCACCTCCACCACCCGCGCACGGTCGGAGCCGGTGACTTCATGAGTGAGTACGACCGGCTGCACGGCACGGTCTCCGAACCGGTCCCGCTCACCGAGTGGCTGCACCGTCTGCGGCGCGCGAGCGAACGGGGACAGGACCTGCCGATCCTGCCCTACCAGGCGTATCTCGAAGAGCACGCGAGGAACGCGCCGGACCTGCGGCGGCCGACCCTGGAGTTCGAGAACGACAGGACGCTTCAGCGGCTGCGCGACCTGGGGGTCGCCGTCCCGGACATCGACGAGGCCGCGATCACCCGCTACTGGGACTTCGTCGAACGCTGAGCCGACCCACGCGGACCGGGCCCGGTTTCCACCACCGTGGCCCAACTCCCCCCCCACACACCTGGGAGGCAAAGCGCCTCCCGGCTCCCGAAATCCCGAAAGGAACCCGACCCACCATGACCACCAACCCCTTCGAGAACCCCGACGGCACCTACCGGGTCCTGGCCAACGACGAGGGCCAGCACTCCCTCTGGCCCGACTTCACCGACGTACCGGCCGGCTGGACCACCGTCTTCGGCCCGGACAGCCGCACCGCCTGCCTGGAGTACGTCGAGCGCGAGTGGACCGACCTGCGCCCCAAGAGCCTCGTCCGGGCGATGGGCGAGTGATGACGCGGACGACGACGCGAGGGAAGGGAACACACACGTGAGCAGCGTCGACATGGCGCAGGCACCCCTGGGTACGGCCCCGGCGCCGTACCCGGCGGGCGCCGAGGACGGCACGGTACGTCTAGGCGCCCCCACCCTGGCCCGGCTGGGCCAGGTGACGACCGAGCTGCTGGACCACGCGGGCGACCGGGTCGACGACCCCGCCTGGGTGGCCCACGCCCGCCACGCCTGGGAGGACACCCCGGCCGAAGTACGCCGTACCGTAAGGGAGTTCCGCCGGGACTCCGGCCCCGACGGCGCCCTCGTCCTGCGTCGGCTTCCCATCGGCGCCCAGGACCTGCCCCCGACCCCCATGGTGAAGGGCTCGGTGCAGCGCGTCCCGTCCCTGCCGGCGGCCACCCTGCTGCTGTTCGCGGCGGGACTCGGCGACCCGGCGGCGTTCGCGGCGGAGAAGTCGGGGGCGCTGGTCCAGAACGTGGTGCCGGTGCCGGGCCAGGAGGAGGTCCAGGGCAACGTCGGCTCGGTCGAGCTGACCTTCCACACCGAGAACGCCTTCCACCCCCACCGCCCCGACCACGTCATGCTGCTGTGTCTGCGCCCGGACCACGAAGGCGTGGCGGAACTGCGCACCAGCTGCATACGCCGGGTGCTGCCCCGGCTGACCCCGGCCACCCGCGACGCCCTCGGCCGCCCCGACTACGTCACCGAGGCGCCCCCGTCGTTCGGCCGCAGCGACGGCGGCACCGTCCACGCCGTCCTCACCGGCGACCCCGACGACCCGGACCTGTGCTTCGACGAGGCCGCCACCCGCGCCCTGACCCCCGAGGGCCGCGCCGCCCTCGCCGAACTGGCCGAGGTGGCGCACCGCACGTACACGGGTGTGCTCCTGCGCCCCGGCGACCTCGCCGTCGTCGACAACCGGGTCACCCTGCACGGCCGTTCGGCGTTCACCCCGCGCTACGACGGCCGTGACCGCTGGCTCCAGCGGACCTTCGCCTTCAGCGACCTGCGCCGATCCCGCGACCACCGCCCCGATGACGGAACGGTGCTGGTCAAGTGACCCCGCGAGGGAGTCGGCCCGCGACGCGTGACGAGAACCGTCGACATGAAAGGTACGTGCTGACATGACCGAGACCGACCGGACACCCCTCGCGGTGTTCGAACGTCACGAGTCGAACGTACGCAGCTACTGCCGCGACTTCCCGGTGGTCTTCGAACGAGCCGCCGGACACCATCTGTGGGACACCTCAGGGCGCCGCTATGTGGACCTGCTGTGCGGGGCCGGCTCGCTCAACTACGGCCACAACCCGCCCGAGATCGTCGAACGGGTGACGGCCTACCTCACGGCCGGCGGCCCGGTGCAGTCGCTGGACCTGCACACCACGGCCAAGGCCGACTTCCTGGAGCGGTTCACCGGCCTCGTCCTCCAGCCGCGCGGCCTCGGCGACTTCGTCGTCCAGTTCCCCGGACCGGCCGGAACGCTCGCCGTGGAGGCCGCCCTGAAGCTGGCCCGCAGGGTCACCGGGCGCACCGAGGTGATCGCCTTCACCGGAGGCTTCCACGGCGCGTCCCTCGGCGCCCTCGCCGCCACGACCTCCCCGCTGCTGCGCGGCGCGGCGGGCGTACCCCTGACCGACGTCACGATCCTCCCGTACGGGGATGCCCCCGACGCGGTCGCCGCCCTGGAACGCGCCCTCGGGCCGGGCGCGGCGACGCCCCCGCCCGCCGCGGTCCTCCTGGAGACGGTCCAGGGCGAGGGCGGACTGCACACCGCTCCCCGCGCGTGGCTGGCCCGTATCCGTGAACTCGCCGACGCCACCGGCACGTTGGTCATCGTGGACGACATCCAGGCGGGCTGCGGACGCACCGGCACCTTCTTCAGCTTCGAGGACGCCCCCGAACTCCGCCCCGACCTGGTCTGCCTGTCGAAGTCCCTCAGCGGGATGGGGCTGCCGATGGCGGCGCTGCTGATCCGGCGCGAGCTCGACCGTTGGGCCCCCGGCGAGCACAACGGCACGTTCCGCGGCCTGGGCCTCGCCTTCGTGGCGGGCTCGGCGGCACTGGACCACTGGACCGACCCGCACTTCACCGACCACGCCGCCGAACTGGCCGCCGCCATCGGCACCAGCCTCGCGAGCGTCACCGACGCCCTCCCGGCGGGTGCCGCCGAAGTCGTCGGCAAGGGGGCGATGAGCGGACTGAGATTCCCCGCCCCCGGCACGGCCGAGCGGATACGGGAGGCGTTGTTCCGCGCTGGCGTCGTCGCCGAGACCTCGGGGTCGGGGCATGTACTGAAGCTTCTGCCACCCCTGACGATGCCCCTCGCCGAGTGGAAGGAAGTGGCGGACACCTTGGGCGAGACCGTCCGGGTGCTCGCTGCGGCGTAGCCGCCCGACGCCCCGGGGACGAGCCGAGCCGAGCGGCCCCGGCCTTCCCCGGGGCGGCCGCATTCCCCGGGGCAGCCGCGCCGCGGACCGAGCGCCGCCTCCGCCGCGACGACGGTGGCGGCGCTCGGACACGCATGCGGCCGCGACCGCTACCAGGCGAAGGCCTCCGGAGACGGTCCCGGCCCCGGGAAGATCTCGTCCAGCCCGGCCAGCAGTTCCTCGCTCAGCTCCAACTCGACGGCGCGCAGGGCGGATTCGAGCTGTTCCGCCGTGCGTGGGCCGACGATCGGGCCCGTGACGCCGGGGCGGGTGAGCAGCCAGGCCAAGGCCACCTCGCCGGGCTCCAGACCGTGCTTGTCGATCAGGTCCTCGTACGCCTGGATCTTCGCGTGGACGTCGGGGCCGGACATGGCGCCCGCGGCCCGCCCCTCGGCGCGCCGGCCGCCCTTGACCTCCTTCTTCAGCACGCCGCCCAGCGCACCGCCGTGCAGCGGCGACCAGGGGATGACGCCGAGGCCGTACTCCCGCGCGGCCGGGATGACCTCCATCTCGGCGCGGCGCTCGTAGAGGTTGTAGAGGCACTGCTCGCTCACGAGGCCGATGGTGCCGCCGCGACGGGCGGCGGTCTCGTTCGCCTGGGCGATCTTGTAGCCGGGGAAGTTGGAGGAGCCGGCGTAGAGGATCTTGCCCTGCTGGACCAGTACGTCGACGGCCTGCCAGATCTCCTCGAACGGGGTGTCCCGGTCGATGTGGTGGAACTGGTAGACGTCGATGTGGTCGGTCCGGAGCCGCTTGAGCGAGGCGTCCACGGCACGCCGTATGTTCACCGCCGACAGCTTCTCGTGGTTGGGCCACGCCGCGTCGTCCGCGCCCATGTTGCCGTACACCTTGGTGGCGAGGACGACCTTGTCGCGCCGCTCGCCGCCCTTCGCGAACCAGTTGCCGATGATGCTTTCGGTACGGCCCTTGTTCTCGCCCCAGCCGTAGATGTTCGCCGTGTCGAAGAAGTTGATGCCCGAGTCCAGCGCCGCGTCCATGATCGTGTGGCTGCCGGCCTCGTCTGTCTGCGGACCGAAGTTCATGGTGCCGAGGACGAGTCGGCTGACCTTGAGTCCCGTGCGTCCGAGCTGCGTGTACTTCATGATCCGCACGCTAGTCGTGTGGGGTGTGGTTTGGGTAAGAGCGATCCCCCAACGTCCCCCGCGTCCTGCGGACTTGGGCCACCCCTCTACGACGCCCGCAGGCATCCGGGCGAGCGGCACCTTCGACACGACCGCTTCTGCCGTTTACCGGGCCATGCTCGACAACTCCACGGCCGACCTGGACGAGGGACCGGGCCGGATGGAGAGCGGCGACGTCTACCGGTCGGTCCGCATCACCGGCCTCGACGCCATCGAGAGCGAACTGGAGGTCCTGGCCCGGGGCCTGCGCTCGCTGGACGGCGCCTGGGGCGCATATGTCCGCGCCCCATGTATTGCGCGTTCCGGCCATAGTGGCGCATTGTGTTCGCCCCATCACCTCACCGGTGCCACCGCCCGGCATCTCCCAGGGGTGGTGAGTGCCTCCCTGCTGCCAGGCGGGGTGGCGTACCGGTGCCCCGGCCTGAACTACCCCCGGTCCGGCCGGGGCGCCGTACCGCGATCCGTAGGCTTCCAGGGGTGATTGAGACCATCGTCCTTGACATCGGCGAGACCATCACCCGCGATGACCGGTACTGGAATTCGTGGGCCGACTGGCTCGGCATCCCACGCCACACCCTTTCTGCCCTCGTCGGTGCCGTCGTCGCGCAGGGCCGCGACAACGCTGACGCTGTCCGCCTCATGCGTCCCGGCATCGACATTGCTGCGGAATACGCGGCGAGGGAGGCGGCCGGCCGTGGTGAGTTCCTCGACGAGAGCGATCTCTACGCCGACGTGCGACCGGGGCTGTCGGCCCTGCGCGAGCAGGGCATCCGCGTCGTCATCGCGGGCAATCAGACAAGCCGGGCGGGGGAGTTGCTGCGCGCCTTGGATCTGCCCGCTGACCTGGTTGCGACCTCGGCTGAGTGGGGTGCGGCCAAGCCGGCCCCGGGTTTCTTCGCTCGGGTGCTGGAGGTGGCGCAGACCGCGCCGGACGCGACGGCGTACGTAGGCGACCACCCGGCCAACGACATCTACCCCGCGAAGGCGGCCGGGCTGCGCGCAGTGCACATTCGCCGCGGGCCGTGGGGGCATCTGTGGGCGGACGACCCGAACGTAGTGGCGGCGGCGGACTGGCGGATCGACACCCTCACACAGCTTACGTCGGTCATCACGAGATAACGGCCAAACGGCCCCACCAGCCAAGACTGGTGGGGCCGTTCATGTACACGCTGCGTCGTGGTGCGGATACCGTTCGGAGTGGACGCCCCGAACTGGAGCCAGTATGCCCGCAGCCACGCATGGCGGGGTCGGCAAGCGGATTGCCTACTACCGCAGTGTCATGCGCCCGAAGATGACACAGCAGCAGCTCGCTGACGCGGCCTGTGTCGCCCTCGGCACGATCCGCAAGATCGAAAGAGGCGAGCGCGGCGTCACCGTTGCCACCCTCGAAGCCATCGCTGATGCGTTAGGCATTGACCCTGCCCGGCTATGCGCTGACCGAGGGGCCGCCCACACCACGGTCCACGATCAATTGCCCGTACTCTCCGCGGCGCTCGCCACATACGACCTGCCTGACGACGGCCCGGTCCGGCCGCTTCACGAACTGCGTGATGCAGTGAACCAGGCAGTGCGGTGGCGGCTGGCGTCGCAGTACACGCGTATCTCCCGCGTCCTTCCGGGCCTGCTCACCGAGCTTGCACGCGCCCGCCAAAGCGCACCGGTCGAGCAGCAGCGTGAGGTCGCCGAGATGTTCGTCACCGCGTGCCGCTCGGCGGACGCTGTGGCCTACAAGTTCGACGCCTACGACCTGTCGGCCCGGCTGATTGAGCTTATGCGGTGGGCCGCGCCCGAGACTGAGAACACGCTGCTCGCGGCCGCCGTCGCTTACGTACGGACAGAGACCTTCTTCGCCGCGAGCGCCCATGCTGCTGGGCTTCGTGCGCTGGAGCAGGCCATCGACGCCACTCCTGCTTCGGCGTCACGGCCGCAGATCGCCGCACGCGGCGCACTCCATATGAGGGCCGCCGTCATCGCCGGGCGCGCACGCAACGCCGAGGCCGCACAGACCCACATCGATGAGGCTCGCACACTCGCCGACCAGGTGGCAGAGGACATCTACTGCGGGACCGCCTTCGGCCCCGACTCGGTCCGCGTACACGAGGTGTCCCTCGCCGTCAGCCTCGGGAACGAACACGTCAGCCGCGCCCTCGACGTCGCCGAGGAGTGGAAGCCACCGACTGATTTGCCGGCCGAACGCCGTTCCGGTTTCTACATTGAACTCGCCCGCGCGCAGCTGTGGTCTGGCCTTCCTGACGACGCCTTCGAGTCGTTGAAGGTGGCCCGCGCCATCGCCCCCCAGCACACCAGGGAACACCGCTGGGTACGCGAGGACGCGGCCACACTCCGGCGCCTGAGGCGGGCCGACTCCGAGAGCCTCACCAACTTCGCTGAGTGGTGCGCTGCCACCTGAACGCCGGTACCTCAGATACCCCTCGCTGGGGTACTTGTGCCTCTTGCCAGCCCCCACCATCTGTCACATGCGCAGGAACCGACAGATGGGAACGGGTATGTCTGACGCGCTCCCACTCACGCCCACGGTCATCGATGGCGGGGTGAGCATTGTGCGGTTGCACGGCGAGGCATGCTTCGACTGTGGTGCTGTCGGCAAGAACCTGCGCGCGGCTGGGTCCGTCGTGATCCGGGGCAGTTTGCGCGTGTGGCAGATCGTCACATGCGGATGCCGGCGCACGGCGAACGCAGCGTGATGGCCAATCAGAGTAGGCCGCCAAGACCCCGGCGACCGGTCACGACGGTCCCGGGGCGCGGCCACCAGCTGCTGAGGAGCTGATGACAGTGATCCTTGTACCACGATTCGGCAGGCACGTGAGAGCACTGCTGTTCGGGTGGCGCCTATCCGGCCACCGGGCCCCCACCGCGGAGTTGGCATCCAGCCCGAACTTCCGCGCGGCGTACATGTCGCCCGCGATGCTGAGGGCGTGCCTCGGCGCGGCACGCCGCCGTCGGGCCCCGCATCTGTGGCCGTCCTCCGAGTTGTCCCTCGTCGAGGCCGACGCGATCACCCCGGTTCTCGTGCGCGCCTACGTGATCCCCGAGGACGAGCAGACCCGGCGCCTGGCCTCCCCGGCGAGGAGGGTCTGGTGACGATGACCGCGCGCAAGGCAGCTATCGGTGACCCCGTCGAGGACACCGACCGCAAGAAGATCGGCGAGGTCATGGGGTTCGAGGGCCCGTACGTGCAGCTGCGGCCGCTTGGAGGCGGCCGGGAGTGGGACGCCGAGCCCGACAGCATCCGTCCCGTCAGCCGCCAAGAGGCCCTGCGTGCCCGTCTCGCCGTGGCCAACGCCCGGTCGCGAGGTGAGCGCCCGTGACCACTGCTGAAGCCTCCGGAAAGGGAATCCTGTTCAGGGAGCAGGACTTACCTGCGTTCCGGGACCACCTCCATGACTGCGAGCGCTGCGCGCACTCGTCGACGGCGGTCGACGGGTGCCCGGACGGATACCGCATCAGGTGGCGCCTGGCACCGGTCGACGACGCCGCCGAGCTGGTGCTGCTCGCCCGGGACGCGCCGGCATCCACGCCGTCGAGCCCGTCGCGGCCGCTGCGATACAAGGTCATGCTGCTCGCGGACGAGTTGGCGCTGCTGATCACCCACGTCGGGCACCACCAGGGCGACGACGCCCCCGAGGTGACCGCTGAGGTGGACCGTGCCCGTGACATCCTCGCGCTCAAGCCCGGCGTGCCCGAGGCCGATCTGTGGGTGCACGCGCGCCGTCTCGCCCATTCCGTCGTGAGCCTGCGTAAGCACGTGCGGTCCCTCGGCGGCCAGGAGGACGACAGTGAACCGCCGACCTTCTGCTGGGGCTGTGCCCGGATGATCCGGCCCGGCCAGCCGTACAGGACATACCCGATCGACAGTGCGACTGGCCCTGGCGCGACCGTGTATCTGCACGATGCCTGTGAGCCGGGGCCGACCCCATCGCGAGCAAGACCGCCGAAGGCCAGGAAGCCGTGATCCGGATTACGGGCCTGGCTCTGTACGTGGCAGTCGTATCCGCCCCCGTCCTCGCCCTGGTGCCGGCGCGGACGCCGACCTGAGCGCCCCCACGGCGACCGAGGGTCAGGATCGCACCCCATGACGCCTCTCTGGCTGGGAACGGAAGCCTGGCCGGAGGTGGCAAGCCCGCTCCATTGGAGGCCCGGAAGCCTCCGGCGGGGCGGGTGATCAGAACTCCGCCCCGGCCGATCGATCCGCAAGGTTCGTTGTAGTGGGGGCGGACCTGTCAGTGCCTCGGCGGGCGTAGCCCCAAGCACGGCCCGCCGAGGCCGCCCACCCAACCGAGTTGGAGGACTCGTGCAGACAAGCACGCTCGGCCAGACCGACGCAATGGCGGCCCGCGCACTCATAACCGAGGAGGAGTTCGCCGGCGTCGTCGCGACGGTGCTCGACAACAACAAGGAGATGGAGCAGCCCACGGCGGAGCGCGTCGTCTTGGAGGCACTCAAGTTCGTGGACACCTGTGTCCGCTTCCCCGCCCTCAGGCTCCGGCCGTCGAGGATCGTCGACGAGGGATGGCACGCCCTGATCCTGCACACCCGCACCTACGCGAGGCTGTGCCAGTCGCGCGGCGGATTCGTACACCACGTCCCGGAGCGCCCGGACCCCTCCCGCCACAACCCGAAGGAACTGGAACGCACCCAGGCCGCGATCGTCGAGGCCGGGTACGAGGTCGACCTGACGCTGTGGCTGTCGCCGACTGATGCCTCTGTCCCGGTGGCCGCCGACTGCGAGCACAGCGGCGGTAGCGGTGGCTGCTCGGGTACGTGCTTCGACGGCGGCCCCAACTAGCCACGTACGGGTGAACTGAGCCTGCGGCGCGCACTGGCCGCCCTACGCTGCTGACCACGAGCAGGGAGGCAAACCATGGAGTGGACAGACCCGCGCTACGCGTCGGCCATCGACCTGCTGATGACGATGCGGGCCACGGCGCCGCAGGAGCCCAAGGCGATGTGCCGGCGCTGCCGGGGATTTCGGTTCCACCTGTTCATCGCCCCGGGCGGGGAACGGCACTGGAACCCCTGCGCCGTGTGTGGCGAGACCGGCCGGCATCCGGTCCGGCCTCGTCGCCCGCGTCGTTGACGCGTGACTCGGCCCCGCTCGTCTGCCATCCCCACTCGAGGCCCAGGACCTGTCGGTGAATATGTCCTGAGGGTTGGGCTGGGCCGCGTCATGCCCCCAGGCGCCGGGAAACGTGGCTGCCTCAAGAGTCCCCACGCCGCGCCGACCCTGACGAGTTGATGAAGAAGTTACTCGGGGGATGTCAGGGGCGAGTCCGTCTGGCGGCGGATGTCGTGGGCGCCTGCCCGGGCGGGGATTGGGCGCCATGCGCATTCAACCGGTTGTGAACACGACCGTGCCTCTTGCCCTTTGCCTGGTCATCGCTGCGCGGCCCGCCGCCTCTGCCGCGCCCCCCGCTCCTCCGGGGTGCGGTTTGTGGATTGAGTACGGAGGTTGTCGTTCGAGTACGGAGGTTGTCGATCGAGTACGGAGGCGACGCCTCGCGGCGCCGGGGCTGTGGGTGGTGCGGGTGGCGCGCACGACCGGGCGGCCAGGAGGCGCGGATTCCTCGACGGGCTCGGTTCAGAACCTCCCGGTCAGGTGGAGCGCCGTGCGGGTGACGCGGTCGGTGAGGGCGGCCGGCAGGGTGGCGAACAGGGGAGCCACGGGTGCGCCGGGGCCGACGCGGTAGCGGCGGCGCGGGGACTTCGCGGTCAGCGCTCGGCGTACGACGCGGGCCACGACCTCGGGGCCCGGCGGCGAGGACCACGCGACGAGCCGGGACACCGTCTGCCGGGCCCCCGGGGGCAGGCGGTCGAGTCCGTCCGAGAGCATGGGGGTGTCGATGAAGCCCGGTTCGACGAGGCTGACGTGGACGCCGGTGCCGGAGATCTCCACGCGCATCGCGTCCGTGAGCGCCTCCAGGCCGTGCTTGCTGGCGGAGTACCAGCCGTTGTAGGGGACGGACACCAGGCCCCCGAGGGAGCTCATCTGGACGATGCGGCCGTCGCCGCGGTGCCGCATGCCGGGCAGGAGCAGACGGGCCATCCGGGCCGCGCCCAGCAGGTTGACCTCCAGGACGGCGCGGGCGTCCGCGTCGCCGATGTCCTCGAAGGCGCCGGTCGGCGCGATGCCGGCGTTGTTGACGAGCGCCCAGGGGCCGCCGCCGGTCCCGTCCTCGATCTCCCTCACGGCGTCCTGGCAGGAGGCGGGGTCGGTGACGTCCAGCAGGACGGTGCGCAGGGTCCGGCCCCGTTCCCGCGCCATGACGGTCAGTTTCTCCGCCTTCTCCCGGCAGCGGGCGGTGGCGATGACGCGGAAGCCGTGGGCGGCCAGGTCGAGCGCGGTGGCCTGTCCGATACCGCTGGTGGCGCCGGTGACGACGACGGTCTTCAACAGAGAGGTCCTTTGAGCGGGGGGAGGGGGAGGGAGCGGGGGAGCGTGCACAGGGTGGCGCGGATGTCAGCGGGCATCGGAGGAGGCATGCTCTGGTGACGGTCGCGCCGTGGCCCGGTCGGGGACGACGGCCGCGTGGAGTTCGGCCAGAGAGGCCGTCAGGAGGGCCGGCAGGTGGTCGACGCGGTCGACCCAGTGTTTGAAGGACGGCTGCACCAGGATCGTTTCCGGGCCCTGTACGACGACGAAACCGCCGTCGACCCGCTTCGGCCGCTGCGAGACGCACAGCAGGTCTTCGGCGCCCATGGCCTTCGGGTCCTGGGACGAGGGAACGACGGTCACCACGGCGCACGGGCGCTCGCAGTGGACCAGGGTCCGGGCGAGGAGCCGGCCCAGCGGGTCCGGGGCGTGCATGGCGCGGGTCTGCAGGGCGCGGAACGCGCTGAGGACACGGTGATCGGTCCGGTCCATGACCAGCCGCAGACGCCGCTCGGGCGAGGGTTCCGCGCACGGCAGAGTGAAGGGGTACATGCCCACCTGGTTTCCCAGGGCGGTCCTGTCCCTGGGGGCCCGCAGACTCATGGTGAGCATCGTCGCCAGGCCCCGGCGCTGCCGGCGACCGAGGTGGCCGGTCCAGTACTCCGGGGTCCAGTCGCGCAGCGCACCGCAGATGACGGCGAGCAGGACCTGTGCGGTGGAGGCGCCCGTACTGCGGGTGATGTCGTCGAAGACGGCCCGGTCCAGGCTCACTTGGGAGTACCGCCAGCCGGTGTCGGCGGGGTGGGCGGCCAGAGGAAGCCATTCGGCGCAGGGGAGAAGGACTTTGGACGCGTGGCGTACGCCCGTCCACAGCCCGTGCTTCCACAGTTGGCCCGACCGCGGTACGCCCGTTCCTGGCCCGCGCTTCCGCAGTACGCCCGTGCGCCGCTCCCGCTTCGGTGGCCCGAGTTTCAACGGCCCGCGCGACGAGGGCGGTTGCGGACGTGGCGCCGGAACGCGGGCGGGCGGCGGGAGCCTCTCCCCGGTGAAGAGGGCGTTGCCGGTGAGGGCCATCGCGATGCCGTCCTGGAGGAGATGCGACACCCGGTAGGCGATCAGGTACTCGTCCACGTCCTCGCGGTAGCCGCTGATGACGAGTACGCCCCACGGCGGCCGTCCGGTCGGCCACTCCCGCTCCGCGGCCTCCCTCAGACAGGAGGCGAGCGATCGGCCTGCGGGGAACCGGAGTTCGGCCACATGCTCGGGCAGATCGACCTCACACGGTTCGAAGTACCGGTGCCAACGGCGCCCGCCGACGCGGTAGCCCAGCGCGGGGATGCGCTCGGTCACATCGGCGAGCAGCGCGCACAGTTCGCCGGCGGTGGGCGGAGTGCCCCGCAGACGCAGGGCGACCAGCCCGTCCCGGTCCTTCTGGGGCAGCAGATGCATCATCTTGTCGATCGTGTTGAAGGGGACCGCGCCCTCGGCCGGGCGGTATCTGCGCGCGAACATGCCGATCACCTCACCACACGTTGATTACGTTCTGTGTAACTATGTAGCGCATAGTAACTAGATGGCATCTCTGGACACGATTGCTCCCTTTATTGCGAGTTGTCGAATGTTCGGATCAACGGCCTTCCGTCAACGGAGTGTTGAGGGGGCTTCGACAGGAGATCGCGCGCATGCTGAAGCCGACGACGGGGCGGCGGCGGAGCCGATGGCTCGTCATGCGGGGCCGATGGTCCGGCCTGCGGGGCCGGTGGTCCGTCCTGCCGGGCCGGTTGCTCGTCCTCATGTGGGCGCTTCTCGCGCTGGCGGCCGGGCTCGCGATCCCCGTGGGGCTCCATCACCCACAGGAGATGTCCCTTGAGGCGCCGGGCAGTTCGTCCGCGCGCGCCACCGCACTCATCGAGCGCGGCTTCCCCGAGATCGGCAGCCGACAGGTGATCCTCGCCTTCGACTCCCCGACCCTCACCCTGGACGCGGAGCCCTACCAGCGGGCGCTCGCCGCGACCACCGAAGCCCTCGGATCGGCGCCGGGCATCGGCCAGGTCATGTCCGTCCCGGCCCCGCCGGACCTCGACCCGCACCACACCTACCTGGCGGCCGGTGTACGGGGGGACGCCGATCTCGGGCCGCTTCTGCCCCTCTGGCAGGAGCGTGCCGAAAGGGCCGCCGCCCGCGCCTCGTCGGGCCGGGTCGAGGTGGCGCTCACCGGATTCCCGCCGGTGGCCGCGGAGTTGCAGCGGACCGGCCTCGCCGATCTGCGGACGGTGGAGGCGGTGACGCTCCCGGCGGCCCTGGTGGTGCTGACCGTCGGCCTGGGCGCGGTGGGCTCCGCCGTGGTGCTGCTGGGGACGGCCGCCTTCGGCGTACTGCTGGGCGCCGGGGCCATGGCCGCGCTGGGGACCGTACTGCCGGTCGACAGCACCTCGCTGACCGTCGTCAGCACCGTCGGTCTCGCGGTCGGGCTGGACTACTCCCTGCTGATCCTGCTGCGTTACCGCCGCCACCGCCGGGACGGCGACGCTCCGTTGGAGGCCGCACGACGCACCAGGGCCTCCGCCGGGCGGGCGGTGCTGTGGTGTGCGGGCGCGGTCGTACTGACCTGTACGGGGCTGCTGACCGTGCCGCTGGACTTCGTCCGGACCATGGCCGCGGCGGCCGTCGTGGCCACGGCCTCCACCGCCGTCGTGGCCGTCACCGCGCTGCCCGCCGCCCTCGCCCGCCTCGACGCGCTGCTGACGTGGGGACGGCTCCGCGTCGCCCGGGGCGGTGGCCGGGGCCGACTCCACACCGGTCGAGGCAGTGGCCGCAGCCGGTTCCGCCTCGGCCCGGGCAGCGGTCGGCTCCGCGTCGGCCGGGCCGGTGATCGGCTCCGCACCGGCCAGGGCAGTGACCGCAGCCGGCCCTGCCCCGACCAGGGCGGCGGTCGCCTAGCCCGTCCGGCTCCGGAGGAGCATGTCGTACGTCCGTCCCTCGGGGAGCGCCCCACCCCTCCGGCCGCCCTGGGCGAGCGCTTCACCCGGCATCTGATGCGCCGCCCGTGGCCGTATCTGCTGGGTGCCCTCGCCGTGGTGGCCCTCGCCGCCGCACCGGCCGGGCAGTTGCGCCTCGGGCTCCAACTGGACCGTGGCGCCATCGCCGACACCCCGGCGGGGCGCGGGCTCCAGCAACTGGAGGCCGACGGGCTCACGAACGTCACCTTCCTCGCCCTCCCGCACCGCCCCGGCACGGGGCCCGTGGACACCACGCTCCTCGCCGACGCCCTGCGCTCAGACCCGCGCGTCAGCGGGTTCGGTGTACTCGACAACGGGCGGGACCTGACCGTCGTCACCATCACCGACCGCGTCCGCGCCGACAGCCCCGCCTCCGCCGGCCTCGTCGACGACCTGCGCGCCACCGCCGCCCAGACGCTGCCGGGCCGGCCGGCGTACTCCGGCGGACCGGCCGCCGCGCTCGCCGACCTCCGGGACGCCGCGGTGGCCGCGGCGAAACCGGTCGCCGTGCTCGCGGCCACGGGCTCGTTCCTGCTGATGCTCGTGGCGTTCCGCAGTGTCGTCCTGCCGTTGAAGGCGCTGGCCATGAACGTCCTGTCCACGGCCGCCGCGTTCGGCCTCCTGGCCTGGGTCACCGGGCAGACCGCCCAGACCGTCAACGTCGGCGTCCCGCTGCTGGCCCTCACGGTCGTCTTCGGGCTCTCGCTGGACTACGAGATCCTGCTCGTCCACCGCGTCACCGAGCACTACCGCACCACGGGCGACCACCGGGAGGCGGTCGCGCGCGGTATGCGCGACAGCGCCCGCCCCATCACCGTCGGCGCCGCCGTGATGGCGACCGTCTTCGCCGGGCTGATGGCCACCCACCGCCAGGACTTCCAGCAACTGGGCTTCCTCGTCGCCGCGGCCGTCCTGCTGGACGCCACCTTGATCCGCATCGTCGTCGTACCGGCCCTGATGCGGCTGCTCGGCCACCGCAACTGGTGGATGCCCCGCGTTCTGCACCGCCTGGTCCCGCCCGTCGCCGTACGCCCCGCGCTGCCCCCGCAGCGTCCCGGCCACCCCGAGAAGCCCGCCCCCGTGGCAACCGCCACCCACCACCGAGGAGACCGCGCATGACGCCCCCGCTCACCCGCCGTATCGCCGTGTCCGCCGCCGTGCTCGCCCTCGGGGCGCTGGCGGCAGGCCCGCCCACCACCATGGCCCCCGGCCGAACCGTGCTGACCTGCCATGTCGCCACCAGCGCGGCCCACCCCATCACCTTCGCCCCTCCGCTGGGCGTCCGGACCCGCGCGACCCGCGTCAGCGCCACCTTCCGCGTCACCGGCTGCGTCTCACCGGACCGCTCCGCGAGCCGACTGCGCTCCGGCACCGCCACGATGAGCGGCAGCGGCCGGGCCAGCTGCTCCGGCGGCTCCGGCATCGGCGGATCGGTCACCGTCAGGTGGTACGACGCCTCCGGCCGACGCGCCGGCACCTCGGTCATCGTGCCCAACCGGCGCTCGGTCAACGGCTACAACCCCGCCGACGCACTCCTGGGCGGCAACGTCACCCGAGGCCCGCTCACCGGAGCCTTCATGACCGGCAGCGCCACCCCGACCAGCGATGTGACCTCCTGCGTCAGCCGAGGCCTGCGCACGGTCAGCGGCGCGGGAACGGTCCGCTTCCAGCGATGACACCCGTTCCCCGCCACAGCGACGCACCCGTTCCCCGCCACAGCGACGCACCCGGTCCGCGCTACGGCGACGCACCCGTCCTCCGCCACAGCACGGTCCGTCACGTCGCCGTCCACATCCCCACGCGCAGGCAGCACGGGGAGGAGATCGAGCACGAGGTCCGCGCGCGCAACCCCGAAGTCCGGCTGCTGCCCGGCCTGTTGAAGCAGATGTACGGCTTCGAGGAGCGCCGCGTCGCGCCCCACGGCACCTGGCCCTCCGACCTCGCGGCAGCCGCGGCCCGCCGAGTCCTGGACGAGACCGGCCTCACCGCCGACGACATCGACCTGCTGCTGTTCGCCTCTGCCTGCGAGGACCTGGAGGAGCCCGCGACCGCGCATGTCGTCGCACACAAACTCGGCGTCACCGCACCGGTCTTCGACATCCAGAACGCCTGCAACGGCTTCCTCAACGCCATGGAGACCGCCGACGCCCTGATCCGCGGCGGCGCCTACGGACGCGTCCTCGTCACCACCGGCGAACGCGGCACCGTCCACACCCGCCAACCCGCCCGGAACCGCGACGAACTCGCCCTCCTCCTGCCCGCGCTCACCCTCGGCGATCTCGGCGCCGCCATGCTGCTGGAGGCGAGCGGCCGGCCGGGCCTGCTCGCCGCCCGCTTCTTCGCCAACTCCTCCGGCTGGCAGGCGGCGACCGCCACCAACCCGTACTTCACGCCGGACGACCCGCGACCGGCCGTCCGCTTCGACTCGCAGGCCCTGGCCGCCGCGTTCGACGGCATGGCCGCCGCCTGCACCGACGCCCTGCGCGGCCTGGGCCGAAAGCCCGGGGACCTCGACCTCGTCTGCCTCCACCAGGCATCCGTGCCCTTCACCCGACTCACCCTCGACTCCCTGGGCATCGACGAGGACCGGACCGTGCCGACGTTCACCCGCTTCGGCAACGTCGCCACCGCCACCGTCCCCCTGCAACTCGCCGAAGCCTCCCGCACCGGCCGCCTCCGCCCCGGAGACCTGGTGGGCCTGTACGGCCTGGCCAGCGGAGCCTCCGGCGGAATGCTCCTCATGGACTGGCACCCCCAGACAGCCCCACCGGCACGACCGGCTCCACCGGCACGACCGGCCCACTGACCACGGAAGAGAGAACCCCATGTCCCCCTCCGCCTCCACCTCCCCCTCCACCGACTCCTACGACATCCTCCGCACCGTACTGACCTCCACCTTCAACGTCCCGGACGACGAGATCACCCCCGAGTCCACCCTCCAGGACCTGCAACTCGATTCCCTGGCCCAGGCCGAGCTGCTGGTGATCCTTCGGAACGACCTCGGCGTCGTGATCGAGATCGACGGCGGTCATGTCACCCGCACCTCGACTCTCGGCGCCCTCGCCACCGCCCTGGACGAGCTGCGTACCACCGGAGCCGGAGCGGGAGCCCGATGAGCCCGGCAAAGCCCCCGGTCGCCGTCACCGGCCTCGGTCTCGTCACCCCCGCGGGTGAAGGGGCCGAGGCGGCCTGGCAGACCGTACTAGCGGGCCGCTCCCTCGCCGCCCCCGACCCCGCCCTCGCCGGCCTCCCCGTGGACTTCTCCTGCCGCGTCCCCCTCCCCGGCCAGGCACTCGACCGGCGCATCGGCCGCAAATCCTGGCGCATGGGACGCCCGGCCAAGTTCGCCGTGCTCGCCGCGCGGGAGGCCGTACGCGACGCCGGACTTGACCCCGCCACCTGGGAACCGTCCCGCGTCGCCGTCGTCATCGGCTGTGGAATGGGCGGGCTGGAGGAGACGGAGACGCAGGCCCGGCGCCTGGAACAGGACGGTGTTCAGCAGGTCTCCGCCCTCGCCATCCCGAAGATCATCCCGAATCTCGCTGTCGGCGAGGTCTCCATCGACCTGAACGCCCGTGGCATCGGTTTCGCCCCCGCCACCGCCTGCGCCTCCGGTGCCACCGCGATCGCCGCGGCCCGCGACCTCCTCCACGCCGGCGTCTGCGACATCGCGATCGCCGGAGGGGTCGAAGCCGCCGTCTCCCGCCTGAGCACCGCGGGCTTCTGGCGCATGGGCGCGCTCTCCGTACGCACCGACGCCCCCGCCGAGGCCTCCCGCCCCTTCGCCGACGACCGCGACGGCTTCGTCATGGCCGAAGGCGCCGGCGTCCTGGTCCTGGAACGCGCCGTGGACGCCGCCGCGCGCGGCGCACGCCCCCGCGCCCTGCTCACCGGCTGCGGCAGCAGCACCGACGCCCACCACCCCACCGCGCCTCCCGAGGGCGCGCCCGGCGCCGAAGCGGCTCTGAACGGCGCGCTCGACGAGGCCGGCATCGGTCCGCACGACGTCGACCACGTCAACGCCCACGGCACCTCGACCCCCCTCAACGACTCGACCGAGGCCGCGCTTATCTCCCGCGCCCTCCCGCACCGCCCCAGCGTCACGGCGGCCAAGGGCGTCCTCGGTCACACCCTCGGCGCCGCGGGCGCCATCGAGGCGGCCCTGACCGTACTGACCATCCAGCACCGCCGAGTCCCGCCCATCGCCAACCTCCAGGCACCGGACGCGGACTTCGACCTCGACTGCGTCACCAAACAACCCCGCGCACAGGACATCCGCACCGCCGTCAGCCACTCCTTCGGCTTCGGCGGACACAACGTCGTCCTCGCGCTGCGCAAAGCCTGAGGCCTGGTCAGCAGGTCTCGCGCAGATAGCCGCCCGTGGCCTTGGGTACGACGTCCAGATCGCGGCGGACGATGCTCAGCGTGCCGCTCCAGCCGGAGCACGCGTTCTCCAGTCCCTCCGCCGTGTACTCGACGACGAACACCTTGTTGTCGAACGCTTGGGCGAACTCACCGCACTCGTTCCACTCGCCGCACTCTTCCACCACGGCGAAGTCCAGGCCCACGGAGGCACGGACGGGCGCCAGCTCCAGGGTGTTCTTCTGGGCGATGGCGAGGCCCTTCGCATGGGCGTGCGCCGACAGCAGCTTCATGAACGCCTTGGCCTGACCGGCCTTGAGGTAGTCCGGGAAGCGGGTGAAGGTGTCGTAGTTGTCGGGCTCGACGGCCTGGTACCCCTTGGCCGCGCACTCGTCGATCCAGGCGTTCACCCGGGCGGCGATACGTTTGCGCTTGGCGGCCGTACGGATGTCCAGGACCGCCTCGTTCCAGTCCTGGTCGTAGACGACGTTCCCGTCGGCGTCACGCAGCAGCAGATCGGAGTCCCAGTCGTCCTCCGCGCCCTCCTGCGCCTGGAGGGCGTTGAAATTGCAGATGTTGTACGCGTTCGGCGAGGACGGGTCCTCATGGCTACGGCTGACCACCCGCACCCCGCTCGGCAGGGCGTACGCACCGCCGATCTGGTAGTCCCACCGCACATGCGTCGGCGGCAGAGTCACCGCCCCGCCGGAGGCGGACGAGGGGGAGCCCGACTCGGAGCCGGAGCCGGATGCGGAGGCGGACTCGGTGGGTGACGGGGAACCGTCCGTCCCGTCCGCCCCGCCCTTCCCCTCGGTTTCCCCCGCCGTCGTCATCAGCGAGAAGCTCAGCCCGGTGACCACCAGAGCCGCGACGAGGCCGATGAGGATACGTGGCCCTCGACGTCCATGACGGGTGGAACGCCCGTCCGAGGCCACCTGGGTGGTGCCATCCGGAGCACCAGAGGAATCAGGGGCACCAGCGGAACCAGGCGAGCCCACGGAGGCCCCGGACTCCGCCGACTCCGGCAACGTCAGCACCATCCGGTGCAGTTCGGCGAGTGCGGGCCGGGCCGCCGGATCTTTGGCCAGACAGCGTTCGGCGATGCTCCGGAGCGGTTCGGCGACTCCGTCCAGGGCCGGAGCCTCGTACATCACCTGGTAGCCCGTCAGATAGGGGCTGCTCCCGTCGAACGGACGGGTGCCGGTGGCCGCGTACACCAGTACCGACCCCAGCGAGAACACGTCCGAGGCGGCGGTGACCTCCCGTGGGGAGGCGAACTGCTCCGGCGACATGAAGGGCGGGGTGCCGATCAACCGCCCGGTCATGGTGAGGGCTTCGTTGTCGACGGCGTGCGAGACGCCGAAGTCGATGACACGGGGCCCGTCCTCGGCCATCAGGATGTTGCTCGGCTTCAGATCACGGTGCACCACGCCCACCCGGTGGATGTCCCGCAGCGCCTCGACCAGGCCCAGCGCGAGTGTGCGCAACTCACCTCTGCCCAGCGGGCCGTCCTTCGCCACGACGTCCGACAGGGTGCGGCCCGGTACGTACAGGGTCGCCATCCACGGCTGCTCGGCGTCCGGATCGGCGTCCACCACCGGAGCCGTGAACGCCCCGCTCACCTGGCGTGCCGCCGCGATCTCCTGCCGGAAGCGCGTACGGAACTCCTCGTCCTGCGCGTACGGCGGGTGCACGACCTTGACGGCGACCTGCCGTCCCGAGGCCGAACGGCCCAGGAAGACGACGCCCATGCCGCCACTGCCGAGCCGGTCGGTCAGCGTGTAGCCGCCTATGGACTCCGCGTCGCCGGGTCTCAGCGGCATCACCCGTCACCCTTTTCATGTGCCGTGCCCTCGAAAGGCTGTTCAGTGGGAGAAGAGTAGACCGGCGCTTTCCCGGCGAGCAGCCCTCCCGAGCCGCGATGATCCTCACTTTTCGTCAGCTGCCGGGTTGAAGAGTTTTGCAATTGGCGCACTCCCGTTCTTCGCAAGTACGTAGCATCAGGTCCCGGCCCAACCGGCAGACGCAGGGGAGAGGGAGCGCATGAACATCGAGACCGCACTCAAGGAGGCCATGGTGATCGATGGCGCCGTCGGAGTGGCGATCGTCGACTACGAGAGCGGTATGTCGCTCGGCACCCTCGGCGGCGACAAGAACCTCGACATGGAGGTCGCGGCGGCCGGCAACACCGAGGTCATCAGGGCCAAGGCCCGCACGCTGGAGGCCCTCGGCATCCAGGACGACGTGGAGGACGTACTCATCACCCTGGGCGGCCAGTACCACATCATCCGGCCGCTCTCGGCCCATGGCGGCGCCCTGTTCATCTACCTCGCTCTCGACAGGGGCCGGGCCAACCTCGCCCTGGCCCGCCACAACCTGAAGCGCATAGCGGCAGCCGCTGACATCTAGATCCACCGGAAAGGCGCGTCCGAGGCGCTGCGTCTTCTCTGAAGGGTCCGCATCGGAGGTGAGGCGTGAACGCCGTTGCGGCTCGGAGCGGGGGCTCAGTAGCGTGCGGCGCATGATGTGGTCCGACCGAGCCGATGCGCGCCTCGCCAGAGCCGTTCTGAGCGAGGCGAACCACGCTCATGGCACCCGGTTCCGGCTGGATCACCGATTCGATGACGGGTTTCAGTCCGGAGCCTGGTCACTGATCGACGACACCGGCCGGCAGGCGGTACTGAAGCGGGGCCCCGACCGCGACTGGGCCCCTCGGATCGAGCGAGCCGCCGGGGGTGTCGCGAAGATCCGCGCCGCCGGATATCCGACGCCGGCCTGGCTCGCCGTCGGCCCCGGCCCGGACGGCTTCGGATACCAGATCCAGGAGTTCGTACCCGGCCGCAGCCCGAGCCGGGTCACCGCGAGGGAGGCCCGGACGCTGATCGACCTCCTGGAGACCCATGCCGGTCTCGACCCCGACCCGCAGCGGTGCTGGTCGCGGTATGTGACGGACCGCATGACCGGCCGGTGTGAAGACCTGTGGCGGCAGGCGGCCGGGACCGACCCGACGGGACGGGAACTCGTCGGCGTCTGCGAACGGCTGCTCGCCGCCCACGGGCCGGTCACCCTGCCCACAGGCGACCTGGTCCACGGTGACTTCCGCCCCGGCAACATCCTCTTCCACGCGGGCCGTGTCACCGGTGTCGTCGACATCGAGGCACTGGGCAGCGGCACCAGAGCCTTCGACTACGCGACGCTGCTGAGCACCCCCGACCTCACCCCTGCGGCGGTGCGGATGCTCCGCGCCGCCGGTGAAGAGGTGGCCGGACCCGGCGTGCTGGCGTACTGCTTCGCCCACGTCGCCCTCGACCTCGCCGTTTTCGTCCACCGACGAAACCTTCGGGCGGGCATCGAGAGCGTCCGCATGCTCGTCGATCGCGCGGCGTTCCTCCTGGGCCGCGCGCAGGGGGTCGCGTAGCTCGTCGCGCTGCCCGGATGCGCTCGCGCGCCCGAGCACGGATCGGCTGTCGGCGTCCCCCGCTCCCTCAGGACGGGGGTTTCGTCTGTGCCTGGGCGGCCCGCAGGTCCGCGAGCAGTTCGGCCTGTCCGGCGAGCACACCGGACAGGATGGCGCGGGCGACCTTGAGCAGTTCGGCGATGTGCGGGCTGGTCAGCGAGTAGTACACGGTCGAGCCCTCCTTGCGGGTCACGACCAGGTTCGCCCGGCGCAGCACCGCGAGCTGCTGCGACAGATGGGCCGGTTCGATCCCTACCTCGGGCAGCATCTCCGCCACGGCGTGCTCGCGCTCGCTCAGCAGCTCCAGCACCCGGATGCGCGCGGGGTGCCCGAGCGTTTTGAAGAACTCGGCCTTCAGTTGGTACAGCGGGGTCGTCATCGTGCCGTCCCCTCCCTGGCGGCGTGGTACAGCTCTATCGGCCGCTCCTTGGCGCATCGCTTCCACCCTCCCCCACCCTTCGGTCGGGGGGACCCCCACCTTGCTTCGCTCGTCACACACATGCGGCCCATCCTCGCCTGCGTCGGCGGCGACACCGAATCCGCGTACGAGAACGGAGTCTCCCGAGAACAGCGGTGACAATCTCAACAATTGCAAAGATGAGCAAGTCTATACATCGATGGCCTCACAGGGGCAGGGTGATCCAGATGCTCTTGCCCCTGCCGTCGGCGTCGCCCCTGACCACCGCCGTGCCGCCCAGGCCGAGGGTGAGTTCCATGACGGTGGCCAGCCCGCCCGTCCCGTAGCCGGTGCCCGTCCCGTCGCCGTCGCCGTCTCGGCCGGCCGACGCGTACAGCGGCGGCTGGTAGGGGTGGCGGTCGTGCACGGCGAAGGCCAGACAGTCCTCGCCCGCCGCGTAGATGACGGTGACCTGCGGGGAGAGCACGGCGGCGTGCCGGACGCTGTTGGTGACCAGCTCGCTCAGGATCAGCAGCGCCGGGTCGACCGTGGGGTGGCGCAGTCCTATGCCCCACTCGACGAGGGCCTGTTCGGCGGTCTCCCGGGCCGTCCGGACCGCCGACGGCATCATCGGCAGCGTGAGCACATGCCGGTAGGGCAGCACATCGAGCTGGACGCCCATCACGCCTCCGCGCGGGTGAGGCGGAACCCGGTCACCGTCTTGGGGTGCAGCCGCAGCAGGGTGTCGTGCGGGCCGTGGGTCCAGCCCGAGAGAGTGCGCCGATGGTGGGCCGCCTCGTCGGGATCGGTGATCACATCGACGGGTCCGGCGACGGTGACCGTCCAGCCGGTGCCGCCCACCGCCCGGATCTCGTCCACGTGGTACGTCGCCGTCGCCGCGACCGCGGTGGCGGGCGCGGGCGTACGCACCACCAGCCGCCCGTACTCCCAGGTGTGCCGACCGGGCCGGACGACGATCTGGTCCCGCTGTGTGTACACCAGCCGCCCCAGCGAGCTGCCCTCCAGCAGCCACAGGGCCTCGGCGCCCGAGACCTCGACCATGCGCAAAGGCGAGGGCGGAGTGCTCATGTGACGGTTTCCTCTGCTTCGTCCTTGATGGTTTCCCTGGTGCCGTCGCCGAGTGGCGGCCGTGACGTCCGGGCCGGGCGCGGCACCATGACACCGGCCCGCCCCAGGTAGGCGCGGGCCCCCTGGATCGCCTCGGGCGTGGTGGCGTACTCGCCGCCCTCCCGGCACAGCAGTTCCAGCGCGCCTACGGAGTGCAGCACCTGGCGCTGGCCGGGGCGGATGCCGGAGGCCATGACGACGATGCCGCGCCGGTTCAGCTTCTCCAGTACGTCCTTCAGGACCAGGGCGCCAGTGGCGTCGACGGTCGACACCCGGGACATACGCAGGATGACCACGCGTACGTCGGCGACCTCGGCCAGTTCGAGGAGGAAGCGGTGGGCGGCGGCGAAGAACAGCGGCCCGTCGATGCGGTAGGCCACGATGTGCTCGGCCAGCAGCGCGTGCTCCTCGGCGCTGTGGTCGCCGCGGTCGAGGGGGACCTGGGCCAGCCGGGCCTGCTTGGCCACGGCACGCAGGGCGAGGGCGCCCGCGACGAGGAGGCCGATGATCACGGCGTAGACGAGGTCGAGGGCGAGGGTCGCGACGGCGGTCAGTACGAGGATCAGGGCGTCGGAGCGGGTGGCCCTGGCCATCGCCCGCAGCGAGCCGACCTCGACCATGCGGATCGCGGTGGCCAGCAGTACGCCCGCGAGGGCGGCGAGCGGGATCTTCGAGACGAGGGGCGCGGCCGCGAAGACGATCACGGCGAGGACGGCGGCGTGGACGAGGGAGGCGAGCCGGGAACTCGCGCCGGTGCGGACGTTGACCGCGGTCCGCGCGATCGCGCCGGTCGCCGGCACACCGCCGAACAGGGGCGCGGCGAGATTGGCCACGCCCTGGCCCAGCAGCTCGCGGTCCGGGTCGTGCTGCTGGCCGACCGTCATACCGTCGGCGACCGAGGCCGACAGCAGGGACTCCAGGGCGGCCAGCGCCGCGACCGCCACCGCCGGGGCGAGCAGCGAGGTCAGCGAGCCCGGGTCGAGGAAGGCCAGCGAGGGGGTGGGCAGTCCGGCCGGCAGGTCCCCGATCGGCTTCGCCGCGTCCAGGCCGGCCAGCTGGGCGACGACGGTGGCGCCGATCACCGCGAGGATGGAGAAGGGGACCGTGGGCCGCAGCCGGGCGCCGAGCAGCATGACGGCGGCGACCGACAGGGCGAAGGCGACGGCGGTCCAGTTCGGGTGCCGCGCGAACTCCTCCAGAGCGCGCCAGGTCACCACGAGGACCCGGTCGCCCTCGGGCTTGGACACTCCCAGCGCACCCGGGATCTGCTGGAGTCCGATCACGGCGGCGATGCCGAGGGTGAAGCCCTCCACCACGGGCGCGGGCACGTACTGCATGTACTTGCCCGCCCTGAGCAGGGCGAGCGCGACGAGGATCACGCCCGCCATCAGCCCCACGGTGAGCACCCCGGACGGGCCGTGCTCCGCGACGATCGGCACCAGCACCACGGTCATCGCGCCGGTCGGCCCTGACACCTGGAGATTCGAACCGCCGAACACCGCGGCGAGCGCCCCCGCCACCACCGCGGTCGCCAGCCCCGCCTCGGCGCCGAGCCCGGAGGAGACACCGAAACCGAGTGCCAGCGGCAGCGCCACGATCGCCACCGTGAGACCGGCCAGCAGGTCCCTTCGCGGATCGCGGCGCATCTCCGCCAGATCACCGCGGCCGGGCATCAGCGCTGCGAGCCGGGCGACGGCCCGGCCGAGCGACCTCCTCATCGCCAGGCCCCTTCTTTCCTCGAACACAGGCAACAAAGCATCTAACCAATTGCAAGATTTTGCAATTCATCATCCCACTGGTGCACATGAGATCCGCTCACCGGCGGGTCGGGGGCGGGGGAGGGGAGGAGCGGGGTTGGGAGGAACGAGGTGGGGCGGGGTGGGGCGGGGTGGGGAGGCATGGGGAGGGTCAGGCCTTCTTGACCACGCTGGACTTGAGCTGCATCGCGCCGAAGCCGTCGATCTTGCAGTCGATGTCATGGCCGTCGACCCCGTCGACCAGCCGGATGTTGCGCACCTTCGTACCGGCCTTGATTCCCGAAGGGCTGCCCTTGACCTTGAGGGCCTTGACGACGACCACGGTGTCACCGTCCCGCAGCACATTGCCGACCGAGTCCTTGACGGCCTGCGTCCCGGCGGCGTCCGCGCCCTGTGCACCGGTCTCGGCGGGTGCCCATTCGTGGTTGCACTCCGGGCACACCACGAGGGCGTTCATCACATACGTGTACTCGCAGGAGCACTTCGGGCAGGGAGGAATGTTCTCAAGCATCCGGCCAGGGTAGCGGGCCCGGGCGCCCACCCCGCCGGGGGCCGAACGCCCTCCGCCCCTCCCGGCCCCGTGGTCCCCGTCGAACACGATCGGTCACCGGTGTCGCACCATCCGACATCTTCGGGCTCTCTCGTGCAGTACCGGAACAACGGGGGCCGCCGGGCAGGGGCGCTCCATAGGGTCCTGGGCACCGGCGGGGAGGGCGAGGCCCGAACCGCGCAGTGACCGGCAGGAGGAGATACCGGCATGGGCGAGGAGATACCGGAATGAGCAATGTGGAGGTCTCACTGAAGGAGATCATGACGTCGATCGAGGGCGCGCTGGGGACCGCCCTGGTCGACTACACCAGCGGTATGGCGCTGGGCACCCTGGGCGGCGGCAAGGATCTCGACCTGACCGTCGCGGCGGCGGGCAACACGGATGTGATCCGCGCCAAGACCCGCACGATGGAACACCTCGGCCTCAAGAGCGACATCGAGGACGTGCTGATCACGCTCGGCAGCCAGTACCACCTGATCCAGCCGCTCAAGAGCCGCAGCGGCAACGGCCTGTTCCTCTACCTCGTGCTCGACCGGGCGAAATCGAACCTGGCCATGGCCCGCCACCAGCTCAAGCGCGTCGAGGCCGTCATCGACGTCTAGGACGTCCGGGACCTGACAGCCACGGCCCCGCACGCACGCCCATGACTTGAAGATTTCTTCACATGGGCACATCCAGATCAGAGCAATCCACTGGGTGTGCGGGGCCGCATCCCCGAGGATCGGTTCCACCAGGATCGGTTCCACGAGAATTCGGTTCGTCACGCGGCAGGGAAGGATTCCCATGCAGGTCCCGCTCTACCAGGCCAAGGCCGAGTTCTTCCGCATGCTCGGTCACCCCGTACGCATACGGGTCCTGGAGCTGCTGCAGAACGGCCCCGTCCCGGTACGCGACCTGCTCGCCGAGATCGAGATCGAACCGTCCAGCCTCTCCCAGCAACTGGCGGTACTGCGCCGATCGGGGATCGTGGTCTCCGTCCGGCAGGGTTCGACCGTGAGCTACGAACTCGCCGGCGGCGATGTGGCCGAGCTGCTGCGCGCGTCCCGCCGCATCCTGACGGAACTGATCGCCGGCCGCACCGAGTTGCTCGCCGAACTCCAGCAGGCGGACCTCCGGCAGACGAACCTCCAGCAGGCATCGCGGTCCGGCGAGTAGCCGCCGCGGCCCATGCGCTCAGGGGGGCGTCGGGCCGGAACCCGTCAGGGCGCGGGGAAGGAGAGGCGTACGCCGTGCTCTTCCTCGGCGTCGCGCAACGACGGCACCAGGGTTTCGCGCAACTTGTCGACCTCGGCGGCGTGGTCATCGAGGAAGCGGGTGCGCAGCCGCTCGCGGATCGGCTCGCGGACGGCTTCCACCGGGCGCATGCAGTCGGCGTACGCCTCGCCCAGGGCTCGGTCCTCGCGTGCCATGTCCTCCGGGGCGGCGGAGTGCAGTCGGGTGTCCGTGTAGCGGAAGAAGCCGTCCTCGTCGGGGACGTCGATGCCGTGGCGTGCGAGGCAGTCGGGCAGTCCGGCCAGGACCTCGACCGTGGCGGGGTCGTCCTTCAGCGAGGCGAGTTCCTTGAACCAGCCTGCCTGGAGCGGCATATAGGTCTCGCGCAGCGCGTCGGCGGTGGCAGCGCCCTCGTCCCGGCAGCGGCGTACGTCTTCGGAGGTGCCGTAGCGGCCCTCGGCCGGGAGCGCGGAGGGCAAGGGGACCTCGGCACTCTGGCCGAAGCCGTGCCGGCCGACGAAGTCGAGGTCGGGCAACTCGAAGAAGCGGATGAACGCGGGCGGCGGGGCGTCCTGAGGAAGGTCGAAGCCACCCTCGGCGGCGCACGAGGCCGCGACCGTGTACGCCACCTGCTGCCCGAACGCGTCCAGCCCCTGCGCCCAACGGGCCTCGGCACCGGTCGTCGGCAGCAACATCCGTACGGGGTCGTCCGGGAGCGCGTGGGTGACGCGGGCGGAGGACACGGTGGCCGCGCCGTCAGGGCCGGAAGACGCCCCCGGGTTCGTCGGAGCGCCGGCCGTCGAGCAGGCGGCGAGCACGGATGCGGCCGCGGCGGCGACGGCGGCGACGGTGGCGGCACGGATCGCCCGGTTCCTCACTCCGATCCCCCCGTTCCCTTCTCTCTGTCCGTTTCCTCGGGCATCGGGGTGGCGCCGTCGGCCGGTCGGCCCTGAGCCGACGGCACCACCCGGAAGCGGCGGGTCGGGATCAGTGGGTGATCCGGACCGTGTCGCCGCCGTCGTAGTAGCTCGCCACGCCGAACCGGGTGCCGTCCGCGACGTCGGTGCACAGCCAGTACGTGGAGTCGTTGATGCTGTGGCTGCCGTCCGCGGCGTAGACGTAGCCCTTGGCGCAGGTGCGCCAGCCGCTGTCCCAGAGAAGGCGGCCGGCGTAGCGGTCGTAGGTGCGGGAGGTGGAGTTGTTGGAGTAGGTGAGGTTGAGGTCACCGCAGCTGCTGTTGGCCTTGGAGAGGATGGTGCTCGATCCCCGGTACCCCGTGGTCAGAGTCGAGGTGACACAGGCCTGTGCGCCCATCTCGGCGGCGGACGCCGCCGGCGCGAGGGCCACACAGGTCGCGGCGGCCGAGGCGATGGCCAGGGCCCCGGCGACGAAGGTTCGCTTCATGACTTCCCCCATCGGTTGTCGACGAACGGTCGGGCGGCGGGCGCTGGTCGCCCTGCCCGATGTGCTTCGCCAGTGACTCTGGCAGCCCCCGCCCCGCGCCTTCCACGACCTTTGACGAGGGTCGAAAGGCCCAGTTCAGACGGTGACGCCCGGTGTTCCGGCTTCCTTGTGGTTCCCCTGGTTTTCGGACATCCCGCCGCTGTCCGGAACCACCTCTCATCGCCTCCCCGTCTGTCCCAGCGGTGTCTCCACAGGGGCATCTCAAGGAATCTCACCGGGAGCCAACGCGGAGAAGTGCGGGGGGACATGGAGACATGCTGCGTATCGACTTCGGCACGGACGACCTCAACCGGCTGCGGGTGGCGGGCAACGGCGACTTCATGTGGGACGTGGTGCTCAGCCTGCAGCTGCTGCAGAACCGGCACTCGGCGCTGGTCTTCGACCCCTGGCGGAAACGGGTGCGCGAGGCGCTGACGCGGGCGGGGCTGTTACGGACGACCAGGGCGCTGATGGAGCTGTGCCCCAGCGCCTCCTACTTTCCGGACTTCCTCACCCCCGGACTGGGCGACCCCGATCCGGACACGGCTCTGGACGCCGTGCTCTCCACACCCGCACAGCGCCTGAGACAGGAACTCGCCCGGCTCTACGGGGACCGGCCGGCGCCGGCGGCGGCCCGTCGGCTGGCCGAAGGCGGGAGCGAGGTGCTGCACCGGCTGGGGGCGGCGGTGCGCCGCTATCACGCGGTGGCGGTGGCGCCGTACCGGACGGCCACCGACCACGCCCTCGGGGCGGACCGCTCGGCACGCGCCGACTCGGCGTTGGCCAGGGGCGCGGAGGGGCTGCTGGCCAGCTATCAGCCGGAGCTGACCTGGCAGGACGGCCGACTCGACTGCGGCTACCCCTTCGACCGTGAACTGGTGCTGGACGGCCGCCCGTTGACGCTGATTCCGTCGTTCTTCTGCACCCGGTGGCCCGTCACCCTGGCCGCGCCCGACCTCCCTCCGGTCCTGGTCCATCCGCTCGCACCGGCGCCGGGTTGGCTGGCGGAGGCCGACGGCGGAATCGGCTCGCAGGAGCGGCTGCACCGGCTGCTCGGACTGACCCGGACCCTGGTACTGGAGTCACTCGGCCGGCCGATGTCCACCAGCGGGATCGCCGCCTCGCTGCTGCTCTCCCCGGCCAGCGCGAGCCGCCACGCCGCGGTGCTGCGCGAAGCGGGCCTGGTCAGCTCCTTCCGGCAGGGCCACTCGGTACTCCACCGCCGGACACCGCTGGGAGAGGCACTGCTCAACGGAACGTGAGACGGCCGAGGCCGGTGAGGCGGCCGAGACTCGTGGGACAGCCGAAGCCCGTGAGACGGCCGAGGCGCGGCGAAGCGCCCGCCTCGGCCGGACCCGAGACGGGCGCTTCGCCAACCCCCGTGCGGATCAGCAGTTCTTGATCTTCCAGACCGGGGTCCAGTTGTACGAGGTGCTGGAGTTGAACGCGGTCGAGGTCTTGATGACCGTGCCGCTGGAGTTGTAGAAGTACGCCTTGGTGCCGGTGGTCTGGTTGTTGACGTAGCCGCCGGTGCCGTTCCAGTACGACAGCGAGTACGTGCGGCAGACGTAGAGGTCGAACACCTTCCACGCGCCGCGGACCGGGTCCCACACGCGGGTGCAGAGCCTGCCGTACGAGCAGGTGTAGTCGGAGCCCGACGAGACGTAGCGGATCTGTTCGGCCGACGGCGACACCGTCGGCGATGTCGCCAGCACACCCACGTCCGCCCGCGCGCCCGCCGGAGCCGGCGGCGCGGTCAGCGTCTGCTCGCCGCCCCGCGCCGACTCGGCGGAACCGGCGGCCTGAGCCGGGACGTCCGCCTGCGCCGGCGCCGCGAACAGCAGCGAGCCGACGGCCAGACCCGCCCCCGCGACGAGTCCCGCCACCTTGTGATGGACCTGCATCTGTTCCTCCTCCACACATCGAACATCGAACCGTGCGCGACCCATCGTGGAACGCACCCCCTCGGGCGGACGGAACATTCGACGGATACGCAAACAACGGGCAGGCGCTCGCCGCACGGTGTGGTGCGGGCCCGTCCGGGACGAGCGGCGGGCCGGTTGACCCTCCCCTTACGTCAGGCTTGAGGCTGGAGTCGAACGAAAGGGCAGATGCATGGACTACTCCGTGGGTCAGGTCTCCGCGCTCGCCGGGGTGACCGTGCGTACGCTGCACCACTACGACAAGGCGGGGTTGCTCTCACCCGGCGGCCGCAGCCACGCCGGCTATCGCCTCTACGACGACGCCGACCTGGCCCGACTCCAGCAGATCCTCTTCTACCGGGCACTGGGTTTCTCCCTCGACGACGTCGCCGACATTCTCGCGGACTCCCAAGCGAGGGCCCTGGAGCATCTACGGACCCGGCAAGGGCAGTTGAGGGACGAGATCGCCAGGCTGCAACGGCTCGCCGACGTCACCGAGCGGGCCATCGAGGTCCAGCGGACGGGTGTTTCGCTGACCCCCGAGGAACGTCTCGACGTCTTCGGAGAGATCACCTTCGACCTCAGCTACGCCACCGAGGCCGCGTCGAAGTGGCGGGGTTCGGAGGGGCACCGCGATGCGATGACGCGGGCGGACACCCACACCAAGGAGGACTGGCGGCAGCTCATGGGCGAGGCCGCCGCCTGGCGCACGGAGCTGCTCGCGGCCTTCGACGAGGGGGAACCCTGCGACGGCGAACGGGCCATGAACCTCGCCGAGGAGCACCGTCGCCATCTCACCCGCTGGTTCACACGCTGTCCCCCCGACATGCACCGGCGCGTAGCGGACGACTTCACCGCCGACCCCCGCGCCTTCGCCCTCGTCGTACCACTGTCGCAGCAACGCGCGAACCTCGCCGCCTACCTGCGCGAGGCGGTCCACGCCAACGCGTCCCGCCGTGCCGGTCTCCGCACCGATCCCCAGGAGGACCGGGAAGGCCGGGAAGACCGAGAAGGCCGAAGAGACAGTGAAGAGCGAGAAGAGCCATGAGAATCCTGATCGCCACCGCCGGATCGCGCGGTGACGTCGCGCCCTACACCGGTCTGGGTGCCGCGCTGCGCCGTGCCGGGTACGACGTCGCCCTGGCCACCACGGACGCCTTCGCGCCCCTCGTACGCGACGCCGGGCTGGAATTCCGCCCTCTCCCCGCCGACACACGGGCCCACGGGGGCGCGAGGAGCCGACGTGACCTGATGCGCGCCGCCGCCGCGTTCATCACCGAACTGGGCCGGGGCTTCGCCGACGCGGTGGCCGACGGCGCGGATCTGCTCCTGCTGTCGGCCACCACGGCCCCGCTCGGCTGGCACATCACCGAGGCCACGGGCATACCGAGCCTCGGTGTGTACCTTCAGCCCACCGCACCGACCGGCGACTTCCCGCCCGTGGTCATGAGCCCCCGCTCCCTGGGCAACCGCGCCGCCAACCGCGTGGCCGGACGCCTGGCCCTCCACATGACCGACCGCGTCTACGCGCGGGCGACCCGGGATCTGCGTGACCGCCTGCGACTGCCCCCGCTCGCCGCCTCCGCGACACGCCGACGGCAGGAACAGGCCAACTGGCCAGTCCTGTACGGCTTCAGTACGGCACTGGTGCCACGCCCTTCCGACTGGCGTCCCGGCCTGGAGGTCGTCGGAAACTGGTGGCCCCACGTCGACGCCGCCGACCGGCTGCCCCCGGACCTGGAGGACTTCCTGGCGGACGGTCCCCGTCCCGTCCTCATCGGTTTCGGAAGCATGGCCGCCGGCGAGGGGGAGCGCCTGAGCGAGATCGCCGTACGAGCCCTGCGCCGTGCCGGGCTGCGCGGCATCCTGCAGTCCGGTGCCGCCGGACTCGCGGCCGACAACGACGACATCCTCACCATCGAGGACGTACCGCACGCCGTGCTGTTCCCACGGCTGGCCGCGGTGGTTCACCACGCGGGCGCGGGCACGTCGGCGGCCGCGCTGCGCGCCGGAGTTCCCGCGGTGACCGTGCCGGTGACCGCGGACCAGCCGTTCTGGGCGGGTCGGCTCGCCGCGATCGGAGCGGCGACCGATCCGATCCCCTTCCGGTCCCTCACCACGGAACGGCTCGCCGGCGCGCTCGACCTCGTCGTGCGGCGGCAGACGTACACACGAGCCGTCGCGGCCGTCACGCAACACATGGCGGCCGAGGACGGACCGGGCCAGGTCCTGAAGGCCATCCAGCAGTCCTCGAAGTGATCGCCGCTGCCTCGGCGTGGGGCGAACGCGGCGGCGAACAGCCCCGGTTGCTCGTAGTCGCGCGGGACTTCGGCCACCCGCTCCTTCCACGGAGCTTCCGGGCCAGGTGTCCCGTGAGTCACCAGCCTGGCGCCTCCTCGTCGGCTCGCACCCGACCTGCGTCACGGGGTAGACGCGGCGGGCGATGGTCACGGACACGCCGGTGACGGATTCGGGAGTCGGGGGAAACACTGCCGAGCGCATGGAATTTCCGTCGGTACGGAATAGGCCGGAACTGCTACCGGTGTGAGGGGTGCGGCTCATGGAGGAATCTTCCTCGATGCGGCGTATCGAGGAATTCCGTCGAGTGATGGGGAGCCGCCCGAGGATTCACAAGAAGGAGTTGAAGGGAAATACGAAAAGACCCGCACCCCAAGAGTGCGGGCCTCGTTCGAACGATCCGCGTCAGCGTCAGGCGGGAACGATGTTCTCGGCCTGCGGGCCCTTCGGGCCCTGCGTGACGTCGAAGCTGACCTTCTGGCCTTCCTGAAGCTCGCGGAAGCCCTGGGTGGCGATGTTCGAGTAGTGGGCGAAGACGTCCGGGCCGCCGCCGTCCTGCTCGATGAAGCCGAAGCCCTTTTCCGAGTTGAACCACTTCACGGTGCCGGCTGCCATAGTGAATCTCCCTTTGGGGCAGTGTCGGACTCCGCACTTTACGGATTCCGAGTCGCCGCTGTGATCACCCCTCCGGAAAGATCCGGAAAGCTCTGCAAAGAATCAAATCTCCGGCAACCAGAACTGCAACTGCTGTCACGTTAACACAGGGTCGGATGGAGGGGTCCATGGGATTTTCTGGATCGTCCATTAATGCTCATTCCGCCGTGTGTCGGATTTCTGTGACCGCCGGACTAGATATCCGCACCGTCCGCGTCCAGCTCGCGGCGCATTTCCCGGTTCAGGCGCAGGGCGTCGTCGAGCTGATCCTCCAGCGAGATGATGCGGCACGCGGCCTCGATGGGGGTGCCCTGGTCGACGAGTTCACGGGCGCGGGCGGCCCTGCGCAACTGACGGCGGGAGTACCGGCGGTGGCCGCCCTCCGAACGCAGGGGAGTGATCAGCTCGGCTTCGCCGACGGCTCGGAGGAAGGCCGGGGTGATCCCGAGGATGTCGGCGGCCCGGCCCATGGTGTAGGCGGGGTAGTCGTCGTCGTCGAGGTTCCCGGCGACAGGGGCGTTCTCAGCGGGCATGGCACCTTCGTTCCGGGGACGCGGCGAAGGGTCCGGCCGTGCGCGGCCTCCTTGCTCCGAAGGGGCCGGCACTCGTCCACCCGTCTGCCTCGTGCGACAACCCTAACTCCGGGGGAGGCCGGACAGTTGCCCTCGCGGTGACAGACTTTCCCCCTCGCGGAGTCCGGGCCGAACGGCCGGCGCGACACGGACCAGGGCCGAACGGTCAGCGCACGGCGCGCCGGCGAACGCGCCGTGACCCGACCACCGCGACGAACGCCACATCGGCCAGGAAGAGCACGACACCGATGGCCAGCAGATAGCCCATGCCGTCCGCCGCCGCACCGATGATTCCGAGAACGACGGCCACCAGCAGGAGCAGCAGAAAGGTCACCATCGACCCGATCACCTCCGGCGCTCAGCGGCGCGCGAGTTGACGCTCGCCATGGACGCCCGGCCGGTACGCCATGTCGTAGTAGTGGAAGATCGTCTCCTCCTGATCGGCGGGCAGTACGTCGTCCGTCCCGATCGAAGGCGCCTTCCGCACCGTCCCCTTCGCATGGGAGACCCTCACATACCCGGGCCCCAGGACCACCTCGTCGAGCGGCACGAAGACCAGACGCTGACGGGTGGGCAGCCCCGTACGGACCGTGGCCATGGCCGGTTCGTCCGTGGCCGTGTTCACGTAGACGGCCTCCAGAATGCCGATCTTCCGCCCCTTGGGGTCGACCACGTCGTGTTCGCGCCACTCCCGGACATCGGCCGCGCGGATCATGCCCGCCCCCTGTGTCCGCCGCCGAGGGGGTGGGAGCGGGGCTCGCCCACGGTGTCGACGAGGATCTGCCCGGCCGCTTTGAGGTTGTCGGCACGCGCCGCCTGGCCCATCGCCGCCCGTGCCGCGCCGGGCGGCGTGTCCGGTGGTACGACGAGCAGGGAGAAGAGGTCCTGACCGCCTCGGGTGACCAGGACGGTGTCGTCGCCCACGGAGGACGCGTCGATGTGCACGACCCGGCCGTCGACGACCAGGCGCGTAGGGAGTCCGTCCCAGGCGGCGGAGTCCAGGCCGACCCGGGCGACGGGCCCGAGGTGCTCGGTCAGCGCGCTGACCAGACCGGGCAGTTCGGCGGCGATGTCACGGGAACGCGGCCACCACGCACCGTCGAGGACCCCGCGCCGCTCATGTGTCGTCTCCAACCGCAGAAGGGCGGTCCCCGGCCGTACGGACGCGTGGATGCCGTCCGGAAGGAGTCCCGACGCGGGCGGGGGATCGGTACCGGGCACTGTGCTCACCTGCCTGTGCCGTTCCGGCAGCGGCTCACGGCCATGGGCCGACGAGGCCGGGAGCCGACGTCCCGGACTCACGTCCCACGCTACTCCTGCGGCCGTCCGCCGGGCTCGTCGGTGTGCGTGCGTCGGCCCTGGGAACGGCTGCTGTCCAGCCAGGGCGAGGGCGCGGACGGGGCGTCGGCGGCGGGGCGGGTGTCGACCGTCAGATGGAGCAGGGTGCCGCGCCCGTCCGGGCCGGTGGGATAGCTGCGGGGTTCGTCGGAGGGGAACACCCGGCGCAGGACATCGGCGACCCGTTGGGCCGTGGCGGGGTCCGCCGCGACGACGCGTACCTCGGCGAGCCCGTGGCCCGCAGGCGGGGTCCACCGGACCTCGGGGGTGCTGTCGACGTCGTCGGAGCGCTCGGACCTCGATCGCATGGACGTTCACCGCTCTCCGCCGCCGTGCCCCCAGGAGGTCCACCGTACGCCTGAGCCGTCCTGACCGGACGCCGGCGGGAACACGGTGACATGGCCGAGGCTCTCCATGCGTACGGCGACTACGTCCCCTACCGCGTCAAGAACCGCGACACCGGCGACTCCCCGCACTGCGCCTCGCCTTCAGGAAGTCGGCCGGGGCGCCCGTCGAGTTCCGGCGCGATGGCGTGATCTGGATCACCTGATCGGGGTTGAGTGGCGGGCACCGGTGCCGTGCGTACTCACCCGGTGACGAGCGGAGCCCGGATGCGAGGATGAGGCCGTCATGACGGTGGGGTGGGGTATGCGCACGGCGCGGTCCGCGATGTTCGCGGCCGTCTGCGTGCTGCTCGCCGCCCTCGGCCACGTACTGATGTCGGGCTCCACCGTTCCCTGGTGGACGCTGGCCGCCGGGTGCGTCGCCACGAGCGGCCTCGGCTGGTGCCTGGCCGGCCGTGAACGCGGGCTCCCGCTGGTGATGTCCGCCGTCGTCCTCGCCCAGGGCACGCTCCACTCGGTGTTCTCACTGGTCCAGCCGACGGCGACGACGCCCGTCACGGACTCCATGGACATGGGTTCGATGGGCTCCGCCGGTGTGAGCGGCATGGACCACGCGGCGCACCTCGGTCACATGGCCCATGGCACGGGCGGCGGTTCGTCGTCGTTCGGCATGCTCGCCGCGCACACGCTCGCCGCCGTACTGAGCGGTCTGTGGCTGGGCCACGGCGAGCGGGCCGCGTTCCGTGTCCTGCGGGCCCTCGCCTGCCGGCTGGCCGCTCCCCTGCGGCTGTCGACCGCCCTGGCGGCCCCGCCGCCGCACTGGCCGCGTCCACGGCCGATGCGCGAGCGCGCGGAGCGGGTGCCGCGTCTGACGCTCGCCCACACGATCATCTCTCGGGGGCCTCCGGCCGGGACCGCTGTCGTCTGAGACAGCCGGTTCCCCGAGGCAGTCCCCGTCCCACGGGCCCGCGACGTCGGTGCCGGGGGCAGGACAGGTCTTCGGGCCGGGGTCGTTCACCTCGCAAGGCGTACGACCCCACATCCCACATCCCTCAGTTCCGGGATGCCGCAGCAGTGGCGTACGACGCGGCCCGGCGCGGGCTCGCCGTGCCGGTCGCGGTCCCTTCGCCGCCGTACGGATGCGCCGTCGCGCGTGCCGCCGTATGGATGCGCGGTCGTGCGTACCGCCGTACCGACGCGCGGTCGTGCGTGCGACGACCGACGTACGGTCGGACCCGCCGCTGTGCCGGATCGGTCCCGGACAACCCGAGAAGGACACACAGGTGATCACTCCTGTTCTGCCCGCCTCCCGCGCGACGCGCGGCGAGGGGCACCGGACGGCATCGTGCGACGAGTCGGCCACGGCCTGGGCGCTGGCCGCCCGTGGTGGCGACCCCGACGCCGTCGACCGGTTCGTACGGGCCCTGCGCCCCGACGTCGTCCGCTACATCACCTACCTCTCCTCCGACCGTCAGCTCGCCGACGACCTGGCGCAGGACACCTTCCTGCGGGCGCTCGGCAGCCTGCACCGGTTCGAGGGGCGTTCGTCGGCGCGCACCTGGCTGCTGTCCATCGCCCGCCGCACGGTGGTCGACAGCCTGCGGTACGCCGCCTCCCGCCCGCGCCTGGCCGACGCGGAGGACTGGACGGCATGGGCCGAGCGGGCCCGCCCGGCCGGTCTGCCCGGCTTCGAGGAGGGTGTGGCGCTGCTCGATCTGCTGGACGCGCTGCCCGCCGAGCGCCGCCGGGCGTTCGTCCTCACCCAACTGGCCGGGCTGCCCTACGAGGAGGCCGCCGAGATCACCGGCTGCCCCGTCGGAACGATCCGCTCGCGGGTGGCACGGGCCCGGGCGACGCTGATCGGGCTCCTCGCCGACGCCGACGCCGACGCCCGCGCCCGCGCCGGGGAATCGCGGGGACCCGTCGCCGTGGCGGCGTAAGGCCACCGGGCGCCGGTGCCACCGCTCGCCCGGGGCACCGGCGCCCGGTCGAAGTGAAACCACGGGAACTCACGGGTCCCTCCCCCCGACTACTGCAACAGAACCCGTCGCCCCACGAGCACCGCGCACGCTCGCGCCAAGGAGTCCCGCATGTCGAAGAAACGGCCGGTCGCCGTAGCCCTGGCCGGCGCCCTCTGTCTGGTCACCACGGCGTGCGCCGACCCGACCGGCACGGCCGGCGCGGGCGACGACCCGGCCGCGGCCGCCGCGAACCCCGGCTATCCGGTGACCCTCGACAACTGCGGGGTGTCCGAGACGTTCACCAAGCCCCCCAGCCGGGTCGTCGTCATGAACGGCGCCTCGGTCGCGGAGGTCTCCACGCTTCTCGCCCTCGGCCTCCAGGACAGGATCGTCGCCAACCAGCAGGGCTACGGCAGGTCCGAGGTCGCGGGCCGTGCCGCCGCCATCAAGGCCCTGCCCACCGGTGACGTGAAGCTCAACGACGCCTACGACATTCCCCGCGAGGCCATGTTCGGTCTGCGCCCCGATCTCGTCCTGTCCGTCACCTCGTACGGCTTCGACCAGAAGAACGGCTTCGCCACCCGCGAGCAGTTGAAGGAGATCGGCGCCAACAGCTATGTCTCCCCGCAAGGGTGCGACGACGAACCCTCCAGGATGACCGTCGCCGACAGCTACCAGCTGCTGCGCGACATGGGGAGGATCTTCGACGTCGCCGACCGGGCCGAGGAGTTGATCGCCGCCGCCGAGAAGAACATCGCGGCCGTCACGGACCGGGTCGAGGGGGAGAAGCGGCCCGAGGTCATGGTGCTCTTCTCCCACATGGCCATGGGAGGCAACGACTTCAGCTCGGTCGTCTCCAACGGCATCGTCAACGACATCCTCGCCAAGGCCGGTGCCGCCAACGCCTTCGAGGACGCCTCCCGGACCACCTTCGCCGACCTGAGCAAGGAGAAGGTGGCCGCCACCGACGTCGACGCCGTCGTCGTCATCGCCTACAACGACCCGGACCCGGCGGCCTACGCCGAGCACCTGCTGAAGGAGTTCCCCCAGTGGCCGGCCGCGAAGAACAACACGTACGTGGCGCTGTCGGACTCGATGTACCTCGGTCCGAGCAACGACCTGGCCGTGGAGAAGATCGCCAAGATGCTGCACCCCGGAAAGTTCTGAGCCTCGGGCCGGGCCGACTGGGCCTGCCGTTGGCGGTGGCCGGCCTTCTGGTCGTGCTCGTCGCCGTCATGGTGGTGGCCGTGAGCATCGGGGCGGTCACCATCCCGGTGTCCGAAGTATGGGCCGTCCTGCTGCACCACATCACCGGGCAGGGCGCCACCGGCGACCCCGCCCTGGACCAGATCGTGTGGACGTTCCGGGCACCCCGCGTCGCCCTGGCCGCCCTCGTCGGCGCGGGCCTCGCCGTCACCGGGGCGGTCCTGCAGACCCTGGTCGCCAACCCCCTCGCCGACCCCATCGTCCTGGGCTTCTCCTATGGCGCCTCCCTCGGCGCGGTGCTCGTCATCACCCTCGGCGGGGCCGCGCTCGCGGGCTTCGGCGGCCTCGGGGTGTCAGGCGCGGCCTTCGCCGGAGCCCTCGCGGCCGGCGTCCTCGCCTTCGCCCTGGGACAGCGCCGGGGCCGACTGGCCCCCACCCGGCTGGTCCTGGCCGGGGTCGTCGTCGGCTCCGTCTTCCTCTCGCTGACCAGCTTCGTCCAGCTGATGGCCACCCCGACCGAGCTGCGGACCGTGATGTTCTGGATGCTCGGCAGCGTCGCCGGCGCCCAGTGGGACCAACTGCCGACCGTGACGGTGGTGGTTCTGACCAGCACCGTCGTGCTGACCCTGTTCGGACGGCGGCTCAACGCCCTGCTGGCCGGGGACGAGTCCGCCACCGCGCTCGGCGTGGACGTCAACCGGCTGCGCGCGATCCTGCTCGTCCTCAGCGCGCTGCTCACCGGCACCGTCATCGCCGTCGCCGGAGGCATCGGCTTCGTCGGCCTGATGATCCCCCACCTGGTCCGTCTCACCGCGGGCGCCGACCACCGCAGACTGCTGCCGCTGACGGCACTGCTGGGCGCCACCTACCTGGTCGTCGTCGACCTGCTCTCCCGCACCCTCAACCGCCCCGACGAACTTCCGCTGGGCATCCTCACCGTCCTGCTCGGCGCCCCCTTCTTCCTGTGGCTGCTGCGCCGCGACAAGGGCATGGACACCGTATGAGACCGCCGAAACGGCGCCGAGGCCCTGGACACCGTATGAAGCCGATGAACCCGTCGAACCCGTCGAAGCCGCGACGAGGGCTGGACACCGTATGAAACTGACCGTCGACCGGCTCCACATCACCCTGGGCCGCGAGCCGATCCTCCGCGATGTGAACCTGGAGGCCGCCGAGGGCGACATCGTCGGGCTCGCCGGCCCCAACGGCAGCGGCAAATCCACCCTGCTCCGCACGGTCTACCGCTCCCTGCGTCCGGCCGACGGCGCGGTCAGGGTGGGCGACGACGACGTATGGGAGCTGTCCGCCCGCACCGCCGCGCGCCGCACGGCGGCCGTACTCCAGGACTCCGGCACCACCACCGGCCTGAGCGTGCGGGAGATCGTCGCCCTGGGCCGCACCCCCCACCACGGGCTGATGGGCCGCGACGGCACCGAGGACCGCGAAGCCGTCGCCGAGGCGGTCCACCGCTGCGGAGTCGGCCCCTTCGCGGACCGCGACTACGCCACCCTCTCCGGCGGCGAACGCCAACGCGTCCTCCTGGCCCGCGCCCTGGCCCAGCGACCCCGGCTCCTCGTCCTGGACGAACTCACCAACCACCTCGACATCCGCGCCCGCTTCGAACTCCTGGACCTGATCCGCAGCACCGGCATCACCACCCTCGCCGTCCTGCACGACCTCGACCTCGCCGCCCGGCTCTGCGACCACCTCGTCGTGCTGTACGAGGGCGAGGTGGTCGCGGCGGGACCCGTACTGGAGGTCCTGACCCCGGATCTCCTCCGGGACGTGTTCGGCGTACGCGGCCACACGGAGCGGCACGCCGACGGCGTCGTCCGCATCACGTACGCGGCCCAGCCGCTCGCCGGACGGCCCTGAAGTCCGAGTTGCCGTCCGTGCCGCAGCCGAGCGGCGGACTGAGCGTGTCCGGCTCGGAGGCGACACCGGTGAATACCCGGGCAGGTCGGAGGGCGGTCCGGTGTCTGGAAGAGAATGGGGCGCATGACGCGACGTGCCGCAGTGCCTGTTCCGGCAGGGGACGACGAGGGAGCGCCGCTGGTCGTCGTGGCGGCCGCCGTCGTACGGTCCGGACGGCTCCTGGTCGTGAGCAAGCAGGCGGCCCCGGAGATCTTCTACCTGCCCGGCGGCAAGCCCGATCCGGGAGAGAAGCCGCTGGACGCGCTGTCACGCGAGCTGGACGAGGAACTCGGCGTCCGCCCTGTCGAGCCGCGCCTGCTGGCCGACATCGAGGCCATCGCGGCGCTCGAAGGGGTGCCGATGAGAATGACGGTGTACGAAGCCGGCATCAGCCGCACGCCCCGCCCCGCCGCCGAACTGGCCCACCTGCGATGGATCTCCGGTGCCGAGGACGGCATCGACCTGGCTCCGGCGGTCAGGGACCACGTCCTGCCACTGCTGGGGGAACGGGGCCTGCTGGTGTGCTGAGCAGGCTGAACCAGGGCTGCCTGCCTGGTCACCTCCGATCCCTTCCGATCTCTTCCACTGCGGGGTGCGGGGTGGTGCCACTTGGTGCCGTCCGGTGCCATGTTGTGCCACAAAAGGCGTGCGAGAGCGTACTGAACCGGGCTGCGCAGCGAGGGGGTCGGCCTCCTCGTGTTCGTGCAGGTGAGGTCGCGCCTATCGCCGTTCACGCCCTGTTGGCGCCATCAAGGCTTGTCATTGGCGCCACTGTGGTGCCATCATGGCGTTATGGACCTCACCCCGTATGTCGACAACCTCCGCCGCGAGCTCGCGGTGGCTGCCGAAGCCGGAGGAGACGAAGCCCGTGAGCTGGCCGAGAGGCTGACCGCTCCACTGGAGTCGGCGACCCGGCTGGTCATGCTCAACGTGCTCTCCGCGGCGATGGACGAGATCACCCGCGAACTCGCCCCCGGCTCGGTCGACGTACGACTGCGCGGACTCGACCCCGACTTCGTGGTGACACTGCCGTCCGCCGAGGGCGCCGCCCCGGTGGAGCCGGCCGCGCCCCTCGAACCGCTCAGGGCCCCGGCCGACGGAGACGAGGGCGGCACCGCCCGCGTCAACCTTCGGCTGCCGGCCCACCTCAAGACGCGCGCCGAGGACGCCGCGAACCGCGAGGGCCTGTCGGTCAACGCGTGGCTGGTGCGCGCCGTGTCCGCCGCGGTCGACGGCGGAACCGGGCCGCGTACACCGGGCAGGGCCCAGAACGTCGGACAGAGCTACACGGGCTGGGTGCGCTAGCCGCGCCCGCGCCCGCACCCCTTCACCCGCACCACGTCCCACCAGCGGGGACGCCCCAAGGACTCAAGAGGACGGGACAGCCATGCCTTCTTTCGACACTCCCGAACCGATCTCGGTCGACGCCCACGTGGCCGCCGGCTCTCTCCGGCTCGCCGCGGGCGACCGCCTCGACACCGTCGTCGAGGTGCGCCCCCGCGACCCGAAGAAGGACAAGGACGTACGGGCCGCCGAGCAGACCGAGGTCGCATTCACCGGCGGCGTCCTGACCGTCAGGACGAAGGAGCGCCGCATGATCGGGCCCTCCGGAGTCGCCGACGTGACCGTCGAACTGCCGACAGGGTCACATGTCGAGGTGACCGGCGCCTGGGCCCAGGTGCTCGGCGAGGGCCGGCTCGGCGAGGTCCGGGTGAAGACCTCGGTCGGCGACGTCCGCCTCGACACCACCGGTCCGGTCGAGCTGACCGCCTCCCACGGCTCGGTCGTCGTCGACCGGATCGAGGGCAAGGCCGAGATCAGCACCAGCTCCGGCAACCTGCGCGTCGGCACCGTCGACGGCCCCGCCGTCCTGAAGAACTCGAACGGCAACACGAACGTCGGCGTGGTCCACGGCGAGCTGCGGGTGAGCGGCGCCAACGGTGCCATCGACATCGCGTGTGCCGAGGCGTCGGTCACCGGAACCGCCACCAACGGTGTCCTCCGTGTCGCCGAAGTCGCCCATGGCGAGGTCCAGTTGGAGACCTCGAACGGTTCCATCGAGATCGGCGTCCGCGAGGGCACCGCCGCCTGGCTCGACGTCAGCTCCCACCGCGGGCTGGTACGCAACACCCTCGCCGCCTCCGAGGCCCCGGAGCGGACCGAGGACACGGTCAAGGTCCGCGCACGGACCAACTGGGGCAACATCGACATCTTCCGCGCCAAAGCCTGAGCGCCCCTCGCCCCCTCGGGCACCAGCCCCGTCTCACACCCGTCCCCCAGCCACCACCTCATCCTTCGAACGGGAGGCCTCATGCCTTCATCTGTCATGCCCACATCCAGTACAGCCGTCTCCCCGGCGGCCGTCTCCGCCGTCGGGCTGCGCAAGTCGTACGGCGACAAGACCGTCCTCGACGGCATCGATCTGCGTATCCCGGCCGGATCGGTGTTCGCCCTGCTGGGGCCCAACGGTGCCGGCAAGACCACCGTCGTGAAGATCCTGTCCACGCTCATCGGCGCCGACGGCGGAGAGGCCCAGGTAGCGGGATACGACCTTGCCGCCGACCCGCAGGCGGTGCGGGCCGCGATCGGGGTCACCGGGCAGTTCTCGGCGGTGGACGGGCTGATCACCGGTGAGGAGAACATGCTCCTGATGGCGGACCTGCACCACCTCTCGCGGGGCGAGGGCCGGCGGGTGGCGGCCGAACTGCTGGAGCGCTTCGACCTCACGGAGGCGGCGAAGAAACCGGCCTCCACCTACTCCGGCGGTATGAAGCGCCGCCTCGACATCGCCATGACCCTGGTCGGCGACCCGAGGATCATCTTCCTCGACGAGCCCACCACCGGCCTCGACCCCCGTGCCCGCCACAACATGTGGCAGACCATCCGCGAGTTGGTCTCCGGTGGTACGACCGTCTTCCTCACCACCCAGTACCTGGAGGAGGCCGACGAACTCGCCGACCGCATCGCGGTGTTGAGTGACGGAAGGATCGTCGCCGAGGGCACCGCCGAGGAGCTGAAGCGGATCGTCCCCGGCGGACACGTACGACTCCGCTTCACCGACCCGGTCGCGTACCGGAGCGCCGCCTCCACCCTGGGCGAAGCCGTCCGGGACGACGCGGCGCTCACCCTCCAACTCCCCAGCGACGGCAGCCAGCGCGAACTGCGCTCGATCCTCGACTGGTTGGACGCGGCCGGAGTCGAGGCGGACGAGCTGACCGTGCACACCCCGGACCTCGACGACGTCTTCTTCGCCCTGACCGGCGGCACCGACCAGACCAAGGAGTCCGCCCGATGAGCCACCTCTCCTTCGCCCTGCGCGACTCGTCCACGATGCTGCGGCGGAATCTGCTGCACGCGCGGCGCTACCCGTCCATGACACTGAATCTGCTGCTCACGCCGGTCATGCTGTTGCTGCTCTTCGTCTATATCTTCGGCGACACCATGAGCGCCGGTCTCGGAGACGGAGGCGGCGGCAGGTCCGAGTACCTCGCGTATCTGGTCCCGGGCATCCTGATGCTGACCATCGGCGGCACCACGATCGGCACCGCGGTGTCCGTCTCCATGGATATGACCGAGGGCATCATCGCCCGTTTCCGCACGATGGCGATCCACCGCGGCTCGGTACTCATCGGGCACGTCGTCGGCAGCGTGCTGCAGTGCGTGATGAGCGTGGTTCTCGTCGGGGCCGTCGCCGTGGCGATCGGGTTCCGCTCCACGAACGCCACCGTCCTGGAGTGGAGCCTGGCGCTCGGACTGCTGGCCCTGGTCTCCCTGGCACTCACCTGGATCGCGGTCGGCATGGGCCTGTCCGGCCCAAACCCCGAGGCCGCCAGCAACAACGCCATGCCGCTGATGGTCCTGCCCCTCCTCTCCAGCGCGTTCGTGCCGGTCGACGCGATGCCGGGCTGGTTCCAGCCGATCGCCGAGTACCAGCCCTTCACCCCGGCCATCGAGACCCTGCGCGGCCTCCTCCTCGGCACCGAGATCGGCCACAACGGCTGGCTCGCCCTCGCCTGGTGCGTCGGCCTCGCGGCCCTCGGCTACCTCTGGTCCAAGTCCCTGTTCGACCGCGACCCGAAGTAGAGCCCGAGGGCCCTCGGACCAGACCCGGTCACTGGCCACGCCGCGTGCTGGACGGCTGGAGGAGCTGATCGACGGGCGCGTAGTCGTCGGTGAGCGGTTGGGCGTCGCCGATCCACGAGGTCAGCGCGTCGCCAGTGGTGATCTTCCAGCCGGTCCGCCGGGCGTCCAGCGCATCCTGTGTCGCGCGCAGGTCGACGGGGCGGTCGGAGGCGAGCACCACGAGGTTGCCGCCGTCGGAAGCGGCCGTCGGGTCGAGGCCGATGACGGCGGGTTCGCCGACGAGGGCGACATGCTCGAAGGCTTCGCCGAGGGTGGCCACTTCGGCACGGACGAAGTCCAGGTCACCGTGGTCGATGAGGTTGGCGACGTACAGGCCGTCCTCATCGAGCACCCGCCGTACGTCGGTCATCGCTTCCACCGTGGTGAGGTGCCACGGCACGCTGACGCCCCCGAAGGCGTCGCCGACGACGAGGTCCCGACTGCCGGTCTCCAGCCGCCGCAGGCCGAGCCGTCCGTCCTCGACGCGTACGTCGATACCGGCCTCCGGTCTCAGACCGAGCCGCTCGTGGTCGATGCGTACGACCCCGCTGTCGATCTCGGACACGAGGCTGCGCGTCCCGGGCCGCGTGGCGGCGAGGTAACGGGGCAGGGTGAGTCCGCCACCGCCCAGATGGTGGGCGGCGAGGGGCTCACCTTCGGGAAAGGCGGTGTCGACCACCGACGCGATGGCACGCACATACGCGAACTCCAGGAAGGTCGGATCGTCGATGTCGACGTACGAGTGCCGCACACCGTCCAGAACCAGCGTGCGGCCGCTGTCCCGGTCGGGGTCCGTGACGACCCGTGCGCAGTGGTACCTGGTCTCCGCGTCGCAGCCACCGGGCGCGACCACGGTGGCGAGGCCGCCGGCGACGACCACGAGCGTCAGGGCGGGGGCGCCGCTCCACCCGCGCGTGCGCCACTCGACCAGCGCCGAGCCGACCACCAGCAGTGTTCCGAGGCCGATCAGGATGCCGCTGACCGGCAAGCGCGATACGAGGACGAAACCGGTGAGGACAGTGCCGACGATGGCGCCGACGGTGCCGACGCCGGACAGCCGGCCGACGACCGTCCCGGTCTCGGCGAGGCTGGTGAGACGCAACTTCGTCACGATCGGCGTCACCGCGGAGAGCAACGCGCCCGGCACGAGGATGGTCAGCGACGCGATCAACAGCAGCAACGCCGGTGCCCACTCCGCGGTGGTGCGCAGCACGGCGGGGGTGAGCGCCACGACCGCTCCCGACACCCCGAGCGAGGGGCCCAGGAGCCGACGCGGATCGACCTGGTCGGCCATGCGCCCACCGAGCCAGGAGCCGATGGCGATCGCCGTGAGCGCGATGCCGATCACCACGGTGCTGGTCTCAAGGGTGAGGCCGAGGTAGGGAGCCAGCAGCCGCAGAGCGACGATCTCGACCACCAGGACCGCGGCCGAGGACCCGAACACGAGCGCGACAGCGGCACGGGAACCCAGGCCGCGGTCACGATGCCTGTCCTCGGCGACAGATAAGGACGACGATTCGGTCACGGCCGACATCCTCGCACGCGACCCATCGACCGGACAGCACGGCATCTGCCTGGGGCTGCGACCGGGAAGGGGGGGGCTGACGTTTGTTGCCGGCAAGGTCTACGCCACGGCCCGCGACCCGCGCGGTGTGACGCACCCGGACGCGGTCCCGGTGGCGCTGGAGGTCACCGACCCGGCGTCCGTGGCAGCCGCCGCCCAGGCGCAGGACGTCACCGTGCTTCGGCGGCGGCCACATCTCCCGCCAGGTCAAGGCGAGCCTGGCCGGCGACCTGGCCGGGCTGTACCCGCAGCTCGCCAAGTAGACGGGTCGCCCATGAGCAGTGGGTGCGAATTCAGAGAAGAGAAGTTCTACGCCCTGAATATGTTGAGCAGCCCATGGCAGGCTCATGTCGCATGATCGATGAATTCGCGAAAGACGACCTGCACGGGAGACTGCGGCGGGACCGCGAGGCGCTGCTCTGGAAACTCGACGGCTTGTCCGAATACGACGCCCGCCGACCTCTGACGGCGACCGGGACCAACCTCCTCGGCCTGGTCAAACACGTGGCCACCGTCGAGGCCAGGTACTTCGGCGAGGTCTTCGACCGCCCTTCCCCGGAACCGCTGCCCCGCTGGCAGGACCACTCCAACGGCAGCGATCTGTGGGCGGCCGAGGACGAGACCCGCGATCAGATCATCGGGTTCTACCGGCGCACGTGGGAACACTCGGACGCGACGATCAACGAGCTTCCCCTCGACGCCCCCGGCCATGTGCCGTGGTGGCCGGAGCCCTGTCCCAACACGAACCTGTTCGCCGTCCTGGTCCATGTCCTCGGCGAGTCCATCCGGCATACCGGGCACGCCGACATCCTGCGCGAGGGCCTCGACGGCCGCACCGGGGTGCGCGCCGAGCACGAGCAGCGGATCGACGAGGAAGCCCGTGCGGCCTACCGCGCGAAGATCGAGCAGGCCGCCAGGTCGGCCGCACCGATCAAGGCGTAGAGGCTGTCTCACGTGACTTGATGTTTGGCCGTGTTCACGGCAGTGGTGTACGCGCTGACCAGCGGCTGTGCCTGGCGCCGACGTCCGGTAGGAGCAGCAAGCCGCACGCACTGTCCGATACCCGGGCCATCCCGCTCGCCGTCGCCGTGTCCGGCGCGAACAAGCACGACGGCCTCGCTCTCCAGCCGGTCATCCGCGCCATACCCGCTGTCCCCTGATAGGGGGCGTTCCGAACGGGGACGCGTCAGCGCACGCCCGCCGTGTCGAGCAGGGTGGTCACGGTGGGCACGACGAGCCCGGTCAGGTTGTCGGCCTGAATCCCCGCGCGGGCGCTCGCGCCGTCGAAGACCAGGATCAGCTGCCGGGCCAACAGGTCCGGGTCGCCCGCCCCGCCCTGCTCGGCCTCGGCGCGGAAGAAGGCTGTCAGATTCGCCTTGACCTGGTGGGCCACGCGGCTCGCGGGGTGGCTCGGGTCCTTGAGTTCGATCTGCACGACGAGGTACCGGCAGCCCTGGAAGTCGGGTGCGCCCGCCTGTGCTTCCGCCTGCTCGAAGACGTGCAGGATGCGCTCGCGGGGTGGACGGTTGTCGTCCGTCGCGGGAAGGAGTGCCGTCACATAGGCGGAGGCGCGCTCCTCCAGGCTCGCCGCCAGCAGTTCGCCTTTGCTCTCGAACAGCTGGTACATGGAGCGCTTCGACACCCTCGCCGCTTTGCACAGCGTGTCGACGCCGATGTTGACGCCGTCTCGGTAGGTGAGCGCCGCCGCTGCCTCCAGCAGTCGCTCTCGGGAGCTTGGCATTGCTTCGGTGGTCATATGGCGAGGTTAACTCGATTCCGACCCCCTGGAAACCGATCGGTTTACGATCGGTTCGCGGCGGACGCTGCGAGGAAGCGGTGGAAGTGGAAGCGGTGGCAGCGGTGGCAGCAGGGCGGCGCCTTGATGGGGGTGCGTCCGGGCGTCGGCACCCCCGTCGCGGTCTCCGGCTCGGCTCAGTGGGCGATCACAGGCTCCCCTTCCGACGGCGCCGGAGCCGAATTCGGCATCAGGAACGCCGTGAGCGCCGCACCGACCACGAAGATCCCGGCGCCCCACGCCAGGGTGGCCGTGTAGCTCTCGACCCCGGCCTGGGCCATGGTCGGTGCGCCCGGCTCGTGCGAGGACAGGTAGTCGGTCGCGGCCGATGAGGCAACGGCGGTCAGCAGCGCCGTACTGATCGAGCCGCCCACCTGCTGGCTGGTGTTGATCAGCGCCGAGGCGACGCCCGCGTCCTCGTGGTGCACGCCTGCGGTCGCGCCCTGGAACGAGGTGGTCATCACCGCACCGATACCGAGACCCAGCAGGATCATGCCCGGCATGATGTCGGCGACGTAGGCGCTGTCGAGCGTGAGCCGGGTCAGCAGGGCCATACCGGACGCGGAGACCAGGAAGCCGGCCATGACCACGACCTTCGGGCCGACCCTGGGCAGTAGCAGCGAAGGCACCGTGGTCGACGAGGAGACGATGCCGCCGACCATCGGCAGGAAGGACAGACCGGCCTCGATCGGCGAGTAGCCGATGCTGGCCTCCAGGTAGTGGGTCAGGAACAGGAAGATCGAGAACATCCCCATGCCCAGGACGAACACGGCCAGGAGCGAACCCCCTCGGGTCCGGTCCAGCACGACGCGCAGCGGCAGCAGAGGATGCGCGACCCGAAGCTCCAGCCGGGCGAACACCGCGAGCAGCGCCACGCCGCTGATCATGGAGCCGAGGGCGACCGGGTCGGTCCAGCTGGTGGATTCGACGTGCGCGAACCCGTAGACGATGCCGAACAGCGCGGCGCTCACCACGACGGTGCCAGGAATGTCGATCTTGGGCCGCTCGGTGTGTGCGGGCTTGGCCAGCGGCGGTAACGCGCCGACCAGTGCGACGCCCGCGAAGACGACGTTCACGTACATCACCCGGCGCCATGACGCCCATTCGGTGAGCATGCCGCCGAGCAGGAGTCCGACCGCGGCGCCCGCACCGGACAGCGCACTGAAGATGCCGAAGGCCTTCGGTCGTTCGGCCGGGTCGGTGAAGGTCACGCTGAGCGGCGAGAGCGCCGCGGGCGCGAGCAGCGCGGCGAAGAGGCCTTTGGCCACGCGTGCCGCGACGAGTATCTCGAAGCTGTCGGCCGCGCCGCCGACGACGGACGCGGCCGCGAAACCGATCAGGCCGGTCACGAAGGTCGTACGCCGGCCGAACAGGTCACCGAGTCGGCCCCCGAGCAACAGCAGGCTGCCGAACGCCAGGGCGTACCCCGTGATGACCCTCCCCCAGCCGGCTGCCGGTACTCACTTTTCCTCTTAGTCGCTGGGCATGGGCCGACCATCGGCCGGAAACCGATCTGTTTCCACTCAGAAAAACAGATCGGTTTCCTGGGCGTAAGTGGGTGGGTCGCTGTCGGCCCGGAGGTGACCCGGCAAGGCTTGCGTCCGGAAACCGGTCGGTTTACCTTGATGATGGAAACCGATCGGTTTCCCCTTCTCCGGGGAGAGCCATGACCGTTTCGGTGCCCGTCGGCGACCTGGCAGCGCTGCACCCCCAGCCGGCGAAGTAGCCCCCCTCACACACAAGGAGTCGGCGAGATGCCCAGCCGAGAGTCCCGTCCCACGATCCACATTCCGGGGACCACCAGCCACACCATCGCCCCGCGCGCGGGATCTGGGGGCCGCGAGGGAACGCTGCGCTACCTCAAGGCGGGCACCGGCGCCCCTCTGGTCCTGCTGCACACCGTGCGCACCCAGGCCGAGCACTTCCGCCACCTCATCCCGCTGATCGCGGACCACTGCACCGTGTACGCCCTCGACCTGCCGGGGATGGGCTACTCCGAGATCGTGCCCGGGGCGTCGTACGACGAGCCGGCCATGCGCGCGGGCGTCGAGCGGCTCCTCACCGAACTCGACCTCCACGACGTGACGTTGGTGGGGGAGTCCATGGGTGCGGTGCTCGCCCTCACCACCGCGGCCGATCTCCCGGAGCGGGTACGACGCGTCGTCGCGGTCAACACCTACGACTTCCCCGGCGGCATCGCCCGGTCGAGCCTCCTCGCCCGCGTGGTGGTCGGCGGAGTCCTCGCGCCCGGAGTGGGCCCGGTCATCGCCGGGGTGGAGCCCAAGCCCGCCCTCCGCAAGATCCTTCAGGGCGGCCTGGGCGACAAGAGCGCGCTGCGCGAGGACTACGTGGACGAGCTCCTCCAGGTGGGCGGCCGCCCCGGCTACCCGACCGTCGCCCGGGCCGTGTACCAGGCGCTGCCCAGCCTCATCGCGGCCCGCCCGCGCTACCCCGAGATCAAGGTGCCCATCCACCTCGTCTACGGCGAGAAGGACTGGTCCCGGCCCTCCGACCGGGAGTCCAACAAGCGGCTGCTGCCGACCGCCGATTTCACACAGGTGCCGAAGGCAGGCCACTTCATCGCGCTTGAGCGCCCCGACGTTCTGGCCGACCTGTTGAACGCGGTGGCCTGACCACCGGGACCGCCGACCCGAGGAGCGGTGCGTGGCGGAGGTCCGGATCGAGGTCGATGTCCGGGCGTGGATGCGTGACGGCACGGTGCCGGGCGCGGATGTCTACCGTCCCGATGGCACGGGGGCTGTGGCCGGTGTCTCGTAGCGGTGGGCGAAGTGGTGTTGAAGTCGGGCGTGGCGGAACTGGTACACCGCTCCCGCCTGGCGGAGCATCCCCCGCCGGTGGGCGTCGTCGAGGAATGCGATCAGCGCCCAGGGCAGCCGTCCGGTCATGGGCAGCCAGATGCGTGACAGGATCATCCAACGCCCCCAGGCGTCCGCACTGAGCCTGACCACGCCTCCCCATACGAACCCGCCCACGAGCGCGTTGGGGAGCCCGCCCAGGAGGCCGAACGCCAGCCCGAATGCCAGCCAGCCCACGAAGGACTGGAAGACCGCGGTCCTGCGATGGGCCGTCAACAGCTCGGACGGGCTGACTGCGATCCTGATGTCGGTGGGGGTTTGGAGCGCGTACGCGATCCCGAACACCAGCCCGACGGCGAGGCCGGCCGGGAACCAGATCCAAAGGAGGGCCCACATCACGTCCACGGGCCCGAACGCGCGCCAGTCTATGACCTGGCTCGCCAGCACACCCGCGAGTCCGCTCGCGAGGCCGATGACCAGCCAGGCCGCCCATCCGAAGAACGCTCCGTCCGCGAACTGCTCCAGGGCTTGTCTGGCCCGGCCGCGGATACGCAGCTGTATGCGTGAGGGATCGCCCCCTTCGGACCGGAGCCCGAAACGGAGCCCCAAGGAGAGTCCGGCCACCAGCCCTCCCGCGAGTCCGCTCACCAGCCCGTACACAAGCCAGGCACGCACGCCGCCGCTGAACGGAAACGCGAGTCCGATCACCCCGCCCCAGCCCAGGCGCGCGCGTGCGAGGACGAATCCGATCACGAGCCCGTTCGCCAGCGCGTTCGCCAGCCCGGCTGCGAGCCCGAACGCGAGTCCGCCCACCAGCATCCGTGTTGTGCGGGGGATGGTGTTGCCCAGTTGCCACCAGGCGAGGTCTTTGGTGCCGAGCCGGTTCAGGTGCCGGGCGAGGTAGCCGAGCCAGTGGTGGACGCGGTCGGGGTCCCAGCTTCGGTAGCCGTGGTGGCTGGAGCACCGGTCGAGGGGCGGGTGCTGGTAGACGGCGGAGGCGAACGCGCCCAGGAGATGGTCTTCCAGGTCCTGGGCGGTGCCGAACTGATGGGTGTCGAGCAGCTCGGCGGGGTCGCGGTCCGGGGTGTCGCTGTAGATGGTGCGGGCGAGGACGACCATCAACGGGGTGGACAGCACTGCGGTGAGGTTGGCCTCCGCCGGGCTGCTCGGATGTTCGCGCAAGCAGGCCAGGACCGGGTCCCACATCGTGGTGGTGCCGGTGCCGGTGCCGGTGCTGATGGCAGCGGCAGCGGCAGTGGCGGTGGGAGTGGCGGTGGCGGTCTTGCGGGTGGTGCGAGGCAGATAGTCGGCGAGGTCGGCCCAGGTGAGGTCGTCCAGTTCGATGCCGGCCGCGGCAGTCAGGACGTCGGCGGCCGCGACGGCGGTGGCGTACTCGTCGGGGCGGCTGGTCAGCAGCAGCGGCATCCTGGTGGCGTTCAGCGCTTCCAACGCGGCACAGTGCAGCCCGTCGGCAATCTCGTCGAACCCGTCCAGCACGGGCAGGATGCGGCCGGTCTCGACCAGGGCGGCGGCCAGACTCGATCCGGTCGGGCCGGGCGCGGCGAGACCGCGGTGGTCCCGCAGGAGTTGGTCGGTCAGCCAGTCCCGCAGTGAGGTGGTGGCCGGGTTCCACGACGCGAGGCTGAAGATCACCGGTACGAGATCGGTGCCGGTGCCGGTGCCGGTGCCGGCGTCGAGGAGGTCGAGGACGAACCGCAGGGTCAGCACGGTCTTGCCGGAGCCGCCCCGGCCCAGGACCACCAGCCGTCCCGACGGCAGCCGCTGGTAGACGTCGACGACCCGGTCCAGCCGGCCGGTCAGGGCCAACGGACCGAAGTCGACCCCGGCTGGGCCACGGCGGATGTTGGCCCAGTGATCTGTCAGGGCCTCGGGTGCCGGGTGCCACCGCACCGGCAGCGGGAACGGGTCGTGTATCCGCTGCCGTTCCTCCTCGCGCCGCCACTGCGCCCCGACCGCCTGAGCAAGCTGGTCGGCCGCTCCCGCCAAGCGCTGGTTCTCCGTCAGCGCACGGGTGGCCGAGGCCTCCCGCCAGGCGGGCTGGAACGCCGGCGCCCCGTAGTTGATGGTGACGTCGCCCATCACGCGGCCGACGAAGGTGCCTGAGCCGTGGTTGTGCTGGTCACCGGCTTCCCGGCGTTGTCCGTCCGTCACCGGGAGCTGTCGTGGTTGATGGTGAGGCCCCCGATCACATCGCCGGCGATGAACGTTCCCGATCCCTCATTGCGCTGTACCTGCACGGCGGGGACAGCGGACGGGGAAGCCGCCAGGGACCGCAGCTCGGCCAGGACCTCGGGGCGGCGTTCCGCGTGGGCGGCGAGGAGCGACGCCAGGACGATGCGGAGGTCGTCGTCGGCAACGCCCCGCGACAGTGCCGCCAGCGCCGCATCGCGCTCGTCCCGAGTACCTTGCCGAAAAAGGCGGTCAACCGTCGCACGGGCGCGGCCCCATCCCAGGCGAACGGCGTCGGCGAGAATCGTTGCCGCGGCACCCGTGGCGATGGCGAGCAGTTCGGCATCAGGCATGACCGCATGATGCCAGCCCATCAACTCCCCTGCCGCGCCTTCACGTTGGTCAGGGACAGCTGTAAACCAATGAGGCGATACCAAGCCACAACGGATACGCCCCCCTGACTTCCGGTGCGCAGGACGCGGCCGCCCCCTCCCTCTCCGACACGCTGACCGAGCAACTCCACACCGGCTACGCGGCCATCGCCGCCGAAGCACTCTGGGCGCTGAGGGCGGTGCCAGCTGCCCGCGCGGCCAGGGCATGACGCGGATGACGTGGTGCCGCCGCACCCATGGCACGCAAGTGGCCCTTTACGTAAGCGACTTGGGCGCCATTGCCGAAGGGGATGAGGTTCTTGTGGTCGTACAGGTCGACGTGGTCCGCGCCCGGGACGACCACGAGGTCGACGTGTCGGGGGCCGTCTTCTGGACGTCCTCGGAGTAGTAGCGGGAGTGCGCGTTGGTGCCGGTCACCAGGAGGGCCCTGCGGGGGGCCGGCATGTCGATGTTCGTCATCTGCTGGAAGGCGAAGAACGGCATCGGCGTGGTCGCGGTCCACGCGGTGGTGGAGTTGATCGAGCGCGGGTGGTAGCCGCGCTCGGTGCGGTAGTAGTCGAAGAAGATCTTCGTGATCGGGTCGGCGTCCGCCGGGAGGGTCTTGGGCAGGACGCGGTGCGAGGGGGCGACGTTGCCGTTCTCGTCGAAGGGCACCTCGTGGGACGGTGAGCGCCATACCGCTCAGGCCGCAGATGCCCTGGACGCCGATCCGCTCGCGGTCGACGATCCTCTGCGGGCCGAGGAAGTCGACGGCGGCGCTGAAGTCCTCGGTGCAGATGTCGGGCGAGGCCACGTCGCGCACCGTGCCGCCGCTCTCCCCGGTGAAGGAGGGGTCGAAGGCGAGGGCGACGTAGCCGCGGCGGGCGAACTCGTTGGCGTACAGGCCCGAGGACTGCTCCTCGACCGCGCCGAACGGGCCGCTGACCGCCAGAGCGGGCAGCTTGCCGCTCGCGTTCTTCGGCACGTAGAGGTCACCGGCGACCTCGATGCCGTAGCGGTTCTTGAACCGCACCGAGGTCCGCCTGACGTTCCTGTCCAGCGCGAAGGTGCAGCCACCCTTGCCCGTGGCGCCCGCGGCGCGGCCGGTCTCCTCACCGAAAGCGGGCAGAGCCGTGAAGGAGGCGCCGGTGGCGGCACCGGTGGCGGCGATCAGTCCGAGCGCTTTGCGACGTTCCATGGAGGGGACCTCATATTCGATCGGTGGGGGAAAAGGCGCGACGGTCGGTGGTGTCGTGACCCGCGCCGTGTCAATCCCCAAAGCGGGCCCATACCGGCGCCGGGCCGCAGCGGTGGATCACGTGAGGTTCTTGGTGCGCGGGCTGCCGCCGCTGTCGCCGTTGAAGGACGGGTCGAAGGCGAGGGTGACGAACCCGCGCTTGGCCAAGATCTGCGCGTAGATGCCGGTTCCCTGCTCCTTGACGCCGCCGTACGGGGAGCCGACGAGGAGCGCCGGGTGCCGCTGGGAGGCGTCGAAGTCCGCGGGGAGGTAGAGGTCGGCCCCCAGTGTTCGGCCCGGCCCGGGCTGGCCGATGGTCTACCGGCGTTTCGCACCGTGGAGCCGGGACCGGATCTGGGCGAAAATCCACCTGATCACGGACTGGAACGGTCTGCCTCTGCCACCGGGCATCTCAGGCGCCAACATGCACGACAGCCTCGGCCTGGAGCCACCGGTGCGAGGGATCGGCCGCCGCCCTTGCGCGGCGGCCGTCTGTTCGGCGGCCTGGAACCCGCCGATCCGTTCCCGACGTGGCCCGCGTCGTCGGCGACCGGCCGAACTCCACGCCGACAAGCCACCGCTGGGTCGTGGAGAGGACAGTGCCGTGGAAGAGGACAGTGCCGTGGCTGGCCGGGTGCCGACGCCTGCACCGCCGTGATGAACGCGAGGCCGAGCACGTCCTCGCCTTTGTCGCCATCGCGGCCGCCTTCATCCGCCACCGTCGCCTGGTGGGCTGAACCATGGCCGATGGGAAGTCGATGGCCAGACGCCGTCCCGCCACTGTCACAGCTGTCCGCCATGCTCTGCGATATGTACGAGAACGCCTTCTGGCAGCTCATCGACGACTGCACACCGTCCACGCCCGACCCCGACGCGGAACAGCTGGCCGCGGCACTGACGAACCGTCTAGCCGTCGGGCCGCTGGCGACGGTCATCGGGTTCGCCGAACAACTGTCGTGGGCGCTCTACCAGCTGGATCGCGAAGAGTACGGGCGCGACATGTCGAGCGACAGCTTCCTCTACACGCGCGCGGCTGTGGTGGCCGCCGGCCGCGAGGCATACGAAGCAGTACTCCGCCGTCCACAACTCTTCGCCCCGTACGCCAGAGATCTCATCTGGGCAGAGAACCTGCTCTACGTGCCGGACAAGGCGTACAGACACATCACCGGTGAGGAGTGGAATCGCAGCACCCGCTACTCCTACGAGTCCTACTCGAACACCGCCGGATGGGCCGGTGCTTAGCCCAACGGCTATCGCTGCGGCCATCGCGCAGCGGCTGGGACCCAGAAGTCGACTTCGACTGGACGGATGAGGACGAGGACGAGGACGAGGATGAGGATGAGGATCACAACCTTCGCGTGCACGCCTGCCATGGGAGGGGGCGGCAGTGTCCCGTCCTCGTGCGATACTGCCGCCCGCCGCCGCCTCAGCCATTGCTTAACCTATCGAAAATCGATAGATTCCCATCGCAAGTCGATGGAAGGATGGGTCATGGGGAAGCTGACAGTGGGTGCGCTGCGCGCCGTGCTCGTGGTGATGCTCGCCGGCACCGTGTTCGTACAGGCTGGGATGGTGTGGGCGTTGGTCAGCGGGAGCGATCCGGAGGACGGGTCGCTCCCGCTGACCCCGCTGCGCGTGATCACGATCCTGGGCATGGTGTCGGTCCAGGTCGCCGTGGTCTGCGTATGGCGGCTGGTGTCGATGGTGCGACGCCGAACCGTGTTCTCCCACGCCGCCTTCCGGTACGTGGACATCGTGATCGGCACGATCGTGGCGGCTGCCCTCATGTGGTTCGCGGTCACGGCCCTCAATGCGCCGGGCCAGCGGGACGACCCGGGCGTCACCGTCATCATGGGCGGGGTCGGCGTGGCCATCCTGGGGGTCGCGCTCATCGTGCTCGTGCTGCGGATGCTGCTCGCCCAGGCCGTCGCGCGCGACGTCGAAGCGGCGCGGATGCAGGCCGAGTTGGACGATGTGATCTGATGCCCATCGTCGTCGACATCGACGTGATGCTGGCCAGGCGGAAGATGTCCGTGGGCGAACTCGCGGACCGCGTAGGGATCACGCCCGCCAATCTGGCGGTACTCAAGAACGGCCGCGCCAAGGCCGTGCGCTTCGCGACGCTCGCCGCGCTCTGCGAGGTACTCGACTGCCAGCCGGGCGACCTGCTGCGCTGGGAGCCCGAGGACACCGCGGGCGATGCTGAGGGCCGGGGAGGGGGGAGTGACCCTGAGGGCCCCGTGAAGGGGCACGTGACCTCGACTTAGGGCGCGCGGAGGGCACGGGGCGCGAAGACCGGTCGGCAGGGAGTGTGCACGGGTGGGCGCGGTGTTGGGCTGGGCTCGGTCGGACTTCGGTCGGGAGCCGCCTTCGTGCGTGCACAGAGCCTGGGCGAAGCCCGTTTGACGCTGCGAGGCCGATGGCCTGGCGGCCACCATGAGGTCGACGGCCCCGGCGCTGCGGTGCTGTCCGCGCTGGGTGGGGACCTTCTGTACCCGCCGGGCTCGGGGTCGGGCCGCTCACTCGTGGGGGCTAAGCCGCCTTGGATCGCGCGGCACGCACACCCGAGGCGGGCCCCAGTACATCCTTGAGCAGGATGGTCTCGTCCGCCCCGAAGTCCGGGGCATGGAAAGGGTTTGTCGTCGGAGGCGGCGGTGCCGCGGTGGCGCGGCGGGGTTGCCCTTCCGGGGCGGAGAACAGTGGCGTCAGATCGATGAGAGGTCTCCCTTTCGTTACAGGTCCCTGAAGGGCCTGGCGTGCCGTGACCGGCCAGTGACCGGCCACAGCGGTCCTACAGTTTGGTCATCTTGGCGTACGGGCTCAAGATCCGCATTTGCACCGAGCCGAAATCCACGAGCGCCGCGATCCCATCCTCGATGCCGATTACCCGGCCGAGGCCGTACATGTCGTGTGTGACCTGTTCGCCTATGGCGAAGTGCTTGGGAGCCGGCGTGACCGGGGCCTTGAAGGGGCTGGTGGGCAAATGACGCTTCGATGCAGCAGGCTTTGTCATTGCCCCCAGTATGCATCTACAAACCGGTGGATGACTCTCGCGGGCAGGAACAGCTGATCGTCGGACTCCACTCCAGAAGAGCTGAGCCTGCCGGTCGGCCGGCAGACGGGCGGGTCGGGCGGTTCGGCCTCGTAGGGGGTCGAACCGCCCGTACCCTTCATGGTGTCTACGGCGTCACATAGCGGGCGCCAAACACTGGAGGCAATACCTCGTGCTGATCGCTCAGCGTCCCTCGTTGACCGAAGAGGTCGTCGACGAGTTCCGCTCCCGGTTCGTGATCGAGCCGCTGGAGCCGGGATTCGGCTACACCCTCGGCAACTCCCTGCGTCGTACGCTCCTGTCGTCGATCCCCGGCGCTGCTGTCACCAGCATCCGCATCGACGGCGTCCTGCACGAGTTCACCACCGTGCCGGGCGTCAAAGAGGACGTCACCGACCTGATCCTCAACATCAAGCAGCTGGTCGTGAGCAGCGAGCAGGACGAGCCTGTGGTGATGTACCTGCGCAAGCAGGGCCCGGGTCTGGTCACCGCCGCCGACATCGCGCCCCCGGCCGGTGTCGAGGTGCACAACCC